>JAGWTI010000009.1 GCA_028876065.1 Nitrospirota bacterium
GACTGGGGTATCTCTCACCGGCAGCTTTTGCACAACAGTGTTATCGGCAGCAACAGGCCGCATGATGCGGCCACGTATGGCGTCTACTATTGACGACCGACCTCACCCAGAAGAAGGCGGGAAAGAGAGGACAGGCCATGACGCACTCCTATTCGGATTGTTTCTTTTGCAGAGGCCGTGTCGAGGAAAAGCTCGTCCAGCGAGAGGTCTGGTGGGAAAATCGGTTGTTCATCGTGGAGAATGTTCCGGTCGGCGTGTGCAAGCAATGTGGGGAGAAGGTGGTGCTACCCGACGTGGCAAAAAAGATTGACGGACTCTTGAAGAGCCCGGGATCGCCCGACAAAGTCATCAGCGTACCGGTGTTTTCTCTTGCGTAGGACGGAGCGACTGTACCGGGATTCAGTTTCGGCTTGGAAAGGCTTGCCGCGATAATTAATTCCCCTGCTTACGCTTCTTCAGCTCCTTTTCATATTCCTTATTGAAATCGAACCCCGCCGGGGCCTTCAATGGGTCCCACTCCAACAACATCTTTATTTTTAATGTGGTCTCCAGCAAGTAACACCCGCCTTGATCTCCCAACTGGCAGGCTTTCTGGCAATCCAGCATGGCCTTCTCGGATTGCTTCTTCGCATTATAGGCCGCGCCACGAAGATAATAGGCCTTGGCATGATTCGGGCTTAACCCGATGGCCTTGGTGTAGGCCTCGATGGCCGCATCGGCTTGGTCGTTCAGCCAGGCCTGCTCCCCCTTCTCAAGCCACTCATTGGCCTGAAACGATCGTTCCTCATCGGTGATCCTGGCCTCCACCTTGGCCTTTTCCTGTTCGGTTTTGGCCCGTGCCAGTTGGCGTTTTAATACCTCGATCTCCTTCTGGCTGTTGTCGTAGGCCTCCTGCACTTTCTTGTAATCCCCCGCAATCGATTTCTCTTTGACTCTCTTGACCATCTCCTCCACCTTGTCGGGATGCACGATCGCCCGGATCTTCACGGAGAAGTTGAAGCCGTCCCCCGCAATGGACCGTTTCTTGTCGAGGATCGTCACCTCCATCAAGCCCGAGGCCAGCACCTGTATCTCATCTTCCGTCAATTGCAGGTGTTTGACTTTCGAGTAGCTCTCCACATAGGTGCCTGCCTGCTCAACCGCTACTCTCTTCGCCCGCAGCAAGGCCCGGCTCTCGGCCACGCTCGGCGTCTCCCCGTCGCCCATGTGGTAGGCGCCCTCGGCCACAATCTCTTTGGTCTCCGAGAAGCCGACGGAGGGCAGGCACAGCAGCGTCACGACCGTAATCAGACGTCTGATGTTCAATCTCGCGTTGACTGGCCCATGAATCAAGGCTGGCGCAAGGAGTGTGGCTGCGGTGAAAGGTTTCATGGGCCTCTTGCTGAACCTGCCCACAAGTACGCCGAACGGCGAAATAAATCAACCAGTTCGGCGGCTGTGCCACCGGCGCCCTCACTCCTCCTATTCCCCTTCCCCGCGAACTACTTGAACAATTCCATAAACAGGCATTGACTCGACTCCACCTGGCAAGCCAGACTGATCTGTCACACGAACGAAAAGGGGAACCCATCATGCCTACACTCGGCACGTGGCATCGGCTCTCAGGGCTGGCGATTTTCTTGGCGATGAGCTTGCTCTCGGTCGCTTCGTACGCCTCGTCTCCCGACCAGGAGGCCACCGTCCAGGTCTATAAAAAGGTGGCCCTCTCCACGGTGTTTATCACGTCCTCCTACCTGACCAGCGAACACCTCCCCCAAGGGGAAAACACCGGGATCGGGTCGGGCATTCTTCTCGACCAGGACGGCACGATCCTCACCAATTCGCACGTGATCTACGGCGCCACCAAGGTAACCGTGATGCTGCAAGACAACCACCGTTTGTCGGCCGATCTGGTCGGGATCGACCCGGTGACCGACCTGGCGGTCCTTCGCGTCTCGCTCCCCAAGGGACGCTACACCCATGCCCAGCTCGGGGACTCGGACCGCGTCGAAATCGGCGAGAAGGTCCTCGCCATCGGCCATCCGTTCGGTCTGGGCTATGCCCTCACCACCGGCGTCGTCAGCGGGTTCGGCAGCACGCCCGATTCCGGGGAGGTGTTCCATGAGCGGATCATCCAGACCAGCGCCGCCATCAATCCCGGCAGCAGCGGGGGCCCGCTGGTCGACCTGGAAGGCCGCGTCATCGGCATCAACACGGCCCTGCTCGTCGGGGCGCAGAACATCGGCTTTGCCATCCCCGTCAATACGGTGAAGGAGGTCCTGCCGCAGTTGCTCAAACATGGCCGGGTGATTCGACCCTGGCTGGGCTTCATGGGCAAGCTCCTCACCGAGGAGGTCATGAATCTGTTCGCGCTCCCCATGCGACCCGGGGTGCTCGTGCAAGGGATCGAGCCGGGAAGCCCGGCCGACCGGGTCGGGTTGCGCAGCGGGAAATTGCGGGTGACGATCGAAGGGGAGCCCTGGGTCCTGGGCGGGGACATTATTCAAGAGGTCAACGGCCAGGACATCAAGTCGCCGCAGAAATTTTCCAAGGTCATGCAGGCGCTCAAAGTCGGCCAGTCGATCGAGCTGAGCATCGTCCGGGACGGGACCGCCAAACGCATCCATGTGACGCTGGAAGAGCGCCCGCGGCCCCTCCTGCCTCCGGGCAGGCCGGACGCGCAACGCAAGATCGAGGTGCGGCCCCTCAAATCGGAGACGGACGCCGCTGGGGCGTCACGGCAGGGGTTTCGGGCGGGCCGGCTTGTTTTTTGACCGCGCCTGGGCCTTGAGCTTGGCGAGTTCCGCGTCCTGTTCGGCGAGGCGGCGTTTGAGCTGCTCGATCTCCCCTTGCAGTTGCTTGACCGTCGCGTTGACCGCGTCGCCGGCCGGCTCGCCAGCCGCCTGGGGCGGAGGAGTGACGGCCGCGGCCGGTTTTGCGGGAGCTGCGGAAGTTTGCTTGAGCGACGCCAGGAACTTCCGGTGGTCCAGGATCACTTCGCTCGCCGCGGCGGAAGCGGTCACGGATGGCTTTGGCTTACGGCGTCATCGCCTGCCAGGGCAGGCGGTTGGCATCTTCGAGCCATTGCAGTTTGACTTCCGGCGGCAACGCCCGTCAGCGTCGAATCTGATCGTCCGTCACACGGTATGAAAACCCGCCTCTGCGCTTCCGAGAAGGCTGCACGCTCATCTCCGTCTCACTCGGTCAGCCGCTGGATTTGCCGAGTATCTACTAAGTCGATGGCATGGAGAAGATACCCTTATCGATGAGTTTCTGGGGGGAGCGGCGGGATCAGCGGCTCCAGGCTTGCCGCAAGCTCGGGGATATATGTGACAACGGTTTTCCAGACCAGCGTCGGAACGATCTCGCCATATTCATGGGCCAAGACGTTTCGCTGAGCAATGATTTGCCGCCAGGGGATTTCGGGGTGAGCCTGTTTGAGCGGTTCGGATACACGCCGGGCGGCCTCGCCGAGAATTTCCAGCTGTCGCTCGACCGCTGACCGGACCATGTCTTCCTTGAGGTATTGCTCGAGCGTCAGGCCGGCTGTGTATCGCCGGATGTGTCGCACCGCATCCAGCATGTCCCACAAATGGGCAGGATCGCGCCCTTCAGGCTGCAAAAATCACCTGCCGCGTGCGGAGAATTTCATATCGCCTGAAGGGGTTGTGCAACCCGGATTTCTCGACAAGATCGATTTTCCTTCCGAACAGGCGGCCAAGTTCCTCTTGCATCCGGACAAAGTCGAACAGCGAGTGTCCGGCATGTGGCTCAAAGTCCACCAGCACATCGACATCGCTGTCCGGACGAACGTCACCGCGCAGCACGGACCCGAAGAGGGCCAGCTCTTTAATCTTATTCCGCCGGCAGAACGAGACAATGTCCTCTTGAGAAACGCGCAGCGTGGCTGCCACCGTCATGACCGCGCTCCTCCGATCTATTGACTCAACATGAAATCGAAAAGATGGTAGCACTGCACACCGGCAAAGTCACGCTGCAACGATGCCGTGACCGGCGATCAAGGCAGAGACGCCGACAGGACTCCAGGAAGCACCTACTGAGCCGGTGGTTTGGGAGCGGATTTCTTTTTGGCCGGGCCAGCGCCAGCGCGGGCCTTGAGCTTGGCGAGTTCCGCGTCCTGTTCGGCGAGGCGGCGTTTGAGCTGTTCGATCTCCCCTTGCAGTTGCTCAACCGTCGCGTTGATCGCGTCGCCGGCCGGCTCGCCAGCCGCCTGGGGCGCAGGCGGCGCGTCGGCCTGAGCCGGCTTGGCGGGAGCCGGCGCAGTTTGTTTGAGCGAGACCAAAAACTTCCGATGGTCCAGGATCACTTCGCTCGCCGCGGCGTTGTCGTACCCGCTCATCCAGCTGTTCCGCGAGAAGATCACGTAGACCGACGGGTCGAAGGTGAGCGTGCGGCCGCGCACTTTCAGCGCGCGCAGCGGATTGAGTTTCAGCTTCTGGGCCTCCTCGCCGACCGGCATGGCCTCCCGGTCGTTGGCCACGATCACGTGCAGCTGTTGCCCGTCCACGTAGAGGGCTCCTGAAGTAACCTCCTCCCCCTGCCCGACCTGATGCGTCAGGAAAAACGTCACCCATTCGTTCGGCTGGGCCAGCCGAAAGGCCTCCTGGACGGCCGGCGCGAGCCGGGCGACGTCCTCCGGGGAAAAGATGGGCCGGGGGGCCGGCTTCTGATCCAACAGGCCGACCTGCTCGGTCAAATAGAGCCCCGACAGGATGGCCTTGAGGTCCGACTCGCTCCAACTCGCCGGATGGTTGTGCTGCACGTCGCCGGCTTTGCCCGCCTGGGCATAGGTCTGCAGCCGGACGAGCCAGGGATTGTCCTCGCGGACCGGCCGCGAGACGAACGAGATCCCGGTGCAGCCGAGGCTCAGGGCGAGCAGGGTGGCGGTCAGAATGAGTGTCCGCATAGGGATCACACGTAGCGCGGGATTGAGACTCGTGTTATACACGGATTCGATTGATGCGGCAACGGGCAAGGACACGCCAGGACGCGGCGGCTGAAGCACGCCCGGCCGCGGACGCGCGCCCGGGTGGGCGCATCCCACGACCGCACACGCCTGTTGGTGAATGTCCCGCTCTTGTGTATGATACGGGGAGAGACGGCGTTCGGGCCGCCTTGAACAGGACGGCGGCCGCGATCCCTCACGATTACCACGGAGTCGAACACACGGTGGATAGAGTCATGAAACAAGTCCTGACCATTGCCGGCTCGGATTCGGGCGGAGGCGCCGGCATCCAGGCGGACATCAAAGCCATGTCCGCCAACGGGGTCTACGCCATGTCGGCGATCACCTCCATCACCGCGCAAAACACCAACGGGGTGGTGTCGGTCCACGACCTGCCGATCAAGGTCATCGAGGCGCAGATCGACGCCGTCTTCGAAGACTTCGACGTGGCGGCGGTGAAGACCGGCATGTTGTCATCCGCGCAGATCGTGGATGCGGTCAGCCGCCGGTTAAAACAGTATCAGGCGGCCAACCTGGTGGTGGACCCGGTGATGGTGGCCAAGAGCGGCCATCCCCTCCTGCAGCAGGACGCGGTGGACCATCTGAAAGCCTCCTTGATCCCGCTCGCCTTCCTGGTCACGCCCAACATCCATGAGGCGGAGAGCCTCGCGGGCCTCTCGATCGCATCCCTGGCCGACGCGCGGCAGGCCGCCAAGGCCATCCATAAGCTGGGCTGCCGCCATGTGCTGATCAAGGGCGGCCACTTGCTCGCCGAAAAAGGCACGGACCTGCTGTACGACGGCAAGTTCTTCAACGTCTACAAGGGCGAGTTCATCGACACGCCCCACACGCACGGGACCGGCTGCACCTACGCCTCGGCCATCGCCGCGCACCTGGCCAGGGGGAAACCCCTGCCCGAGGCGGTCCAGTTGGCCAAGACTTACGTGACGGAAGCGATCCGCCACCATTTGGCCATCGGCCACGGCAAGGGGCCGACGAACCACTTTTACTTTCTCCCGCAGTGAGGTCGCATCCATGCACATCCGTCCTCCGCTGTTCCTGCTGACCGGCTTCTTCTGGCTGTTTCTATCGGGGCTGCTCGGCGTCGCGTTGTTCGTCGGCATCATCAGCGGCAGTCCCCTGCCGCCGCCGTGGCGCCTCGTGCACGTGCACGGCGCGCTGGTCGGGGGCGTCGCGCAGATGATCCTCGGCGCGATCCTGGCCTTTGTGCCGGCCCTGCTGATGACCGGCAAGGACCGGCCGGAATCGCATCCGGTGCTGTACAGCCTGATCAACGCGGGGGCCGTCGGCATGGCGGCCGGCTTCGCCGTCGGCCAGCCGACCCTCGTGGCGGCCGCCGGCCTGTTGGTCGTCCTGGCCTTCCTCGCCGTCGTGAAAGAGGGGCTCGGCCAGGTCCGCAGCAGCCTGGTCTCGCCGCCGCTGAACCTCTGGTTTTACGGCGTGGCCCTGGCGGCGCTGCTCGTCGGACTGGGTCTGGGCGAAGCCATGGCCTCGCGGCTGATCTCCCCCGCGCAGCACGGCCAGATCCGCCTGGCCCACATCCACCTGAACTTGCTCGGGTTCGCGACCCTCGCCATCGTCGGCACGATGCACAATCTGTTTCCGACGGTCGTGGGCGCGCCCCTCTATAGCCCCAAGCTCGCCCGCTGGACCTTCGCCCTGCTGCCGACCGGCATCGCCTTGCTGATCGCCGGATTCTTACTGGGCCAGTTGTACGTCGAGATGGCGGCCGGAACGATCATCATCGCCGGCTCCCTCCTGTACGGCTACAACGTCGCGCAGACCTGGACCGCGGCGGGCCGGCCGGGCCGCATCGCCTCGGACCATTTCATGCTGGCGACGTTCTTCCTGGTCTTGACGGCCATCGTCGGCCTGGGTGTCGCCGTCAACAACCTCTGGGACCCGACCTATGTTCCCATCGGAAAACTCCATCTGGTGGCTTACACCCACCTGGCCCTGATCGGCTTCATTCTGCAGACCATCGTCGGCGCCCTGTCGCACCTGCTGCCGATCATGCTCGCGGTCAAGCGGGTGAAGAGCCACAAGAAGCGGGGCCCTTATCTGGAGGAGCTCACCGGCATCGTCGAGCAATGGCGTCCGCTCCAGGTCGGCGCCTTCAACATGGGCACGGTGGCGCTCCTGTTTACCGCCGGGCTGGTCTGGCAATACAGCCTGCGCGTGCCGGCCGTGCAAACCGCCGCCTGGATCAGCGCCGGCCTTCTGACCGTCGGCCTGCTCGTGTTCGGGGTCAAAGTGGTCCGGCTCCTCCGGTGCCAGCCGCCGGAGAAGACGCACCAGGACGACTGACCGTCGAAATCTTTGTCGGAGCCGTGACCGTATGGAACACACGCTGACCTTCCAGGACCGGGCCGGCCATCGGGTGGCCGCCGTCCTGGCCACGCCGGATCGACCGACCGATTTGGCCGTGGTCCTGCTGCACGGTTTTCTGTCGAACAAGAACAGCACGACGAACAAGACCCTCACCCGCGCCTTCCTGGAACAGGGCTTCGCGACGTTTCGATTCGACTTTTTCGGACAGGGCGAGAGCGAAGGGCCCTTCGAACGCATCACCGTCACCACGGCGCTGGACCAGGCGCAAGCCGCCATCGCCCTGGTGGCCTCGCGCGGCTACCGCCGGATCGGCCTGATCGGCTCCAGCTTCGGCGGGCTCATCGCCCTCCTGGCGGCCGCCGAGCCGGCCAACCGGACACCCCTCGCCAGCCTGGCGCTGAAGTGTCCCGTGCCGGACTTCGAAGAAATGCTGCGGCTGGAGTTCGGCCCGGAGGGGATCGTGGAATGGAAGCGCACCGGCACCATTCCCAACGTGACCGGCGGAGGCGAGCGCGTGCCGCTCCACTATGCCTTCTATGAAGATTGCGGGCGCTACCGGGGCTACGACGCAGCCAAGACCATCGCGGTGCCGACCTTGATCGTCCAGGGCGACCAGGACGAATTCGTCCCGCTCCACCAAAGCCGGCGCCTGCTGGACGCCTTGCCGGAGCCGAAACGCCTGGACATTCTCCCCGGCGCGGATCATGGCTTCTCGAAGGCCGAGGATTTTCGCGCCATGGCCGGCAAGCTGGTCGAGTGGACGGTGACGCACGTGCGGGCCTCAGCCTCATAGGAGACGCATATGACGGAACTGCACAGTTTGCGGGACGCGCAACTGGAAGTCCTGAAAGTGCTTTACCCTTGGTATAAGGAAGAGGTCTTTCGCCGGCGCGAGCAGATGATGCGGCTGACGGCCTTCGCCAGCGCCTTTCTCGTCCTCTTGCTGGTGACGATGCTGGCCGTTCCTTCGGCGGCCCATTCCGGCCCGACCGGCGGGCTGTTCGCCATCACGGGCATCGCGCTCTTCACGGCCATCTTCGCCTACTTGATCTTGCAGCAGCGCGACCGCCACCGAATGGCGAAAGAGGCGTTGATCGAGATCGAACGGGCGATGGGGCTCTTCGAAGAAGGGTTCTACACGGAAGGGAAAAGCCTCTATCCGGACGAATGGCAAACCGACTGGCACCGCGACCGCAGCGTGACCGTGTATTTGACCGTCCTCACCGCCCTCACGGTCCTCGTCATCGCCGCGGTGTTACTTAGGCCCTAGCTCAACGGCCAGTGTCTTGTTGCGGAGTGAATGTTCTGCGTTTCAATACCGACTGCACAAGCCCAAAAATCTCCCTGCATTCTTCCTTTGTTGCCATCTTAGGCCTTTCAACGTCTCCATTACAGATATCGACGTAAGCAACCTTTTCTCTCAAGCTATGGATTTTCTTCGTGGTGCGATCGAGATACTTCAATAAATCTTCTTTTTTAACTCCACTTGCTCGGGCGATAAGCGAAACCCCTGCGTTAAAATTAGCAAACCATAGTTTGGGCTCGTGCAAATAAAAGGCCCTCCAAAACTCTGTCCATTCCTTCTCTGACTCTAGGCTTAGAGTCTGTGCCCATTTGAGTAGACCCGCTTTGCCTACTTCGTCGAATGCAAAAATTCCAAGCAGCGCCGCAGACTGATACCGTCCTTGTGCATATAGGGTTTTAGCGTCCTGCAAGAATCGTTGAGCATTCTCAACTGATGCCCACATAGCTTTGGCGCACATGTCTTTCTCAAGAGAATCGCTTCTCCCACGCTTCATGTGCTTACCCATGGCGATAGCCATCAATGCAGGCTAAGGCAGCATCTTCTCAGGATGCTCAAAATGGTTCCCAACGAGGCCGCAGGGAGGCTCGGACCCCGAGGCGTACGCGGGCAGGGTACGTTGAGGGGGACGAGCGACCGAGAACGAAGTTGGGGGTCATTTTCAGCATCCTGCCACAGCTCGATCATCTCCTCGGCCGATCCAGCACGTCGCGGATTTTGCGCGTCAAGTCATCGGGCAGGAACGGCTTGGCCAGAAACGCGACGCCGTCGTCCGAGACGCCGTGACGGAGCATCACATCGTCCGTATAGCCGGACATGAGCAGCACCTTCATCGCCGGCCGGAGGACGACCGCCTGTTCGGCCAGGGCGCGCCCGCTCATGCCGGGCATGACGACGTCCGTCACCAGCAAGTGAAAGACCTCTTGGCTCGTCCGGCACAGCCGCAACGCTTCCTCGCCATTTGCCGCCTGGAACACCTGAAAGCCTTCTCGCACGAGGTACCCGTGGAGAAATTCCCTGACCAGCGGGTCGTCCTCGACCAGCAACAGGGTTTCGGTATGGCGTGTCTTGTGCGCGGACCCGCCGGCCGACTCGTCGGCCGGCAGGGTCCCCTCCACGCGGGGCAGGAAGATCCTGAACGTCGTGCCGCGGCCTGGCAGGCTGTCCACTTCGACGGATCCTCCGTTCTGCACGACGATGCCGTACACCGTCGCCAGCCCAAGCCCCGTGCCCTTGCCCAGTTCTTTCGTGGTGAAAAACGGCTCGAACACATGAGCGCGCGTGTCCGCATCCATGCCGCAGCCGTTATCGGACACCGTCAGCCTCACATAGTCGCCCGGCGGCAACCGGCCCGGACAGGATGCCCCGGTCGTTTCCCCCTCCACCAGCGAGGTGCCGATCGTCAGCGTCCCGGTCTCCGGCATGGCATCGTGCGCATTGGCCACCAGGTTCATCAGGACTTGCTCGACCTGTCCCGGATCGGCGTTGATCAGGCACGGCCCAGGCGCCAAATCGACCACCAGCCGGATATGCTCGCCGATCAACCGCCGAAACATATCCGCCGTCTCGGAGACCGTCTTGTTCAGATCCAGCAGCGTCGGCTGGATCACCTGCTTGCGGCTGAACGCCAGCAGCTGCCCCGTCAAATGCGCCGCCTGGCTGCCGGCCTTCTTGATTTCTTCGGCATGGCGATGCGACGAGTCTCCGGCGGCCAAGCGCCGCAGCAGCATGTCGCTGTGGCCCAAAATCACGGTCAAGAGGTTGTTGAAATCGTGCGCGATCCCGCCGGCCAGACGTCCCACCGCCTCCATCTTCGCCGCCTGCTGGAGCCGCTGCTCCATCTGCTTCCGGTCGCGAAGATCCCTGGCGATCGTGGAAAAATACGCGATTGCCCCTTCGGGTGTCTTATGGCTGAGTATCACCTGCGACACCGGAATCTCCGCACCCCCTCTCGTTTGCAGAGCCGTCTCGCCGCTCCACACCCCGTCGCGCACGGCGGCCGGCAGCCCTTCGGCGGCAACCAGTCTGGCCGCCCATTCCGGATGAAAGTCGGGAATCCTGGCCCCGGTGAGATCCTCGTCCTCGCCGATCCCCAACAGCCGCCGGCCCGCCCGGTTTACGAAGAGGGCCCGGCCTTCCCGGTCCGCCGTGCCGACGAAATCGGTGGTCGCTTCGAGAATGGCCGCGAGCTGCCTTCGCCCCTCTTCCGCGCGCTTGCGCTCGGTCACATCCTGGACCGTGCCCACCATCCGCACGGGCCACCCCGCGTCATTCCTGGTGACTTCGGCCTGTTCATGCACCACGCGCACCGTCCCATCGGTCAATTGGATGCGGTGGTCGATGCTATAGGGTTTGCCGTCGACCAGGGCCGCCTGCACCGACCGCTGGACGAACGCGCGGTCGTCCGGATGCACGCACGCGAGGAACGCGTCGTAGGTCGCGCCGAATTGCTTCGGCGACAGACCGAACATGCGGTAAATTTCGTCGGACCAGCGCAATTCGTTGGTCACGATGTTCCAGTTCCAATTGCCGAGACAGGCGATGCGTTGCGCCTCGGCCAGGCTGGCCTCGCTCCGCTGCAGCGCCTCTTCGATCCGCTTCCGCTCGGTAATGTCCGTGGTAATCCCGCCGATCGCGTAGATCTCCCCCTGTCCGTTGTAGAGCGGGAACTTGACGACGATGCTGGTATGCGGCCCGTCGTCGTGCATCGCCACTTCCTCGAACTCCATCGGCGCCCCGCCCTGCAACACCCGGCGGTCGTTGGCGATGAAGGCCGCCGCCTGTTCGGACGGAAAGAGCTGGTGATCGGTTTTGCCGAGGACCGTCCCGCGTTCCAGATGGAAGGTCCGCTCGAACTGCCGATTCGTGAGCAGGTACCGCCCCTCCCGATCCTTGAGAAAGACCATGACCGGGCTGTGGTCCAGGATCGCCTGGAACGTGGCCGCGCTCTTCCGCAGCACGTCCTCCGCCTGCAGGCGTCCGGTGATATCGCGGATCACCGCGCACAGCACCGTCCGGCCCTTCCAGGTGAACGGACCGCAGGAGATTTCGACGGGAAAGGGCGTGCCGTCCTTTTTCCGGTGCCAGCGCAGCTGCACGTACAGCCCGCCGCTCTCGGCGGCCTGTTCGAGCGCCACGGAGCTCTTCTCCGGCTCGGCGCTCACGTCCGGCACCCTGAGGCGTGTCAATTCATCCCGGCTATACCCATACAGGCCGACGGCCACATCGTTGACGTCGAGAAATCGATAGCCGTCCATGTCGATCAGCGCCACGGCGTCCATCGCCCGTGAAAACAACAGCCGGTATTTTTCCTCGCTTTCCTTGAGCGCCTCGACCAAGCGCAGGCGGCGCAATTCGGCGCCTGCACGGGCGACATAGACGTCCAACAGCGCATGGGCCTGAGAATCTTCGACCATCGGCGCGTCATGGACGACCCCCACCAGGCCCATCACGTCACCGGTCTCGCCGATCAGGGGGAACCCCAGGTAGCTTTCCATGCCGGCATCCGCCAGAAACCGATCGTCGGGAAACAGGCGCCGGACATCGCGCGCAACAAACCGCATGTGCCGGCCCGTCACGATCTGTTCGCACGGGGTGCCCGCCAGCGCATATTCGACATTCCCGCTCAGCTCTCCATCCATCCACAGAGCCAGCGTCCGCACATACCCCGGACGATCGTCGAGGACCTCCGCCACAAACGCACAACGGACCCCGAGCGTCGCCGTCAGACTGGCCACCAACGAGCGGAAGAACTCGTCGCCCGTGGCAGACCCCGTGTTCACCATGACGGTCCGCAACAGGGAGGTCTGGTCTCCGTCCCGTTTCGGCCCTGCGCCGGACCGTCCCGCGCGCGACGTAGCCTTCGGCCGGCGCGCCTTCTGCCGGGTCAATGCCTTCCGGGATTTCTTGACGCCCATCGCGAGCCTCGTCAGTAGAGCCGGCCGACGACCACCCAATGCCGGTCGTCCGGCACGTCGATCAACAGGCGGCTGAGGTTCAGCTCGGCCAGCTGCGCCGCCACTTCGTCTTCCGTGAACGCCGCCAGGAGGGAGTTGTAAAAGTCGCGCCGGAGCACGGGCGGCTCCCCGGCCGCATACCGGTCCACGATCGCCTGGGCCGCCTCCGGCGACTCGGGCCGGAGCAAGTCCATCACCAGGACGCAGGAGCCGGGCTTCACCAGCCGCTTGAGCTGATGCCAGAATTGGAACGGATTGGGGAGGTGATGCACGAGGCTGTTGGACATCACCGCGTCGGCCGGCTCAGGGAGCTGGAGCGACTGGAACCGTTCGCACCGTAACGTCACGCGATCGGCCACCCCGGCCGCCTGCACGGCGGCTTCCGCCAGGTGGATCATGGCCGCCGAGGCATCCACGCCGGTCACCCGGCAGCCGGGCAGCGTCCGCGCGAACCGGATGGGAATGTCGCCCGGTCCGCAGCCCAGGTCCAGCACATGGCCCTCGGTCATTTCCGGGTAGGAGTCCCGAAAGAGGGTCACGAAACTCTGATTTTCTTCTTCAAAATCCGCCTTGGCATAGGCCAAGCACTGGGCTTCATCCTCCATCAACTCCGGCTCAAGCGTTCGTTTCATTTACGTTGCCCGTATCTCGTCGTTCATATCTCGTCGTTGGTAGAGAGGTCCTCTTTCTTCACGCTTCACGCTTCACGCTTCACGCTTCACGCTTCACGCTTCACGCTTCACGCTTCACGCTTCACGCTTCACGCTTCACGCTTCACGCTTCTTCCACCGTCACCGGGTCCCCGACGCGCACGAGCCCTTCCGCCAGCACTTTCGCGTAGAGGCGGCTCCAGCCTGGATGGAGGTCCTGCGAGATGCGCTTGAAATTGCCGTTATGGAAGTAGCACGTGTTCAGCGAACAAGGGGCCGTGTAGCTCATGATCTCCAGCCGGACCTCCCGTCCCACCGAGAGCCGGGACCCGGGCGTGAGGACCGACCAGTCCACCCCGGCCAAGGTCAGATTGTCGCCGGTCGCTCCAGGCGTGATCGGATGGCCTTCGGCCTGCAGCGCCTCGATCAACTCCAGCGAAAACAGACAGACGGCCCGGTCCGGCCCTCCATGCAGGAGGGTATTCCGCTGACGGTCACCCTCCACGCCCAGCTTGGTGATGCGCGCCTGTGCGACAGACAGCTTGGGCAAGCCGCCGTTGGACCGGCTGATCTGATGCACACAAGCCTGCGGACGAATCGGCACCGTCGCCATGGACTACCCTCCCTCGCACGATTCCGGGCGGATCACGTGCAGCGCCAGCCATCCCTCCGCTTCGCGGGACTCCTGCACGGCGCCTCCCACTGCCTCGAATGCCGCGGCAATCTCCGCCCGATCCTCGATCAACAGGCCGGACAGCAGGAGGCGCGCGCCCCGTTCAAGATAGGGCGCCAACAGCGGGGCCGCCTCCACGAGCGTGCGCCGGTCCAGGTTCGCCAGGATCAGCGTGACGTCCCGAACATCCGGTTCGGGCAGGTCCCTCAGGGTGGCGACGCGCAGGTCCAGTTCGTCGCCGAACCCGTTCACCTTGGCATAGTCCTTGGCGCACTCGACGGCCACCGGATCGCAATCCACCGCCAGAGCCGACGCGGCGCCGAGTTTCAGCGCCGCCATCGCCAGGATGCCGCTCCCCGTGCCCACGTCCAGGATACGTTCGCCGCCATGGATCAGGCCCTCCAGCCATTCCAGCAACAACCGCGTCGTGGCATGGTGGCCGGTCCCGAAGGCCTGTTTGGGGTCCAGGACCACCTCGATCTCGCCCGGCCGCACCGTCACCGCTTCCCAACTGGGCCGGATCACGATCCGCCGCCCGATCCGAATCGGTTTGACCGACCTGGCCCACTCCTCGTTCCAATCCCGATCCGGGACCGTCGCACAGGAGATGCGATCGTTCGCCGGCCCCGGCTCCATCCGCCGGAGCAAGGCCGTGAGGGCGTCCAGTCTCTCCGCGCTCCAACGGTCCGCCGGCCAATAGAGGCGCACGACGCCTTCGTCTTCCCAGGCGCCGGTCACCGCCGGATCGTCCAGCATGCCGAGCAGCTCCCCGGGATCCAGCGCACAGGCCACCTTCACTTCGACCCAGTCACGCGCCATATACTCCGTACCATGTCAGGCCCGGTTGACGTAAATTGAGGGAAGCAGGTAAGGTCCCGCCATGTCCACCGACCGCTTTTCCTCTTCTCCACCGGACCGGGAACGAGCCTTGCGGCGGCTGATCCGGCGCGCGGACCGGCTCAAGGACCGGGCTGAGCGGGCCAGCGCCTCCTTCAGCCGCTGGCGCCTGGCCCTGTTCCTCGTCGGCGCCGTCGTCTCCGTGTCGGCCTACAAACAAGCCTGGTACCACCTCGGCAACGGCTTGCTGGCATTCTTTGCGATCCTGTTCGCCCTCGTGGTTCGGTATCATAACAGGCTGGAAGACCGCTTGCATCAGCTACTTAGTTGGCGCGGCATCAAACGCGCGCACCTGGCTCGTCTCGCGTTGGACTGGCCGGCCATTCCCGCTCGTCCGGTCCAGGCTCCCGAGGGCCACCCCTACGCCAGAGACCTCGATCTCGCCGGCCCCCATTCGCTGTTGCACCTTCTCAATACGACGGTGCTCTCGGCGGGTCGCGAACGGTTGGCGACCTGGCTGCTGAACCAGGCGGAGCAGGTACCGGATCACGCCACCTGGCAGACCAGGCAAACCTTGGTCAAAGAGCTGGCGTCGCTCCCGCTCTTGCGGGACCGGCTGGCCCTGGCCGCCCGGCCGGTCGGCCACAAGACCGACTCGGACATCGATTGCGCCAGAATTCATGCCCTGCTCGACATCCCCGCCGGGTTCCCCGGACTCACGCCGCTGCTGTCCGTCATGGGCGGACTGGCCGCCGTCACCCTGACGCTGGCCTTGGCCTCGGCGCTGGGTTTGGCGCCGAACTACTGGCTTCTCTCCTTCGCCGCCTATGCCTTGCTCCAATTATTCACATCGGGACGGACCGCTCCGGTGTTCGGTCGCGCCCTCTCCCTGCAGCTCGAACTGGACTGTCTGGGAGCCCTCTGCCGATACCTGGAAGGCAGGAGCTTCGCCAAGGCCCCGACCTTGCGCCGCCTCTGCGAACCGATTCTTCGCGGTGCCGACAAACCCTCCGCAGCCCTCGCCCAACTGGCGCGCATCAGTCAGGCGCTCAGCTTGCGCGCCCATCCCCTCGTGCACCTGGCCGCCAACGTCCTCGTTCCCTGGGATCTCTGGTTCACGCACCGGCTGGAAGCGATCCGGCACCACTTGTCGCAACGCCTGCCGGCCTGGGTGGATCGGCTGGCCGAATTGGACGCGGCGGCGGCGCTCGGAACCTTTGCCTACCTCCATCCCGGATACCACTGGCCCACCCCCCTGACGCCGACGTCCGGCAACGGACGTCCGGCCGCGGTCCTGGCCCGTTCGCTCGGCCATCCCCTGCTGCCCCGGGCGAAACGGGTGACGAACGATCTCGATCTCTTGGGCCTCGGCCGGATTCTGCTGATCACCGGCTCGAACATGTCCGGCAAGAGCACGTTTCTCCGCACGATCGGCATCAACGTGTGCCTGGCGCAAGCCGGCGCGCCGGTCTGCGCCGCCTCGTTCGACTGGAGCTGGGTCAGGCCGGTCTGCTGCATTCGGGTGGACGACTCGCTCGAGGCCGGTCTGTCCTACTTCTACGCCGAGGTAAAGCGGCTCAAGCGGTTGCTGGACGCGGCAAACGAGCGGGCCGCCCCCCCGGTCCTCTTCCTGATCGACGAAATTTTCAAAGGCACGAACAACCGCGAGCGGCTCGCCGGCAGCAAGGCCTTCATCCAGGCGCTGGCCGCGGGCAACGGGCTGGGCCTCGTGACCACGCACGATCTGGAGCTGGCGCAGTTGGAACGGGAGTTGCCGGCCGCCACCAACGCCCATTTTCAGGAAACGGTCGAAGCGAAGACGCTCACGTTCGACTACCGTCTGCGCCCCGGCCCCTGCCCGACGACCAATGCGCTGCGGATCATGGAGATGGAAGGGCTGCCGGTGCCGAAACCGGACGGCGCGCCGCCCGCTTGACAGACAGAAAGGCGGCTGCTAGCTTGCTGCCGCGGCTGGAAACGGTCCGCACCGGATCGACGACGAGAACAATGGAGGGTACCCGATGAGATGCTCCAACGCTTCGATTGCGCTGTTCGGCTCCGCCATCATACTCCTGTTGACCTTGCCCGCTTGCACGACCAAGGGCACCATCAAGGCGACGACCGATCCCACCACGGACATCCTGTCCAGCACCTCCGGCAAGACCTGGTTCACCGAGGATGGGCTGGTGAAAGACGAGTTCAAGGTGGATGCTTTTACGGCGTTGAACTTCGAGAACGTGAAACAGGACATGGCCCAGGGCCAGGGGGAATATCTCACGTCGCTGGGCTCGCTGCTGGGAGTCCCGCAAGATCGGCAGGCGGCCTTCTTCCAGTTGACCCGGGAGAAGTACCCGCAGCTCGTGCCGACCGACCGGACCACGCCGGCCGAATTGGTGGCCGCTCTGCAGAGCGAGATGGCCGCCGATCCCCGGCTGACCAGGGCCCCGGCAGGCCACTAGTCGCGTCGCGGCAGAGCGATCACGTCGCCCGGGGACCGGTCGCTCTGCCTGTCCGCAGCCTCCCCGGCCCGCTGATACGAACCGGAGCGGATCGGGACCCCGTCGCGAAAGACGACATAATTGGACGGCAGGGCCGGCACGCGAGGACCGGGCAGGATGATGCCGGCCAGGTTGAGCGGGTCCGCCCCCGACAGTTTGATCTCCGGTCCCCCCGATGCCCCCCCGGCTCTCCGCAAGGCCCTGAGCGACTCCACCGCCTCCGGCAGCGCGAACTGTTCCCCGACGAACCCGGCCACGAAGCGCCCGCCCCTGATTTCGCCGCGGGATTCCATCCGGCGGTATTGCACGAGCAAGTCGCGCCAGGGTTGGCCGAGCGATTCGCGACTCAGGAGATCGCGAAAAACCACCCCGTAGCGGCGCAGGAACTGTCTCGCCAGCGGCTCCGCGGCGTCGGCGGCCGGCGGCCGATCGTCGCTCGCCTGCCGTAACAGGGACCAGCGGCCGGCGCTGCGGGCCGGACGTTTCGCTTTGCCCCGCCCCTCGGCCCTCCGCCGTTTGGGATCCAGCAGCGCCCGCAGGTTGTCGAACCCGTCGGCCGTGACGAGGCCGGCCGCGGCCAGCTCCCACAGGCCCCCCTCCACTTCCGTCTGCAGATGGCCCGTGCCCGTCACCAAGTCGGCGAAGAAGCTGGCGCCGCGCGACCGCAAATACCGGTGCAGGTCTTGCGCGACCGGCCCCAGGTTGGCTATGGCTGCCGGCACGGGCGTCTCCGCGCCGGCGCGCAGCAACCAGCCCGCGTCCTCTCGCGGGAAGACACTGATCGGCGCGACGCTGGTCGGCATGATGCGTCTGGTGCGCGACGCTTCGTCCATGCCGAGCGTCGGCCCGTCGAGACGAGGATGGGGGCTGAGCCGCCCCCAGACCGTCGTTCCGCCCAGGCACAGCCGGTCGAGCCAGCCCGGATCGTACTTGGACAGACGGCACGGCAGGAGAAACCGCTCCCAGGCCGAGGCGGCCGCTTCGTACCCGGCCAGTTGCCCGATCACTTCCTGCAAGCCTGCCTCGCCGTGCAGGCGGGAACCGGGCGTCACGTGCTGCCATTGGAACAAAAACTTCATGAAGTCCGCCGCCGTGACCGGCTCGATTTCCTTCCGGAGCATGCCGATCGTCAGACGGTGGATACGCGCCAGCAACCGCCGGTCGCACCACTCCGGCGCTGCCGCGCCGGAATGGTGAATGATGAATTGTGAATTTTGAACTGGAACAGGCCGGAAGTGCCCGCGGAGGACTTGTCCTGCCGCTTCCAATTGCAGCAGCGCCCCATCCACGGCCTGTGACGACAGACACAGGGACGTCGCCAGCTCCGCAGCCGTCGTGGGCCCTGTGCTTTCCATCCAGCCTTGCACGACAGTGCGAACCGCCTCCGCCTGTTCCGGCACCGCGTCGCTCGACTCATGGGGCGCCGAAGGAGCGACGGAGGCATCGGGAAACAGGGCCTCGATGACGGCGAGCCGCTCGACGGCCGCCCAGCCGGTGACAGCCTGTCCGTCCTGGCCGGACAGGGAGAGGGAACAAGCCCGGCCGGTCTGGATCAAGGGAGGCAGGAAGGAGGCCCATTGGCCGGCTTGCACTCGGCGCTCGCCGGCCGGCACCCAATACAGCGTCAACAGCGCATCGTGGAGCTCGTCGGCGCTTCGCACCACCGGCCAGGCTTCCTCCTCCACTTCGGCGATCGCCTCCGCCGAGAGCGAGCCGAGGCCGCCCGAGAGATCCGCCGGCAGGCTGCGGCGCATCTCCACGGCCCTGGCCCGCCGTTCTTCCAGCGGCGCATCGTCCAGGAAGGCATAGGGATTCGCGTTGAGGATTTCATGGCAGAAGGGCGAGGGAGCCGGCGTGTCCCTGGCCAGGCATCGGACCTCGCCCGATTCGATGCGGCGCAGCAGGGCTTCGAGCCCGTCGAGATCCATGGCCTCGGTGAGGCAATCCCGCAAGGTCTCCCCGACCAGCGGATGGTCCGGCACCGCGCGCGGCCCATGGATGTTCTCCTGGCAGGCGGTGGCATCGGGAAACACGGATGCGAGCAGATCCTCCGCCCTCATCCGCTGGATCTGCGGCGGAACTTTTTTGCCGCCGGTGAAGCGCGGCAGAGCCAGGGACCGCTGGGCGTTCCAGCGCCAGCGGGTCATGAACATCGGAGCCTGGAGCACGGCCTGAATCAGCACCTCGCGGACCGATTCGGCGCGGAGGAATCCGAAAACCGATTCGAGGGGGAAACTGTGCCGTTCCCCCAGCGACAACACGATGCCCTCGTCCGTGGCCGCCGCCTGCAATTCGAAGTCGAACGTGGCGCAGAACCGTTTTCTCAGGGCCAGCCCCCAGGCCCGATTCAACCGACCGCCGAAGGGCGCGTGCAGAACCAATTGCATCCCGCCCCCCTCGTCGAAGAATCGCTCCGCCACGATCGTTGCCTGGGTCGGAACGACTCCCAAAGCCTCCCGCCCGGCCAGGACATAGGCGACCGCCTGCTCCGCGCCCCGCCGGTCGAGGCCACAGTGTTCCTGAAGCCACTTCAAAGCTGACGGCTGAATGCTGATGGCTTCCCTGACCGCCGCGACTTCCGCCGACAGTTCCGCCGTACGGGCCGGAGCTTCGCCGCGCCAAAAGGGAATGGTGGGCGGCGCCCCATGGGCATCCTCGACCCGCATCTTTCCGGTTTCGATGCCGCGAATGCGCCAGGACGTATTGCCCAACAGGATGATGTCCCCGGCAAGGCTTTCGACCGCGAAATCTTCGTCCACCGAGCCGACCACGGTCCCCTCCGGTTCCGCGATCACCGCATAGTTGGCCGTATCCGCGATCGCGCCGCCGGACGTGATGGCCACGAGGCGGGCGCCGCGCCTGGCTCGTATCCGGCGGTTGATCCGGTCGTGGTGCAGGTAGGCGGTGGCTCGTCCTCTGCTCCTGGCCATGCCCTCGGCCAACATGCGCAGGACTGCCTCGAAATCCCGCCGCGACAGATCCCGATAGGGAGCGGCCTGCCGACAGAGGGCATAGAGCCCCTCTTCCGTCCATTCCTGCACCGCCACCGCCGCCACCATCTGCTGGGCCAGGATGTCGAGCGGGCCGGGCGGCACGGTGAGCCGGTCCAACGTTCCGGCCCGGATCGCCCGCATGAGCGCGGCACATTCGATCAGTTCGTCCCTGGTCGTGGCGAAGAGCCGCCCCTTGGGCATGGCGCCGACCCAGTGGCCGGACCGGCCGACCCGTTGCAAAGCGACCGCGATCGAGCGGGGCGACCCGATCTGGCAGACCAAATCCACCGTGCCGATATCGATGCCCAGTTCCAACGAGGCGGTCGCGACGACCACGCGCGTCTCCCCTCGTTTGAGCCGCTCCTCCGCCGAGAGCCGGATATGCCGCGACAAGCTCCCGTGGTGCGCCGCCACCGCCTGCTCGCCCAGCTCTTCGCGCAGCCGTTCCTCCAGATGATGCGCCACCCGCTCGACCAGTCTCCTGGTGTTGACGAACACCAGGGTGGAGCGGTGCGCGCGGACCAGCTCGGCCACGCGATCGTACAGATCGCTCCAGATCGCGTTGGTCGCCACCGCGCCCAGTTCGTCCTTGGGCACGTCCACCGCCAGGTCCATCCGGCGGCGATGGCCGACGTCGACGATCGCGGGAGGGGGCCCATCGCCCGCCAAAAACGAGGCCACGGCCTCGATGGGCCGTTGCGTGGCCGAGAGGCCGATGCGCACCGGCTTCACCGTCGCCACCGCATCCAGCCTGGCCAGGGACAGGGCCAGATGGGCCCCGCGTTTGTTCGGCGCAACCGCATGAATCTCGTCTACGATCACCGTCCGCACATCCCGCAAGATCTGGCGGCTCTTCTGGGACGTCAGGAGCAGATAGAGGGACTCGGGCGTGGTGATCAGGATGTGCGGCGGCCGGCGCAGCATCTGCAGCCGGTCCCAGGCCGGCGTATCGCCGGTGCGGACCGAGACGCGGAGCTCCGGCATCAGGAGGCCGGCGGCCAGCGCCGCGTCGGCGATTTCCGCCAGCGGCTCCTGGAGATTTTTCTGGATGTCGTTGCCGAGCGCCTTGAGGGGCGACACGTAGAGGACTTGCGTCCGGTCTGTCAGCTCGCCGCCCAGGGCCTGTTTGAACAAGGTATCAAGGCAGGCGAGGAAGGCCGCCAGCGTTTTCCCGGAGCCGGTGGGCGCCGCGATCAGGACCGGCGAGCCGGACACAATGACCGGCCAACTCTTGGCTTGGACCTCGGTGGGGGCTCCAAACCGGCTTCGAAACCAGTCGGCAATGACGGGATGAAAGGGCGTGAGCGGCATAGGACCTGAATTTTACCATGTGTGGCGCGATGGCAACAGCCGGCCGATCGGGTACAATGGCCGTCGCTCCCGCTGAAGCAGCATGACCATCATGGACCAGCCAGCCCCCATCGTGATCCTCGGCGCCGGGTACACCGGCTTGGTCGTCCATGCCCTCGGCACCGCCCGAGGGCTGACCGTCCTGGCCGGCAGCCGGGCCCCGGACCAGCATCTGGCAACGATACCCATCGCGCAGCGGTTGCGCTTCGACTTGGCGCAGCCAACCACCTGGGCGAACATTCCGGATCGGGCCCGGCTCATCTGGTGCTTTCCGGCAACCCCCGAAGCCCTCGTCCGTGGCTTTGCCGAGCAGGTCGCCCCACGGATCGCCAAGCTGGTGGTGTTGGGCAGCACCAGCGCCTACGACCAGGCTGCGTGGCACCAAGAAGGAGCGGCCGCGCCGCTGATCGACGAAGACTCGCCTCTCGACATGACGCTCCCCCGTGTGCGCGGGGAGGAATATCTGCGGTTTCATGGCCGCGCCCTCATCCTTCGCAGCGCCGGCATCTACGGACCGGGCCGCCACGTCTTGGATTGGATCAGACAGGGACGAGTCGCGGCTTCCGCCCGCTACGTGAACCTCGTCCATGTCGAAGACCTGGCCGGAATCTGTTTGGAGGCCCTGGATCGAGGCAGAGACGGCTCCGTCTACAACGTCAGCGACGGCCGGCCCAGACAATGGGCCGAGATCGTCCGGACCGCGCGCGACCGTTGGGGCGTGGCACCGCCGGACGGGCAAGCGCGTGGCCAGACGACCGGACCGGGCAAGCGCCTGTCCATCGCCAAGCTGCAGCGGGACCTCGGCTATACGTTTCGCCATCCGGATCTGTACGACGCGCTGGCCGCCATCGAGGCAACGATGAATGCACAATGATGAGCGATAAATAGCCATCCGGCGCAGACGCGCCGCGGTCCGTATTGCAACCTCCCTTCCTCACGTTCATCGTTCATCGTTCCGCATTCATCATTCAGCATTGGTTAGCGAAGCAGCGCCATCACCGTCGCACAAACCAGCAAGTTGTTCAGCATGTGGGCCGCCATGCCCGGCAAGAGGCTGCCGGTCTTCTCATAGGCCCAAGCCCAGAGCATCCCGCTCCAAAACACGCTGATCGTGCCCAGCAGGCCATAGCCGTGCGCCAAGGCAAAGATCCCCGCGCTGATCGCCCCAGCCGTGCCCCATCCATACTTGCGCCTGAGCGTGGCGAAGAGCAGACCCCGAAACACCAGTTCCTCGAACAGCGGGGCGAACACCACATATTCGACGAGGCTGACCGCCAGCAGAAGTCCGGAGCCCCAGACCAAGTCCCCGTCGAACCATTCGGTCCAATGGCTGGACAAGTCCCAGGCTTCCGCTATCCGCCCCAACCCCCATTCGCCCAACAAGGCCGCCGCGAGTAAGGCCATCAGCATCTGCCCCAACCGGCCCCAGGCTCCCGGCAAGGGACGGAGTCCCAGGCCTTGCAACCATCCGACCCCCGACGGGCCCAATAGATAGCGTTGCGCCAGGAGCAGCAGCGGCAGATTCGTGAGGGGGATGGCGAGCGCGCGCACCGGCAAGCTGTCGGTCTCCATCGACAACAAGGCCACGGTCACCAGCGCGCTGAGCGCGCCTCCCCTGATCAAGACCACCGTGCCAAGACGTCCGCGCCAGAGAGGCGGAACCGGCGCCGCGCCCACGCGCAGCTTCCGAGGGTCGGCCCTGGATTTGACGATGGCACCCAGCACGAACAGGCCGGCCGCCATGCAGAACAACTGCAGGCCCGCCAACACACGGGCCCGTTGCACGAGCGGCTCGGTTCGGCTGATCTGCGCGTCCTTGGTCGCCGAGCGAAGGGATCGATCGCCGGCCTTGGCCGCCATCTGGATGGCCATCCGGTCGTAGAACCAATCGGTCGGCAGTTGCTCCGCCAATGAGGCCTGCAGCGCGAGTTCCTCCTCCCGCCCGATTCGAGGCTCCAGGTAGGCGGCGCTCAGCAACCGGGCATAGAGCGGGAAGGGGACCTGCTCGTGAGCCCAGGCCTGGACCGAGGCGCGTACTCGGTCGATCTTGCCTGCTTCGCCTTCCAGGATGGCCAGGCGCAATTTGACCTGCGGGTCCGGAAACGAGTCGGCCAGTTCCTCATACCAGACGACGGCCAGCGGCAACGTCTCCGCGCTGTCGCTCATCGTCAGCGCAAAGAGCCATTGCTCCCAATCAGGCGCCTGGGCGAAGACCTCCTCCAGATCCATCGAGCGGCCGACCATCAAGGCCAGCGCGCGCGCCGGCTCATCCACCCGGCTGAGGTGGGGCACGGTCAGTTGCAACCAGACAAATAGGAGAACCGATCCCAGAAGGATGAGGGCGGAGAGACTGGTCAGGAACGGAGAAAAGTGCGGGTCCTGCGGCCCGGCGGCAGGCGGAGAGTCAGGCTGGTTCGGCGGCACGGACACGAGCGGCTCTGCGTCGCCCTGTCCGGAAGACGCGGTCCTCTGCCCCATGTCCGTGAGATCGCTCACCCAGACTCCTGCTGGGACGGCAGTAT
Organism: Nitrospirota bacterium; assembly: GCA_028876065.1. Classification (GTDB taxonomy): domain Bacteria; phylum Nitrospirota; class Nitrospiria; order Nitrospirales; family Nitrospiraceae; genus SYGV01. The sequence goes on from JAGWTI010000009.1 coordinate 24,080, forward strand.
AGCACGGAGTCCGGACGGGAGGGGGCCGCTCGGTCACGACGCGCCGATGCCGGCGCGGAGTTAGGCCTCGTCAAGAATGCGGCGGACTTTGACGGCCAGTTCTTCGATCGTGAACGGTTTGGGAATGCACACAGGGGCCGTTCCCTCCAGCCCGTGGCTGGCCAGAATCTCGCCGCTGTACCCGGAGACATAGATGGTTTTGATCCCCGGTCTGGCCAGGGTCAGCCGTTGGGACAGTTGCCGCCCGTTCATCTCCGGCATCACCACGTCGGTCAGCAGCAGGTGAATGTGCCCCGGATGCCGCTCGGCCAGCAGGAGGGCGTTCTCGGGAGACCCGGATTCCAACACCTGATACCCCTGCTCGGTGAGGGTCTCCTGGATCAGCAGGCGCACATCCCGGTCGTCATCCACCACCAGGATCGTCTCGTCGCCCCGCGGCATGACGTTCGAAATCGCCGCCCTCTCCGATTCCACCGCGGCCTGCTGGAACGGCAGCGCGATCGTGAAGGTCGTGCCCTGCCCCGGCCGGCTCGCCACCTCGATCGTGCCGCCGCTCTGCTCCACGATCTTCTGGACCGTGGCCAGGCCGAGACCGGTGCCATGCCCCGGATCTTTGGTGGTGAAGAACGGTTCGAAGCATTGCGCGCACAAGGCCGGGTCCATCCCCTCTCCCGTGTCGGACATGTCCAGCCGCACCGTGGGCTTGACGCCCAGGCCGGCCAGTCCCTGGTCAACACCGGGGTCGCCGAGCGACCCGGCCACCCTGGTGGCCAGGGTGAGCGTGCCGCCCTTGGGCATGGCATCCCGCGCGTTCATGGCCAGGTTGGTGATCGCCTGTGGGAATTGGCCGGGATCCACCAGAACCGGGCAGGCGGTCGGAGCCAATGTCGTTTCGACGCGGATCGCCGGCCCCACCAGCTCCTGAACGATGGCGACCTGATCGGCCACGAGCTGATTCAGATCCACGCGCCGGAGCTGCATCGGCTGCTTCCGGCTGAACATGAGCAGTTGTCGCGTGAGCACCTCGCCCCGCTCCGACGCTTTCTTGATCGCGGTCAGCCGTTTGAACAGCGGATCGCCTTCGTCCCGCCCCCTGAGCAACATCTGGCTGGACCCCTGAATGACCTGCAGCAGTTGGTTGAAGTCGTGGGCCACTTCCGCCGCCAGGCGGCCCAGCGCTTCCATTTTTTGCTTCTGGCGAAGCTCGGCCTCCTTCTGACGGGCCAACGCATCCATCCGTTTGCGTTCCGAAAGATCGCGGAGGATCGCGCCGAAATACATCTCGCGCTCGCCCCTCCAGGCCACCAGCGACAGCTCGACGGGGAATTCGGTCCCGTCCCGCTTGCGTCCCTCATATTCAAGGGGCTTCCCGACGATGTCGCTCTGTCCGGTCCGGACGAAACGCTCGAGCCCCTCGCTATGGGCGGCTCGATGCCGTTCCGGCATCAACAGGCCGACCGGCCGGCCCAACAGCTCCTGCTCGCCGTATCCGAAGAGGGACTGCGCCGCCTTGTTCCACCAGATCAAACATCCCCGACTGTCCGCCTGGATGATGGGGTCGCGGGCGGATTCAACCAGGGCTCGAAACGAGCGGCCCGATTCCTGGACGAGCTGCGTCGTCTTCCGATGCAGCCGGCGGACCGTGTCCGCCGACACGCCGTAAAACACGGCCATGATCAGCAGCATCGGCAGTTCCAGCAGTTCGCTGACGGACAAGGTTCTGACTTGCGAAGGGCCCAGATAGAGCAAGGCCGCGTACCCCGCACAAAGCATCACGGAGAGGCCGATCGCCTGGTGCAGCGTGGGGGCCGAAGCCGCGACCAGGATGATGAGGAAGAACGTGACGTGGAAGCCGGAGGCGGCGTTGGGCGAGAAGTAAATCAGGCTGCTGGTCACCGTCGTATCGACCATGACCAGGGCGCCGACGAACCAGTTGGACTCCCAGATCCTGCCCGGGAAGACCATCACGCCCGCCACCAACAGCAGCAGGCCCAACACCACCCATTCCTTCAGGTCGTAGAGGCCGTGCGTCTCCGGGCTGAACAACAGGTGGTAGGACAGGACGATCGCGACGAGAATCTGGAGCAGCAGGAGCTCGGCCCGGCGGCCCGGGCCAGGAGCCGGCGGTCTCGGAGGAAAGGCCGGAGGACCGTCCTGTGGGGAAGCTTCACCGCTCATGTTCGCTCCCGCTCGACGGGGTGTCGGCTCTGCGCGCCCCGCTCGGCTAACCTAGTGCGCCCCCCTCAAGCTGTCAAGCCACCCGACGCTCTCCGACAGCCAGGGGAGAGGGCCTGTGGCGGAACCAGAGGGGTTTCGCTATACTAGCCGGCGCAAGAGACCGTCTGCGGATCGCGCCGAACCAACACGCGAAGGCTTCCGTGACCCACGCGACCTCCCAACCGTGCGGGGAGTTCATGCCCTCCCCCAGGCTGCTGCTCGGCCCAGGGCCCAGCCTGGTGCATCCGCGCGTGCTGCGGGCGATGGCCGCGCCGCTGCTCGGACATTTGGACCCGGCCTTCCTGCAGCTGATGAACGAGATTCAGACGATGCTCCGGTCGGTGTTTCGGACCGACAATCGGTTCACGATCGCGCTCTCCGGCACCGGCTCCGCCGGCATGGAAGCCCTGTTGGTCAACCTGGTGGAACCTGGAGACGCCGTCATCGTCGGAGTCAACGGCGTGTTCGGCTCCCGGATGGCCACCGTCGTGGAACGGTGCGGGGGCACGCCCATCCGCCTCGAGGCGCCCTGGGGCCGGATCATCGAACCGGATGACGTGAAAGCGGCGCTCGCCCGGTCCGGACCGGTCAAAGCCGTCGCCCTGGTCCACGCGGAAACGTCCACGGGCGCCTGGCAGCCCTTGGAGCCGATCGGCGCGCTGTGCCGCGAATACGGCGCGCTGTTCATCGTGGACGCCGTCACCTCGCTGGCCGGCTTGCCGCTCAAGGTGGACGCCTGGGGCATCGACGCCTGTTACAGCGGCACGCAGAAATGCTTGAGCTGCCCGCCGGGCTTGGCTCCGTTGACGCTCAACGAGCGCGCGCTGGCCGCCATCCGCCGCCGCGCGACGGCCTGCCGGAGTTGGTACCTGGACCTCTCCCTGATCGCGGACTATTGGGAAGAGGGCACCAGGGCCTATCACCATACGGCGCCGATCTCCATGCTCTACGGGCTGCGGGAAGCCTTGCGCCTGGTGGCAGAAGAGGGGCTGGAGGCCCGGTTCGCGCGGCACCGGTTGCACAGTCAGGCGCTGGGGGCCGGACTCGAGGCGCTGGGCTTGCGTCCGTTCGCCCAGGAGGGCCATCGCCTCCCCAGCCTCACCTGCGCGACCCTGCCGGCCGGCCTCGACGACGCCGCCGTTCGGACCGCGCTCCTGCAACGTTTTCAGATCGAAATCGGCGGCGGCTTGGGGCCGCTTCGCGGCCGGGTCTGGCGGATCGGACTCATGGGCGAATCGGCCCAACGCAGCCACGTGTTGACGCTGCTCGCCGCCTTGGAAGAACTGGCGCTCGAACAAGGGGGGCCGGCGCAGCCCGGGACAGCCCTGGCCGCCGCCGCGCGCGTCTATGCCGGATGCGGCGAGCCGGCCCCCTCGACGCGGACGTCCGGGGAAAGGGAGAAGGCTTGCTCATGAAACCACCGGTCATTTGGGGAATGGTCCTGGTCCTGCTGCTGCTCGTCGGCATCGGCGGCTACTGGGGCTTATCCGCCTTGCTCAAAGATTCCGAGACCCAGGTCACGATCGCGCCGGAAGTCGTCGCCGATTACGTCCATGCCGTCATCCAGGCGAACCGCACGGTCTATACCACGAACGTCGTGGACAAGATGCAAGAAAGCGGCATCGTAGCCGCGGCCGAGCATTGGAAAGGCGAGAACGCGCTGCCGCTGCCGGCCCAATTCCTGATGGAAACCGGCCGGCTGGTCGCCGAGAGCGGCAAGGGCATCAAATACAAACTGGTCAGCCTCTGGCCGATTTACGTGTGGAACAAACCGGAAACGGAATTCGAGCGGAAGGGGTTGGAGGCGGTGGCCAAGAGCCCGGAACGGCCGTTTACCGGATTCGTGCGGATCGGGCGGGAACGGTACTTCCAGGCCATCTATGCCGACGTGGCGGTGTCGCAAGCCTGCGTGACCTGCCACAACCAGCACATCAACAGCTCCCGCCGCGACTTCAAGCTCCACGACGTCATGGGCGGCATCGTCATCACGATTCCCGTCGCCCCCTAGGCTCGGCCGCACGTCAGCCCCGCACGCCCGCCGCCGGTTTGGACCGCTTTCGCTCCGACGACGAAGCCGGGGGCTGCACCGGCAGCCACAGATGGAAGGCCGTGCCGACCCCTTCCTGACTCTCCACGTTGATCTGGCCTCCGTGGGCCACGACCACGTCCTTGACGATCTTGGTGCCCAGACCGGTGCCTCCCGCCTTGCGGCTGATCGCGCGCGAGGAAAACAGGCTCGCCTGCACGTCGGGCGACATCCCGCGCCCCGTGTCGATGACCGACACCATCACCCGGCGGCCCTTCGGCTCCCAGGCCCCCCGGACCGTGATGGACCCGCCGGGCGGCACTTCGGAAATCGCGTTGTTGATCAGGTTGTAAAAGGCCAGATAGAGCCGCCGTTCGTCCGCCAGGATCGGCGGGAGCCCGGCCAACTGCTCCCGCCGCAATTCGATGTGGTGTTCGTTGGCCAAGAGACTCAGCGTATGCTGGGCCTGCTCGACCACGGACTCGATCCGGCAGGGCAGGAACTGCGGCTCCGTGCTCAAGCCTTTGACGCAGTCGGCCATCTGCTTGACCTGGTCCTGAATCCGGCGCGCGCTGGTCTTCAGCAACCCCAGCACCTCCCGGCTCAGCCGGCGCATCTGCATCGTCTCCGCCGACTCCTGATCCTTCAACCCGTCCAAAAACTTTTCCAGCTGAGGGCCCAGCAGGTCCACGCTGCAGAGCACGGGCGTCAGGAGGTTGCCGACATCGTGCCCGATGTCGCCCAGCAACCGCCCGACCTCCGCAAATTTCACTTCCTCGTAGAGTCGCGCCTGCATGATCGCCGCCGACATCAAGGCGGATATAATCGTGAGGATCGACAAATCCTTCCGGCCGAGGCGGCCGCGGCGCTTGTTGAGCACCTGCAGCACCCCGATCGGCTTGCCCTCCCAGGGTTTCAGCGGGAGCGTGATCATGTCCTTGGTCTGATAGCCGATGCTGGCATCGACCCGGGTCAAGTGGCGGCGGTCCTTCGACACGTCCGCCGACAGGTGCGGCTTGCCGGACTTGAACACGACGCTCGCGATGCCCTGATCCCAGGGAATCGCCGTGCCGCGCAGCCGCTTGGCCTTCTGTCCGATCACATGGCGAAACACCAATTGTTTGGAGGCCGGATCGGCCAGCAACACCGAGGCCGCATCGGCCCCCACCACCTCCAGGGCCGTGCGGAGGGCATGGCTGATCAGGGAATCGACGTCGGTCTGTCGCGAGAGGGCCTGGCTGATGCGGCGCGCCGCCTCCAGCTCCTTGGCGAGTTGTGCGGGGCGGCTCCGGCGCGGCTCCGCCTGTGGTCGGATTCGTGCAGGCATGCGCGGGTATGGTAGCGTATCCCCTGAGACAGGACAAGTCGGCGCGCCCGGACGGCTCCGGCGCGCCGGGAGACGGCGGGGCGGCACGTTTTCTGATGCAGGAGCCGCCGCCGATGTGTTACTTGAATACGGACTGCGAGCGGAACGGGAGACGTTCGTCATGGCGGTGGCCATCAGGAACATACGGATCATCGATGGGCTCGGGCAGGTCATCGAACGGGGCACGGTGCTCGTCCGCGGAGACCGGATCGCCGCAGTGGGAGCGGCACGGGACGTCGCCGTGCGGCGCGGCACCCCCGTGGTGGACGGGCGCGGCCTCACCGCCCTGCCCGGGCTGATCGACTGTCATGTCCACCTCTGCCTGGGCGGCGAGGCGGACGTGGTGAGGACGGTCCGCGACGAATCCCCGGCCCTCACGCTGCTGAAGGCCGCCCGCTTCGCCGGCCTGACGCTGGCCGCGGGTGTCACGACGGTCCGCGACCTCGGGGCGAGGGACCATCAGATCTTCGCCCTCAAGCAGGCTCAGGCCGACGGCCTGATTCCGGGCCCGCGTATCCTGGCGGCCGGCCTGGCCCTGTGCATGACCGGCGGGCATGCCCGTTTCATCGGACGCGAAGCCGACGGGCCGGAGGAAATCCTGCGGGCCGTCCGGGAACAGGTGGCGGCCGGCGCGGACGTGATCAAATTCATCGCGTCCGGCGGCGTGCTGACGCCCGGCACGTCTCCCGACCTGGCCCAGCTGACCCAGGAGGAGTTGGCCGCCGGGATGGACGAAGCGCGGCGCGCCGGCCGGCGCGTGGCCGCCCATGCGCATGGGGCCGAAGGTATGAAAAACGCCGTTCGCGCCGGCGCCCACTCGATCGAACATGCCACGCTGCTGGACGACGAAGCCGGCGAGTTGATGCGCGCCCACGGAGTCTTTATGGTCCCGACCCTCTCGGCGCTGGCCACGACCGCCGCCTGCGGGTCCGGCTGCGGCGTGCCGGAATCGGCCGTGACCAAAGCCCGGTCCATGAAAGTCCGTCACGAGGCCAGTTTCAAACAGGCCCTCCGGTCCGGCATCCCCATCGCGATGGGCACCGATGCGGGCACCCCCTTCAACTATCACGGGGAAAACGCTCAGGAGCTGACGCGGATGGTGGCGCTGGGCATGAGTCCGATGGACGCCATTCGGTCCGCCACGGCCTCGGCCGCCGAACTGCTGGGCCTCACCCAACTGGTCGGGACGCTCGAACCGGGGAAACTCGCGGATCTGCTGCTCGTGGAGGGGAATCCCTTGAAGCGGATCGAGCTGCTGCGGGATCGGGGTCGTCTGGCGGGAGTGATGCAGGCGGGCCGGTTCGTCAGCGGCCCTCTGGCCGATTCACAGAAGGCAGCAGGCAAAAGGCAGTAGGCGGCCCGCTTTTTGCCTTCTGCTTTCTCTCCTTTCTCTCACCGTCTCACGTAAAACAACTCCAGCGCGTTTCTGAACCCGCTGAGCCGGCCGCGGTGGAAGGTCGTCTCGAACCGGGTCCGCACATCGGCGACACCCCGCTCGTCTCCCTTCCGAATCACCCCCTGGGACGCCATCATTTGCAGGGCCACGTCCAGCAACCGCTTTCGCCTGGCCTCCATCTCGGGCGTGACCAATTCGTCCATCACCTCGGCGGCCCGGTCAAAGACCAGCGGTTCCTTGAAACTGTCGTACCCCTGCTTCTCCACCGTCCGCTCACGAACCACGGCTAGCTCCCGCTTGATCCTGGGGATGTCTTTCACGAGCTGGGCGAACAGTTCTTTTTGTCCCTCGTCGTGCAGCTTGTGCTCCATCGCCTCCAGGATGATCGCGGGATCGGGGGCTTTCTCCGCGACATCGTCCGGCCCGAATTGCAGCCGCTCGTAGCTCCGGCGAGCCTCCGGATCGCCGATGACTTCGTAGGCGGCGTTGAGCTCGCGGATCTTGGCCTCCGCCTCTTTGTCGTCGGGATTGCGATCCGGGTGAGACTCGAAGACGCGCTTCCGGTAGGCTTTCTTGATCTCTTCGTCCGTGGCGTTTCGGGTGACGCCCAGGACGGCGTAATAATCGAGCGGCATAGTGCGCCGATGATAGCATCAGGCCCCGCCGCCCGCAATTGCAGGCCCCTTGTCCTCCACTTGACAGACACGGCAAACCTCCGTAGCCTGCACGGCACGATGGCATCCGCCCAGCAACCGCCACAAGACCCCTGGTACGAAGGGATCACGCCCTACCAATGGCTCGTCCTCTTTGTCGCCTGGCTGGGGTGGGTCTTCGATTCCATGGACGCCACGATCTACGCGATCGTGCTCCACCCGGCCCTGGACGAACTGCTGAGCCACGCGGGAAGCGGCCCGGCCACCAACGAAATGATCGGGTGGTACGGCGGCCTGATCCTTTCCATCTTCCTGATCGGCTGGGCCATCGGCGGGGTCCTGTTCGGCGTCCTGGCGGACTATTTCGGACGGACCAAAACCCTCGTGGCCACGATTCTCATCTACGCCCTGTTTACCGGCCTGGCCGCCCTGGCGCAGGACTGGTGGCATCTGGCCATCTACCGCTTCCTGACGGCGTTGGGGATCGGAGGGGAATGGGCCGCCGGCGCGGCCATCGTCGCGGAGGTCTGGCCGGAACAGAAGCGGACCAGGGCGGCGGGCATCCTGCAATCGGCCTGGGCCGCGGGATTTTTTCTGGCCGCCGCCATGAACTTGCTGCTGAAAGGCTACGGCTGGCGAATCCTCTTCCTCGTCGGCATCGTCCCCGCCTTCGTCGCCCTGCTCGTGCGTCTCTGGGTCAAGGAACCGGACCGGTGGGTGCAAGCCCAGGAGCGCGAAAAAGCCCTGGGCCTCGACCGCACGGTCCTGCTCCACGACCTGTTCCACGCGCCGCTCCGCCGCTCGACCTTGGCTGGCTCCACGCTGTCCTTCGTCGCGGTATTCGGTCTGTGGGGCACGGGCAATTGGACGCCCACGCTGATCGGCGCCTTACCGGATATGCAGGCACTCAGCCGGGCCGACCTGGCCGGCAAGGTGAGCTACGCGATCATGCTCTTCAACCTCGGCGCCCTGCCGGGCTACCTCAGTTTCGGTCCCTTGGCCGACCGGTTCGGACGACGCCCGATCTTCGCCCTGATGTGCGTCGGCAGTCTGATCATGGTGCCGATCACCTTCTTCACGCCGCATGCCTATGCGCACGTCCTGCTGCTCCTGCCGATTCTGGGATTCTTCAGCAGCGGCATCTTCAGCGGATTTCCCATTTACCTGCCCGAGCTCTACCCGACCCGCCTGCGCGCAACCGGCGCCGGCTTTTGCTTCAATGCCGGTCGCGTGCTGGCTTCCGCCGGCCCCTTCCTGACCGGCTCGCTGGTCGCCGCCTTCGGCAGCTTCGGCCAGGCGGCCAGCGCCGTCGCGCTCGTGTACCTGCTGGGACTGGCGGTCCTGCCCTTCGCCCCGGAGACGATGGGCCGCCCGTTGCCGGACTGAGCGCCGGTTCCCGCCTCGGACGGCGCGCCGGCGCAGAGGCCCCGACATTTTCCTTGACGCCAGAGCCCCACTATGGTTTTCTCTCTTACGTTGCCTCGTCGTCTGGCGACGATCAGCGAAACCAGAACGGCCGGCTCACAGACCAGCAGATTGAAGCGATTCCCTTGCGTATAGACAACTCCGCTCCTGCGTCCCAATCCTTCCCGTCCGTATCCCCCGGTTTCCTATTCATCCGATGGCGGTAACGGATATGTGCTGGAAGCTCTGGATTTTCCTGGCCTTCGCCGTCGTACTTTCCTCCAGCTTCACGCCGGCTGAGGCGGGGGCGGACAATTCCGTTCCGATCGGTCCCGCGGCTCCTGAGCTGGGTGAGTCGGCCCCCCTCTCGGAGGAACGGCAAGGGCGGGTCGTCTCGCCGCAAGAACTGGATCTGGCCTCCTTGTTCACCAGCGGAGCCTATACCTATTTCCCCCTCCCGGCTTTCGGCTACTCCCGCAACGAAAGCTACTATGTCGGCAGCCTCGTGCCGATCCTGAAAGCCAACAAGAAAGGGGAAATCGACGACATTTTCGCGCCCCAATACCTCTACAACCAGTACGTCGGCAACAGCCTCACGATGAACTACTATGGCTATCGGTCGGATACGGTCCAGTACCGGGCCATCGTCAACTATGCCGAACGGGTGCAGAAGAATTTCGATTTCAGCTACAAGGATCTGGGCGCCGGGGGCGGGCGGTACATTCTGGGCGGGCAGGTGAATTTCTTCAAGAACCCCTTCGCCCGTTTCTTCGGCCTCGGCAACGGATCGCGGCTGGACGCGGAAACCGACTACACCGCCCGCGAAACGAACCTCAACGCCTACATCGGGCTCAACCTCAGCCCGGACTTTTCCGTCATTGTGACCGGCCGGTACCGGGACGTGAGGGTGGAGAACGGGATCATCCCCTCCCTCCCCCAAACCAACGTGGCCTTCAGTGGGTCCCCGGGCCTCGAAGGGGCGCAGATGACCGGCGGGAAACTGAGCTTCCTCTTCGATACCAGGGACTCGCAGTTGACCCCGACCAAGGGCGCCTACGCCCTGTTCTCGACCGAGATGGTGTCCAACGTCCAACACAACGACCCGAACCGCTGGGTGCGATTCGTCCTCGACGCCCGACGCCTGTTCCAGCACGACGGGGACGAGAAAATCTTCCTGGCCCGCTTCATGGTCGACGGGATCGTCCGGACCGACAATACCCGGGGCCGCGACATTCCCTTCTATGAGCGGCCGACGTTGGGCGGCGAGACGACCTTGCGCGCCTTCGGCTTGAACCGGTACATCAACGATCAGCTCTGGCTGCTCAACCTGGAGGAGCGGGTTCGTGTGAAAAGCGTCACGATCATGGACCACAAACTCGAGTTCGAGGTGGCGCCGAATCTCGACCTCGGCCGGGTGTACAACTTGGCGCGTGAACCGTTCACCTTGAATCAGACGCAGATCAACCCGGGCGTGGGACTCCGCGTCATGGCGAGACCGCACGTCGTCGGGCGGCTGGACATCTCCTACGGACGAGACGGGAGCAATGCGTTCGTCGGGGTGGACTATCCGTTCTAGCAGGATGTTGAAAAAGGCTCCCAGCTTCGTTCTCGCATCGCTCAAAACCTCCACGTACAAAACAGAGTACGCGTCGGCTTTTCGCTTGCTGCGGCCTCGCCGATGGCCTTTTTGAACATCCTGTAGGGCCTACGCCCTTGTGCCGCTGAAGTCCAGGGCTTCCCGGACTTTCAGCGCGAGCTCTTCCGGCGTAAAGGGCTTCTGCAGCAACAAGGTATCGCGGGCGGCTGAGGCCCGATGGCCGGTAGGGGCTTCGGCATAGCCGGTGAGGTAGAGCGCCTTCAGGCCGGGCCGGGCGGCCGACAACTGCATGACGAGGTCGGGCCCGCTCATGTCCGGCATCACCACATCCGTTACCAGCAGGTGAATGGTGCCGGGTTCCTGTTCCGCGAGCGTGAGGGCGGCCGGGCCGGACACGGCGTCCAAGACCGTGTAGCCGTACTGTTCGATCACCTTCCGGATCAAGGTGCGGACCACCGCATCGTCCTCCACGACCAGCACCGTTTCCGTGCCGCACGGAATGCTGCCCCCATCGGCCGCCGCCGCTTCGGCTCCGGCTTTGGCGTCCCACTGCCGAAGATAGATCGTCACGGTCGTGCCTTGCCCCGCTTTGCTCTGGAGATCGATCGCCCCCTCGCTCTGCTTCACGATGCCGTACACCGTCGCCAGCCCCAACCCCGTGCCTTGCCCGCTCGGTTTGGTGGTAAAAAACGGCTCGAAACAATGGGCCAGGGTCTTGGCATCCATCCCGATGCCGGTGTCCTTGACCGAGAGCCGGATATACCGGCCGGGTTTCGTGCCGGGATGTTTCCGGCTGAAGACCTGGTCCAATTCCACCTGGGCCGTCTCCAAGGTCAGGGTTCCTCCGCGCGGCATGGCATCGCGGGCGTTGACGGCCAGATTCACGATGACCTGCTCGATCTGAGTCGGGTCTTCCTGAACCACGACGGGGTCCGGCGCCAGGTTGGTGACCAGGCGAATATGTTCTCCGAGCAAACGCCGCAACATCCTGGTCAAATCGGTGACCACGTCGTTGAGGTCCAAGGCGGCCGGCTGGCGGGACTGCTTCCGGCTGAAGGCCAGCAACTGCTGGGTCAGCGCGGTCGCCCGTTTCGTCGCCTTGCGAATCTCTTCCACGTCGCGGTAGGCCGCATCCTGCGGCGACAACGAGTTCAACAGGAACTGGCTGTACCCGCCGATGATCGTCAGCAGGTTGTTGAAGTCGTGCGCCACCCCTCCGGCCAGCTGTCCGATCGCTTCCAGTTTCTGGGACTGCCGGAGCTGTTCTTCGCTTTCCTTCAGCGCCTTCTCCAACGCCTCCTCGCCCCACTTACGTTCCGTGATGTCGCGGAAGCTCCAGACCCGCCCCAGGATTTCGCCGCCGATCCGGTGCGGTTGCGAATAGCGCTCGAAGAGCCGGCCATCCTTGAACTCCACCACGTCGTAGCTCTCCGCGTCCGGCTGTCCGTACAGGTTTCGGACCTTGGAGAGAAACTTGGCGGAATCTTTCACCTGATCCAGCGCGAACGTCAGGACGTGGTTGTCGTTGCGGGTCGCGATGACGGAATCCGGAATCTTCCACATTTCGATGAATTTTTGATTGCAGCAGACGATCTGCCGATTGCCGTCCACCACGCACATGCCGTCGCTGGTGGATTCCAGCGTCGCCGACAACAGGGCCTGGCTGCGGCGGAGTTCCTCTTCGGCTCGTCGCTGCACGGTGACGTCCGCAAGCCCCCACAGCAACGACGGGGTGCCCTCGAACATCAACGGCTGGATGGACACACGGGCCACGATCGCCCCGTGGTCCGCGCCGACGAATCCCGCCTCGTAATCCCGCACGGACCCCTGTCGGCGGAGTTCCGCCAGCAGCGCCTGTCGTTGCGCCGGCGTCCGGATGTACTCCGCCAGTTTCCGGCGAACCATCGCGTCCACCGGACACCCGAACAGCGCCCCCAACCGCTCATTGCCGAACAGGATGGTCGTGTCGGCGGCCCGGCAGAGGGCCATGGGGATCGGGCTGGCGCCCGCCAGGGCGCGGAAGAGCTCGTCCTGGTCGCGCGGCATCTCCTCTCCGCGCCGCCGTTCGGTGGCGATAAACGCCGCCAGCGTATTGGTGTTCTCCATCAAGGCCGCGGTCTGTTCGCGCGCCGTTTTGAGCTGCGCGGCGAGCTCGCTCACTTCGTCCGTCTTGTGGCCTTCCAGCCCTTTGACGAGACCGGCGATATTGGTCAATTCGGCGGAGAGGACTTGCAGCTGCTGGTCGATCAGGCTTTTTTTGACGTCCAATTCTTTGGCGCCGGCCTCGCGCTCGGACTCCAGTTTGGACTTGGTCAGCTTGACGAGCTCCTCGGCCGACTTGGAAAGCAGGTTCGACGCCAGATTGCCCACGCTGGCCTGGAGGGTTTCGACCACCGCGGCCATCTGGGCCTTCTGCCCCGTTTCATGCTCGCGGAGCAACCGGGTCGCCAATTCTTCGGCGGCCTTGGCCTGCTGGCGCCGCAGCGCGAGCGAAACCCCGAGGCCCAGAAGCAAACCGACCAGCAACGCCGCCGAGACGAAGGCCCACAACATGGGCGGGATTGTATCACTTGGGAAACGGAGGGGCCAGCACAGCGGAAATTTTACCGGCGCCGGACGCCTAGCGGGCTGTTGAAAAACTATTTTGAGCCCTCCGGAAACCAATCGCTCGACAGTCGAGGATGACAGGGAATTCCTCGCAGGATGGTCAAAAAGACCGTCCAGCGAGGAGGCGACGCGTACTCTTTGCCGTACGTGGAGCCTCCAAGCGACACGAGAACAACGCTGGCGGCCTTTTTCAACATCCGGCTAGGCCGAGACGAGCCGACTGGCCAAGGCTCGTTCGTCTTCGAGGGTGCGCACCTCCCCGTTCAGCCTGGCGTCCAACAGCCGCCGGAGGATGGGCTTGTACCGAGGACCGGGCTTCAACCCCAAAGCCTTGAGATCGATGCCGGACAAGGCCGGCTTGATCCACCGGTCGGTGGCAAGGAACGCCACGACGAGCCGCTTCACCGACTCCGTCCTGGCTTTCGCGAGGAGGACCAACAGGGTTTCATCGGACAGGCCGACCAGCAGATGGTAGACCTGCGCCGGGGTCGGCGACGGCCGCGCGGCCAGCCGTCGGAGCAAGCCGTTGACGGAGACGCATCCCGCCCGCACCGCTTGCGCGACCTGCGCCGGCGCCGTGAGACGCGTGAGGGTATCCTCCACCGCCCGCTCGGGCAGCGGCTCCAGCAACGCCGTCAGGTAGACCATCCAGGGTGCCGCCCTGTGTCCCTGCGGCCAATCCAGCGCGGCAATGGCGTACCAATCCAGCGTATCCTCCACCGCGCGCACCAGCGCAGCCGTTCGGGCCGACCAGGCCAGGCGCGGATGGATGAAGCGGAGCAAATCCAATTCGGCGAGGCGTTGCAACGCTCCCCGCGGCTTCTCTTCGGACAGCAGGAGCCGCAGCTCGTCCAGCAACCGATGCCCCGACAGCCGATGGAACAGATCCATCTTGACGGCGCCCTTGATGAGGGCCAACGTCTCCTTGCCCAGACGGAATCCGAAGCGGTGTTCGAAGCGGATGGCCCGGAACACGCGGGTCGGATCCTCCACGAAGCTCAAACTGTGGAGGACGCGGATCGCCTTGTCGTGCAGATCCCGTTGCCCCCCGTAAAAGTCTTCCAGTTCTCCGAACGAGCGCTGGTTCAGCCGGATGGCCAGGGTATTGATCGTGAAGTCCCGCCGGTAGAGATCTTTTTTGATCGAGCTCTGCTCCACGGTCGGCAGCGCGGTCGGATATTCGTAATATTCCGTCCTGGCCGTGGCCACATCCACTTTCATGCCGTTCGGGAGCAGGACGAGCGCCGTGCCGAAGCGGTCGTGCGCCTTGATGCGCGCCTGCTCCTGCTTCGCCAGCGCGCGGGCAAAGGCGATCCCATCCCCTTCGATCACCACATCCAAGTCCAGGTTCTCGATGCCCAGCAGGAGATCCCGGACGAACCCGCCCACGGCGAAGGCCGAGAGACCGAGCCGATCCGCCAGCAGCCCCGCCTCTTCCAACAGCCGGTAGACGTCGCCGGTCAGCCGTTCCTTCAGAATGGAGCGCACGTTCCGGCGTCGGGCAAAGGGGGACGGGCCTTGCCCCTCCTGCCCCTTGGCCATGGCACGAGCGGACGCCAGCACGTCGTCGTGCAAGGCCCTGAGGAGGTCGGTCCTGGTGATCACGCCGACGACTTTGGGGGCGGCCGCCGGCCCGACCAGCACCGGCACGAACCGCTGGTTGCGCTCGATCATCTGCTGCTCGATCTCGCGAAAGGGCGTGGCCGGATCGGCCCGATACTGGTCCGTCTGGATGAATTCCCCGACCGGCCTCTTGGCGAATCCATGGAACAGGGCCTTCTGCACGATCTCTCTCGTGATCAGGCCGCGGAACCGTTCCCGCCCGTCCAGGACCGGCAGGACATTCACGCCGTATTTGGTCATCAGGCCTTCGGTTTCGGACACCGTCGCCTCTTGGCCGGCGGCTTTCACCGGCTTCGTCATCACGTCCTGCGCCAACAACGTGGGGCGGAACCGTTCGGCCAGCAGCTGCGCCAGCCGCTCCCGTATCTCGACGAGCGTCCGGCCCTTGACGCTGGCGGCGGCCGCCACGGCATGGCCCCCGCCCCCGAAGTCTTGCAGGATGGCTCCCACGTCGATCTCGGGGCTCCGGCTCCGCCCGATGATCTCGACCTTGTCCTCCATCGCCACGGCCGCCAGCACCGCATCCAGCCCTTCCAGTTCGGCCAGCTTGTGCACCACCTCGTCCAGATCGCCTCGGTACCGGTCGAAGGTGCTCGTGGCCAGGAGCACTTTGCGTCCGTCCAGATAATGGGGTTCGCCGTGCTGGAGCAGATCGTTCAGGATCGCGATCTGGTCCGGATCGAGCGGATGCCGCAGGGTTCCCGAAACCAGGTTCAGGTCCGCGCCGGAACGGAGCAGCCAGGCGGCGGCGTCCAGGTCCCGGGGCGTCGTCGAGGCATACGCCAGCGAGCCGGTCTCCTCATAGACCCCCAGCGCCAGCACCGTGGCTTCAAACGGGCTGAGCGTCAGCTCTTTCTCCCTCAGACGTTCGATGAGCAAGGTCGTGGTCGCGCCGACCGATTCCACCACCTGCAGGTCGGCACGCCAGGGCGCCTGGTCGGGCGCCCGCCCGCCCCCCTGATGATGATCGTAGACGTGGATCGACAAGCCGGGCCTTCCACAGAGGGCCTGCAACGGGCCGAGGCGAGACGACTCATGCGTATCCACCAGGACCAGCCTGGTGACGGCCTCTAGGTTCACCTCCTTCAGCCTGGTCAGCCCGAGGTCATGGACGGCCAGAAAGCTGCGGACCGCCTCCTGGGCTCCGGCCGGCAAGACCAGCATGGCTCCTGGATAGAGCTTCCGCGCCGCGACCATGGAAGCCAACCCGTCGAAATCCGCATTGAGATGGGTGGTGATAAGGTCCACCGGGACATTCTAACAGGATTGGGCCCGGCCGTTAAGAATCTCCTGGTCCGGTCTGCGTCAGCGGACGTCCTGAAAGAACGCGCGGGGCAGGATGGGCAGTCGGAATTGCACGTGCAGGATGATCAGGAGGACGCGGATAAAGGACCGCCAGACGCCCATCTGCACGAACTTGCGCGAGTCGGTGAGCACCGGCGGGTCGAGCAGGATCGGCCTCGTCACGCGAAGCAGCCTCTCGCCGAAGGCCACGTCTTCGAGGATCGGCCGATCGGGAAACCCGCCCAACCGCTCGAAGAGCGAGCGCCGCACGAACAGCGCTTGGTCCCCGTAGATGATGCGGGACCGGAGGCAGCGGACGTTATCCAGGCAGGAGATCAGCGCCAGGCGCCAGTCCGATCCGGAGAATCGGTGCCGGAACCCACCGGCCTGAACCAGCCCGTCCCGCTCCATCCCGTTGAGCCTGACGATCGCCCCCTCGGGCAAGAAGGTATCGGCATGGAGAAACAGCAGGATCTCCCCTGCCGCTTGCTTGGCGCCGGCGTTCATCTGAGATGCCCGCCCTTTGGGAGCGGACAGCAACACACGTGACGCGCGAAGCGTATCCCGTGAAGCGTCCGGCGAGCGACGAGCGACGAGAGACGAACGACGCGACTCGGACTCGCCCGCGCCGAATCCGAAGGATTCGGCGATGCTGCGAGTCCGGTCGGTGCTGCCCCCGTCCACCACGATCACTTCATAGTCGCCCGGCTGCCGCACAAGCCGGCGCAACGTCTCCGGCAGGGCCTTCTCTTCGTTATAGGCGGGGATGATGACGGAGATCATGGGGCGGCTCTCGGCAACCGGCGTTCGACTGCCAGCCACGCGGGCAGGTAGCGCTTGGCGTCGTCCGTCCAGGCGGTCGGCTCTTCCCCGATGGACTCGAATAGGTTCTGCAGCGTCGCCACCATGGCTTCGATCAGCGCCACATATTCCAGCGCGCGGGGGCGGAGCGCCTCCGGGTCCGTGTCCCCTCCTGCAATGGCCCGCTCCAAGGCGCGGCAGCCGAAGGCATAGTGAGCCTCTTCCTGATGGATGAGGATGCGGCGCAAGCGGCCGAATGGCGCGTCGCGCTTCGCCAGTCCTGCTTCGACCCGCTTGAGGATCGCCTCCCCCAGCCCTTCCAGGATGATCTGCTCCGCCAGCAACGTTTCCACCCAATCCCGTCTCGCCACCGCGGCCTCCAATCGCCGGCGGTAGGCTTCGAGTGCCGGCAGCAAGGGGCATGCGCCAAGATGTTTGGGAGACAGCCAGGCAATCGCGCCGTGAAACACGAGGGCATGGGTCGCTTCCTGCCGGGCCTGGCTCAACAGGAACCGCCTCGGACCCGGCTCCGGAGCCAACGTCGCCTGCCACTGCGCACAGTCCCGCGCGAGCAGTTCGCCGTGCGCCAGAAACTGCAGCAAGCGGGCGATCGGCACCCGTTCGTCAGGGCCCACCAGCATGATTCCCCCTTAACGATGAAGGGTGAATGCGGAATGATGCATGGAAGAATCCGTCACCCTGCATCATTCGGCACTGTGCATTGTTTTCGGGGCCGGACCGTTCAATCGCCAGTCGTATTCGAGGAATTCAATGGTATAGGGCGACGATTCCAGGTCGCGCGCGAGGCCCTGGTCCGTCACATACCGCGCCACATAGCCGAGCACCGAACCGCCCTGGGCGGCAAAGTCTTTCTCGAACCACTTGAAGATCATGGAGAGGGACGCGACCCTGTTCTCCCGGTCGAATCGGTTCCTGGCTGGATCGTTGATGAACACACGGGCGCTCTCGTCCAGCTGCGCATCCAGGCGGCTTGCGTGATAGGCCTCCGACCGGAGCTTGGGACAGGAGCGAGACGCGCAGACGATCGCAAAATGCATGCGCGGATCGCGGAAATCCGGGATCAAGAGGTTTCGCTCCAAATCGTAGAGCGTGATTTTCTCCCCGCCCACCAGATAATCCCTCCCGAGAAAATACTGGTACCGGCCCGCCAGGGTGCCCGGCGAATAGCCGTCCAGGATACCCTTGATGGCGAAGGCGTTGTAGGCATTGATCCAAAAAGCCAGGCGGGCCTCGCGGGTCGGCAAGCTGTTCGGATCAATCCGGTCCAATTCCCGCAGATAGGCCTCAAGCCGACTATCGGCCGCGATACCAGGATAATTGACTACCCCGTCCATCACCTGAGCTAGCAGCAGACCATCGAAAGTCTCCTGGGAAAATCCCTGAGGAGAGAGGGGCTCCATCGGATGAAACGAGCGTGGCACTGTGGAACAGCCGGCCAGCAGGATCAATAGAACAAGGCCCGCCCTCGGAACGATCCAGCGCATCATGTCGTCACCTGTGCTTGCACCGATCTCGGCGTTAGCAAGGCCGAAAGTGGGTGACGGAGTACGGATCCCACCACGCGGCTACAGAGCATGTTGCAGGACGAGCGGTTTGAGCAATTGGTGATAGCCAGCCGATCGAAGCAGGCCAGGATATCATCCAGAGAGGACTGCAACAGATTGCCGGCATGGGCCAGGGCCAGACAGGGCGCCACGTTGCCGGAGGCGTCGATGGCGATGCTGTACCGGCCCGCGTCACAGCGATCCAAGGCCCCGCCGCTCAACCAGCGGACATTGTCCCTCAGATAGTCCCGGAAATAGCCCCTCGGCACCAAGCCGGATTCCAGCACCCGCTCGAAAACACCCGCCAACATCCGGCGATCGTACTGCAATCCCGCCTCGGCCTTCCCATACCGCTCGATGCCCCAATGGTAGGCGCCGACCACGGGCATGAATCCATGGGCCTTGGCGAACCGCACCATGGCCTCCACTTCGTCGCGATTGGCTTCGCTGGCGATGATCGTCAGGTACTTCGGATGGGGAAAGTCTTGCAGGAGGCCGATTCCCTCCACTACATCGACGAGTTGATCCGCCCCCCTGATCCACCGGTATCGCTCCCGGTCCAACGTGTCCAGACTGACCGAGAGGTTGAGCGGCAACGCAGCCAACCGCCGGATCAACGAGGGGGTCAAGCGCGTGCCGTTGGTAATCAACGTAAGACCGAAACCCAGTTCGTGCAAGTCCTCCAGAATCTCCGGCAGGTCCCGGCGCAGCAACGGCTCCCCGCCCTGCACGAACAGGAACCGCAAACCCTCCCGGTAGAGACCGGCGAACACCCGCCGGATGTCTTCGCGGGTCAGTTCGTACCGGCCCCGGTTCAACGGCAGGTCGCAATAGCCGCAGGCGGAGTTGCACCGGAGCGTGACCTCGAAGACCGCCAGGATCGGCCGGCCCCGGATCACGTTCAGCACCGGACGGGCGAGCGAGGCGAATGCCGGGGCCATGGGACTAGGCCGCCTCGGAGACGGTCACGGTGACCTCATGCCATCCCGCCGCTCCGTCGGGAAAGGGGGCCTGTTCCGTCGAGGCCTGAAGCTGGCCGGTTCCATCCGTCGCCCGCACCAAGAGGCTATACCGTCCCGGCTTGGCCGGCTGCCAACGATAGGCCCAGAAACGCCAGGCATAGGGCGAGAGTTCCGGCTCCAACTGCGTCGCCTGCCAGAGCCGGCCTCCGTCCGCGCTGAGTTCCACCGACTGGATGCCCCGGCTGCCGGCGAACGCCAGCCCTTTGACCGCATGCTCCCCGAACCGGAGCCTATCCCCGTGACCCGGCACGTCGATGCGGGACATGGTCTTGACCGTCGCCTCCTCGGACCAGCCTGTGCGCTGGTAATAGCCCTTGTAATCCTGCTCCACCACCTCGATCTCCGTCAGCCACTGGACCTGCTTCATGCCATACACACCCGGCACGATGATCCGCGCCGGAAAGCCATGGGCTTGCGGCAGTGCAACCCCGTTCATCTTCACGGCCAGCAAGACATCCCCGGCCATCGCCTGCTCCATCGGCAGACTGTCCGAATAGCCGTCCGCCGCCCGGAAGACGACATCCCTGGCCCGCGCCGACACCCCCCGCTTCCGCCAGCAGGGCTTTCAACGGCACCCCTTCCCACAAGGCCGTGCCGATGGCATCGCCCGCCACGCTGTTGCCCACACATTCCAGCGTCACGGTCTCCGAGACGAACGGGCGGGCGAGGAGTTCCGGATAACGGAGCGTGACCGGGTTGTTGACCAACCCCTTGATCGCCAGCTCCCACTCATTGAGCCTGATGGCCGGAGGGCTGCGGTAGGAGGTGACGTAAAACTCGTCGTTGGGCGTCATGGCCGGCGTCGCCCGAGCCGATCCGTGGAACAACTTGTCCAGCACCGTCGCTCCGGCCCTGGCCGGCCACACCGCCGCCAACGCGAGGCCTCCAGCCCAGCGGAGCCCCTGCCCCAGCGCCTGCCGGCGCGAGATCTTGCCCCTGCGCCCTGTTCGCCGTCCATCACCGTTCACGATTCACCCATCACGCATCACTGGCCCGGTTCCGCCAGGAGGGTCTGTATCCACCGCTCCGTTTCCGAATAACCGCCCTCCCCGATCCGCACCGTCCGGATGATGCCCTGCTTGTCGATCAGGTACAGGGCCGGCCAGTAGCGGTTGCCGTACCGGTTCCAGGTGGCAAAGTCGTTGTCGATCGGGACGAGATACCGGATATCCTTCGCCCTGAGATAGGTCTTCACCTTCTCCACATCTTTTTCATAATTGAACTCCGGCGAATGGACGCCGATGACGACCAGCCCCTGGTCCGCGTACTTCTGATGCCACGCGCGGACATAGGGCTCCACGTTGCGGCAGTTGTAGCAGCCGAAGGTCCAGAACTCGACCATCACGACTTTGCCCTTGAGGTCGGCCAGTTTGGTCGGTGCCCCGTTGAGCCAGACCGAGTCGGCGATCTCCGGGGCCGGCATGCCGATGCGGGCATCGGCCGCGCCACCCGCCACGAGCATGGCCAAGCCGCAGATCGCCCCCACGAGGGTTCGTGGCATTCCCTGTCGGTTCATGCTCCACCTCCCTTCACTTGGCCTTCTTGAACAGGATATCGCCGTAGTAGGCGGTCGCCGTCTCGTTCGTATTGTCGGTGTCGGTCATGATGGCGACGCCGGAGATCGGAGACGGCTCTTCGCCGAAGGCCTTCTTGTAGTCCTCGTAGAGGTTCCGCTCTTCGGTGACCCAGGCGTTGAGTTTGTCCTTCCCGCTCTCCACGACGAACATGACCACCTGGTCCGTGTAGGTGTTGGGCCGCATCGTGCCGATGGGCGCTTTGCTCTCCCAGATGTAGTTGATCGCCCCGAGCGGCGGATACCGGCCGTAGAGGAGCTTGACGCCCTCATACTTGGCCTTGTCGAAGAGGCTGACCCGGCTGGCGTCGTATGCAAAGGTGATATAGATCCGGGCCGGGTAGTCGTCCCCTTCCTTTTTGGACACATCGCCGTTCCTGTACACGTTCGCCACTTTCCAGCGCCATTGCACGATCGGATATTCCTTGGGATCGATCCTGATCTCCCGGGTCAGCCCCGAGGACGCCGCGTCGCTCACGGCTTTGACCACGACCGATTCGCCGTCTTTCACCAGACTATAGCTGGTGTGCCGTGCGATCTTCTTGAAGGTCAGCGGCTCCCAGCCGGCCGGCGGACCGTTGCCTTCCGCCTCCGCCGAGAACCGTCCCACTTCGAGGACGGACGGTGATTGGGCCTGGAGAGACCCAGTGGCCGCCAGGGCCAGCATCACCCCACAGACAAGGATCACCAACACGTCAGGCCTCAAATCCCCGCGTACCATTCGTAGCCTCGATCCTCCCAATAGCCGCCTCTGCCGCCGGCGATGGACTCAACGCTCTCGACGAGCTCGATTTGCATCAAATACTTGGCCTGCTTGTAGCCAAGCTGTCGCTCGACCCGCAGCCGAATCGGCGCGCCGTGCTGGATGGGAAGAGCTGTATCGTTGATCTCGTAGGCGAGAATGGTCTGAGGGTGGTGCGCATCCTCGAAGTCGATGCTCTCATAGTAGGGCTGCCCGTCCTCGTCCGGGTCCGCACAGTGGAACACGACATAGCGGGCGGAAGGCAAGGGCCGGACCCGCTCCAGCAACGCGCTGAGCCTGGCCCCCTTCCATTTGGCAATCGCGCTCCAGCCTTCCACACAATCGTGGCGCGTGATCTGCGTGCGCGAGGGGAACGCGCGCAGCTCGTCCAGCGAAAAGCTGGCCGGGTCGTGAACCAGGCCGCCGATCTCCAGCTTCCAGTCGGCAAATCCGTTTTTGGCCAGGGCCTGATAGGCCTCGCTCTCCGGATTGCTCGTCCCGTTGGCCGGAAAGACCGGAGACAGGTCATCAGGGGTGAACTCCTTCGCCATCGCTTGCCTCGGCGACAGGAGGCGCTGGACTTTCTCGCTTGCGTTCTCGGTCTTGCCGAGCAGCTGCGGGAACCAGTCGCTCCGCGAGAGGCTATCGCAACCAGCCAGGAGCAAGAAGCCGGTTGCCTGGAGAGCCCGGGTCAGGAACCGTCGCCGGTCAACCGTTGGGGTCTTGGAAAACCTGCGCGTCATCCGTGCCTCCGCCCTGCTCGATCACGAACCAGCCTGTCACCATGGATCGAAGGTTATTCACCAGACCTGTGGTGGCAACCATCACCAGATGGACGACCGCGAAGCCCACGAAGGCGAAGCAGGCGAGAAAATGGACGGTGCGGGCCGATTGCCTTCCGCCAAACAAGTCCGGCAGCCAGGGGAAAGCCGCGTCAAACGCCGGCGACATGGACAGCCCGGTCAAGACGATCAGAGGGCCTATCCCAAAGACAATCCCCGTGTAGGCCATCTTCTGCATCACGTTGTAGTGCCTGGCCTCTTCGCCCGTCGGATGGTGGAAAGTGAGATGGCGCCACAGATCGCGGCCGATGTGGCGCAGATCGTTCCACTTCGGAACCAGGTCCTTCCAGAAATGGCGGCTGAAGAGCGCATAGAGCCAGAAGAGCAGGCCATTGACGACGAAGATCCAGGCGAAGAACAGGTGCCAACGACGCCCCATGGCGAGCCATTGCGGACCGGGAAGCGTGGCCCAGGAAGGGAAGCCTCGCCGCATGCCCGAGGAGTAGCCAAGCACCCCGGTGGTGTCGAAGGGATGCCCCCATACCGTCGTGATTCCTCTCCGCTCGCCGCTCTCCGTGATCACCGCCCGCATCGACAGGAACGGGCGATCACGATCGGAGCGGTCCCCCCAGTACAGGGCGGGATGAGCGTTGAAAATCTGCAGCCCGCTCATGATGAGAACGAACAGGCAGAGCAGGTTGAGCCAGTGTCCCAGGCGAACCGGCCAGGTATGGCGGTAGACATGCATGCCGGACCTTTGTCTTTCCCGACCGGGCCTTGCTACAGGGCACAGGAACGCCGCCGTCAGCCCTGAACAGGCAAGGCCGGCGGCCTTACTTCCCCATCTCGCCCATCTTCCCCTTCATCTCGCCCTGCTGGCTCTTCATCCCATCGCCCATGTGGCCTTTCATCTTATCCTTCTCGGCGGCCATCTTCTCTTTCTTGCTCTCCATGTTGCCGCCCATCTTCTCCTTCATCTCGCCCATATCGCTCTTCATCTCGCCCTTCATCTTGCCCATCTCATCGGCAAAGACCATCGAGTTGAACCCGATCAGAGCCATCATTGCCGCAGCCGCCACCATCATCTTTGTCATCGCGTTCCTCCCAGGTGAGAAGTTTGAAGAGCCGCTACCGATTGCACGTAGCCTATGTCTCTCGTCGCATCCGAACGTTACAGAATTTTTCGGCTCGTTCCAGGCAACGGCCGGACGCAACGGCCTGGTTCAGAAAACGATGGCGACAGAAAGGTGACGGAACGGGGCCTGCTTCGCGCAGAGCCGGTTGAACGGGCTGACTTACCGGGACTTCCAGGTCCGAAATCGCCGGAGCAGTTCGTCGCGGACGGCCGGCGGAACCGGCTCTTCCGGCAACCGGCCCAGGGTGTAGATCGTCTGTCTCATCTGGCGGAGGTAGGTCCGGCAGCCCAGGCAGAGCCCCAGATGCATCTGAAACCGCAGCCAGAGCAGGAAGCTCTGGCGCCCTTCGAGGTAGTCGGTGACGGCTTCGGTGAATCCTTTGCAGGTCACCTTGCCGGCCAGGTAGTCGATCGCCTGGTTCTTCAGATCTTCTCGGGTCATGGCTGCGGAATCTCTCCGTTCACGTATCGTTCAAGGGCCTGCCGAACCTTGGCGCGGGCTCGGTGCAGCAGGACCCGTTGATTGGCCTCGCTGATCTCCAGGAAGCCACAGACCTCCTTGGAGCCCAGCCCTTCTACGTCCCGCATGACCAGCACCTGCCGCAGGTGCGGCGGGAGCGCCTGGATGGCCTTCTCCAAATAGATGCCGCCTTCCTTGGTCAGGAACCGTTTCTCCGGCGTCTCTTCATCCCAGGGGTGCGGCGGCGAGGCCCAGTGATCGACCCAGAAGCCCGATGCGACGAACCGAGAGGGGTCCACGGCCGGCTCATTGGAATCGTCACCCGGATCGCCGATGGCGGAAAACGACACGTGACGGCTTTCTCGTACCCCTCGCGACTTGGCCTTGTTGGTCAGGATGCTGAATATCCAGGTTTTGAGCGAGGACCGACCTTCGAACCGATCCAGGCCCTCCAGGACTCCGATCCAGGTTTCCTGAACGACCTCCTCGGCCACCGACCGATCGGAGACATAGGCCAGGGCCACCCGGATGAGCGACCCATGATACCGCTCAACCAGCGAGGCAAAGGCCGCCTCCTCCCCACCCCGAAGCGCCACGAGGAGCCCCTGCTCGTCCCGGGTCGTGCCGGACGAACGGGGCGTGGCTTGGGGCAGAACAGCCCTCTTCCCTCGTCCAAGCATTGTCCAACGATCCGGGCCAAGGCCCCATGAAAGGTGTGATGCGGGAAGCGCGTGAGCGGCGTTATTGTAGGGCAAGCTCATCCATCAAATCCATGCTATCGTGCGTCGCTGCCGCAAAACAGACCGGAAGACAGACCCCCTGCTATCGTCACGGTCACCGCGCGATCGTTACATCGGTCCGAAGGGTGCGGCACGATAGGATGCCGGGCGGGATGATCGACTTTTCCCTGTCTCGGACGGACCGGATGTTGCCCAACCTTTACCTTCGCAGCCAGGCAAAGAGCTTCCTCAACGCCTCCTTCTTGGCTTGGGTGAGAGTAGTCTTGCGCCAGGCATTGGCCGCTCGTTTGACCACTTCTCCCTGCGTGGGATAGGGATGGATCGTGCCGCAGATCGTGTTCAAACCCGTGCCGGATTGCATCACGACCGAAAACTCGTTGATCAGATCGCCCGCATGGGCAGCCACGATCGTGGCGCCGAGAATCTTGTCGGTTCCCTTCCGGACGTGGACCCGCGCGAACCCTTCCTCCGCTCCGTCCAGAATGGCCCGATCCACCTCGTCCAACCTGAACGTGAACGTCTCCACTTCCAGTCCCTTGGCCTGGGCGTCCTTTTCATACAGACCCACGTGGGCGACTTCCGGCTCCGTAAACGTGCACCAGGGCATGATCAGCCGACCGGCACCGGCATAGCCCAACCCGAACGGGTGGGGAAAGAGCGCGTTCTGGATCACGACCTGCGCCATCGCATCGGCCGCATGAGTGAACTTGTAGCGCGAACAGACGTCGCCGGCGGCGAAGATCCGCCGGTTCGTCGTTTGCAAGCGATCGTTGACCGTCACGCCGGCCTTGTCGTAGTCCACGCCGACGGTGTCGAGGCCGAGCCCTTCCACGTTCGGCTGCCGCCCGACGCCGACCAGAATTTCATCCACCGTCACGTCATACCGGCGGCCGTGGGAATCCACCGTCAACCGTTTGCCGCCCTCCGTCTTTCCGGCTTGCACGTCTTTCCCGCAACAGAGGAGCGTGACGCCGTCGCGCGCCAGGGCCGCCTGCACGATCTCCGCCGCATCGCGATCTTCGTTGGGCAGAATGCCGTGCAGGGCTTCGACGAGATAGACCTGGCTGCCGAACCGGGCGAAGGCCTGCGCCAGCTCGCAGCCGATCGGCCCGGCCCCGATGACGGCCAGCCGCGGCGGCAATTCGGTGAGGGAAAAGACCGTCTCGTTGGTCAGGTAGCCGGCCTCCGCCAGGCCGGGGATCGGCGGGGTGGCCGCGCGGGCGCCGGTGCAGATCGCCGCCTTGACGAAACGCAGGGTCCGGTCGCCGGCCGGCCCCTCCACCTCAACGGTTTCCGCGCCGGCAAACCGGGCCGCCCCGACGTAGACATCCACGCCCAGCTGCTTGTAGCGGTGCGCCGAATCGTTGTGGCTGATGCGGGCCCTGAGTCTTCGCATCCTGGCCATGGCCGCGGCAAAGTCGTACTTCACGCCGGGAGGCACGTGGACGCCGAATTCATCCGCGCGCCGCACGTCGGCCCAGGCCCGCGCCGCGCGAAGGAGGCCTTTGGAAGGGACGCAGCCGACGTTGAGACAGTCGCCGCCCATCAAGTGCTTCTCGATCAAGGCCACCTTGGCCCCCACCGCCGCCGCCACCACCGCCGTGATCAAGCCGGCGGTTCCGGCGCCGATGACCACGATGTTGTACCGGCCCTCCGGTTCGGGGTTGACCCAGGCAGGCGGGTGCACGTTCTTGACCAATGTCCGGTTGTACTCGTCGTCCGGCAGGACGACGACCGGATTCTGCTCGCTCATGGCACGACCCTCTTCCTCCGAGGCGGACCGCCAGCCGTCATGCGCCGCCCTTGGCCGAGACGTCCCGCGCAGCGGCCATTCGCTGCCTGGCGGCGAACTTTTGATAGAGCGTCGGCACCAAGGCCAGCACACCCAGCAGGGTAAAGGCCAGCAACACGTTGGGCGAGGCGATCTCCTTCAGCGAATTGATCGTGCCCAGCTGCCGCCCCGCGTAGGCATAGACGAAGCTGCCGGGGATGATCCCGATGGCCGTCGCCGTCACGTACGTCCTGAGGCTGACTTTGGTCAGGCCGAACAGGGCATTCACGATGAAAAACGGCGCGACCGGAATGAGCCGGATGGTCATCAAATAACTGAACCCGTTCTTGGCGAACCCTTCCTGGAACGGGCCGAGCCACCGGCCGAATTTGGCCTCGACCCAATCCCGCAGCAGATAGCGGGACGCCAAAAAGGCCAGGGTCGCGCCGCTGGTGGCGCCGAGGTTCACGTACAAGGTGCCCCACAGACTGCCGAAGAGCAGCCCCCCGGCCAAGGTGAAAAACACGGCGCCGGGCAACGAGGCCGAGACCAGCAGACAATAGGACAGGATGAAGATCGCCACCGAAGCCCCATAGTGTTGATCGGTGAAAACCAGGAGACCGTCGCGGTTGGCTTTGAGCGACTCCAGCGAAAGATACCGGCCCAGATCGAAATAGAAGAACCCGCCGATGGTCGCCGCAAACAGCAGGGCGATGATCAGCTTCCCCTTGTTGAACGAGCCGGCCGCTGGAATCGTCTCGACGGATGGCTGCATCAGGACATCTCCCTCGATCCGTATCATGGCGACCTCCCTCACCCCTGTCAATGTATGGGTCGCGGGAAGGACGGAATCCTTACGGTCACGAAAAAACGAGTCTCGCCTTCGGAGGAGGGCTACGGCGCTAGTGCGCCCGCTCTCTCATGACGCGCGCAATCCGCTCACGGGCGTCCGGAGAAAGGCCGGCGGCGGTCGGACCCTCCGGCTCGTCGGCCAGCCGGTCCGGCCGAGTCCGCACGGCCTGACGTAGAAAGGCAATCTGCCGGAGATATCGCCGGCACCAGGTGCAGATCAGGAGATGAAACCGGAGCCCGATCCGGCGGACCATCGGCAGGGGCCGATCCAGCGAGTCGGACCCCCACCTGGTCACGTCCCGGCAGGATGGCAGGCGAGCCGCCAGATATCGCGCGAAGGTATGGGGCAACAGCGGCATCATCAGGCCGGCGCGTCGGTGAAATGCTTGGTTTCAAGACAGCGGCGCAAATGTTTGCGCGCCCGATGCAACAACACCCAGAGGTTGGCCTGGCTGATCTTGAGCGCCGCACAGACCTCGTCCGCGCTCAACTCGTCCACCTCGCGCAGCGAGAAGACTTGGGCCATCTTCGGGGGCAATTCGCCGAGACATCGCGCGAGCACCTCCCAGAATTGCTTCTGCTCCAGCTCCCGGCTGGGATCGGCCGGCCAATCCTTGGGTGCCTGCCGGTCCACCCGCCAATGTCCGTCTCGATCGAAAACCGCCTCGTCGGGAAGGTCGTCCGCCATCTGCTCCACGTCCTCGGTCGGGGTTTCGCGACGACTCTTCCGGAACTGGTCCACCAGCTTATGCTTCAGAATCCCCACGAGCCAGCTCCGTTCGGAGGACCGGCCTGCAAACCGAGCCTTGGCCTGGAGCGCGGCCACAAACGTCTCCTGCACCAGCTCCTCGGCCAGCCGTTCGTCTCGGACTCTGGCGAGCGCAAACCGGAACAGACAATCCCCATGCTGGTCCACCCAGGTTGCGGGATCGGAAAGGGATCGGGCCTGCATCGTCACGAACCGGTCTTCCGTGCCCTGGTCTTTGGAAGAGACTGAGATTGGGCCTTCCACGAGGCCACACCGCCGTCCGGCGCAAGACCATGGATGTCTTCGACGAGGGAACGGAGCGGCTCCGCCACGGACCAGGCCTGGGCAAAGCAGCCGCGGGGCCGGTGGGGCGGCTCTCCGTCGAAGATTTCCGAGACCTGGCCCAGGCCCGCTTCGCCCAGATGTCGTTCGAGCCCGTCCAAAAAGGCGCGGGCCTTGTGCCGGGCGGCCGGCGTATTCTCGTGGGTTTTGATCCAGGCCGCCACAAAGGCTCCCAACAGATAGGCCCAGACCGTGCCTTGATGGTAGGCCCCGTCGCGGCTGACCACGTCTCCGTCGTAATACGGCCGGTACCGGGGATCGCTCGGCGGCAGGGTCCGCAACCCGACCTGCGTCAACAACTCGACCTCCACGGCCAGCACAACGTGCCAGGCCTGATCCGCTTCCAGAAGCTGGTCGTCCAGCGCCACGGCATAGAGTTGATTCGGCCGGAGGCTGGAATCGTCTCCTTGCTCCCCGTCCACCACATCATAGAGATACCCGCCCTCCGCGTACCAGAACCTGGCACGGAAAGATTCGATGGCACGAGCCCGGTCCTCCGCGCAGCGCTTGGCATAGGCCTTGTCGCCGAACCGAGCGGCCAGCGCTTCCCCGACGGACAGGGCATGGACCCACAGAGCCTGGATTTCCACCGCCTTGCCCCGGCGCGGCGTCACGACCCAATCCCCGACCTTGGCATCCATCCAGGTCAACTGCACGTTCGGGGCGCCGCCGGTCACCAGGCCGTCCGTATCCACCCGGATGCCGTATCTGGTCCCCTGGCGATAGCCGTCCAGCACGGCCCTCACGGCCGGCCAGCCGACCCGTTTCACCGCCGTCTGGTCTCCCGTATAGGCCAGGTACCGGCCGACGGCCCGGACAAACCACAAGGACGCATCGATCGTATTGTATTCCGGCACCTCCCCTGCGTCGGGAAACCGATTCGGGATCATGCCCTCGGAAATGTGGGCGGCGAACGCCGCGATGATCTGCCTGGCTTCCGCATACCTCCCGGTGACCAGGCAAAGGCCCGGCAGGCAGATGAACGTATCCCGCCCCCAGTCGGTGAACCAGGGATAGCCGGCCAGCACCGTCTTCTGCCGGCCCCGCTCGACGACATAGGCATCGGCGGCCCGCCACAGGGCATGGACCAGGGGATCGTCGGTCGGAGCTTGCTGCAGCGCGTCTTCGTGGCGGCGCGAACGCGACCTCCGACGCTGCTCCGTGCGAATCGCCTCCTCCGCATCGGCGGCCGTCACCGCTTCCGTCGTGAAGACGATCTGGGCCGGCTGCCGCTCCGTCAGCGTGAACGTGAAGGAGCCGGGCGACCACCAATCCTCCTCGCAATCCAAGCCGCGCTCCTGCTCGATCGGATACTGGATCCGGCGGTACCAATCAGGCTCGTGCCGGTACGTGCCGTTGTGCAAGGCTTTGACGGCCGGCATAGCCTGGTACGGCTGCCACAGCACCGAGCCTCTTTTGATCAGGACATCCGGCCGCAGGACCCCGTTCTCTCGATGCAGCTGATGGTGGTCCCGGCCGGTGAGCATGGGCCGGACATTCAATCGGACCGGCTCCCCGCCCCGGTCGAGGATCGTCCAGCGGACCACGGTCAGGTTGTACCCTTGCGGGCAGAAGATTTCCCTGGTCAGCCGAATACCCTGGCTTTCATAGAGCCAGGTCGGCCAGGGCTCGGTCGAGAAGCCGACGCAGCGGCTGCAGCCGTCGGGATGGACCGCGCCTGGATAGAGGTTCGTGGACAAGGCGCAGGTTTGCCCCCCGACCTCCCACTGTTCCTCCAGATGATTCACCAGGACGACTCGATCCACCGGAGGGCGGCGCGCGATCAGGAGCAAGCCGTGGTAGCGGCGCGTGTTGGCCCCCGCGACCGTTCCGGAGGCATAGCCGCCCCGGCCGTTGGCTTCCAGCCATTCCAGACTCAGCGCGCGGCCGAGGTCCTGGCAGTCTGTCGCGGGAATCTTCATCCCACCCTATTCACTGGTTCGCTTCTTCCACTCTTTCTTCCAGCAGCGATCCATGACGACCAGCAGGCCGGCCCGCTGGGCGCGTTGCGCGGCATCCTCGTCGATCACCCCTTCCTGAAGCCAGACGGCCTTCGCGCCGACTTTGATTGCCTGATCCACCACCCCGCCGGCTTCTTCGGACTTCCGGAAGACGCTCACCAGATCGACCCGACCGGGCACGGCGGCCAGCGACGCATAGGCCGTCTGACCGAGGACCGGTATTTCGAGCGGATTGACGGGAACGATCCGGTAACCCTGCTGCTGCATGGAGGAGGCCACGTCGTAGGCAGGGCGCGTCGGATTGGCCGAAAGGCCGACGACGGCGATCGTGCGACATTCGTCGAAGATGCGCCGGATCGTCTCAGGACTGAATTTGATGCTGTTCGCGCCCGATGCGTCCGTCATAGGCCCTCGAGGATTTAAAGAGTTCAAAGCGTCCGTCGGCCGCGTAGGCGGCGACGCGGGTCCTGAGCGCGACCCGCTCGTCCTGGCTCATGGGCACGAACCGACGGACGATATCGAGGTTTTGCGTGAGGACTGCGCGCGAATCGATGCCGCTCACCACCGTGGCCACGGGCAGGCTGAGGACGTACCGCAAGGCCTCTTCGGGGGTGATCACCCGCTGCTTGATCGGCTCACCGTTGCCGCTCAACGTCTTCATGGCCAGAGGCGCAATGCCCCGGCGCGTCAATTCCGGCAACACGTCCCGTTCGAAGCTCCGAAACGTCCCGTCGAAGACGTTCAACGGCAGTTGGCAGGTGTCGAAGGGGAAGTTCCGCGCCAACATCTTCAAATGGATGGTCGGGTCCTTGTGGCCGGTGAAGCCGATGAACCGGACCTTGCCTTGTTTCTTGGCTTCGACCAAGGCCTCGACGGCCCCGCCCGGCGCAAAGTGCCGGTCCGGATCGTCTTCGTAGATCACTTCGTGAATCTGCCAGAGGTCCAGATAATCGGTGCGCAACCGTCGCAAGGATTCCTCGAGTTGCTGCATCGCCACGTGCTTGTCCCGGCCGTGGGAGCAGACCTTGGTCATCAGGAAGACCTTGTCGCGCCGTCCGACCAACGCCTTGCCCATCCATTCCTCGGCCCGGCCGCCCGCGTACTCCCAGGCGTTGTCCATGAAATCGATCCCTGCGTCGATCGCTTCATGCACGAGGCTGACGGCTTCCGCCTCGCTCCCGAACCGCGACAAATGCGCTCCGCCCAGGCAGAGAGCCGACACCTCAACGCCTGTCCTGCCGAGCGGCCGACGCGGCACCGTACCGGTTGACGCCTGCGCACCGACCTCGTCGAGAGCCCTGGCCCAGTCCAAGGGGCCGGTCAGTGCCACCGTGGCTCCGGCCAGCCCCAGGGCCTTGAGGAGTTCCCTCCGATTCAACCGACGGGAGAAAGCCATGGCCGGTCCTCGCGCAACAAATGAGCCGCTCTGCGTCGAAGCTTAGCAAAGGTGGACGCAGAAGGCCAGCCGCGGAACTTAACCCGTCAGGAAAGACGCCGGACCACCCAAACCGTTGTCCCTTCTTCCCGGCCCTCTCTTATCATGATATAGTCATAATCCTGATATCTCTTCAGGGAGGTCCCATGCCCACCATCAAGCCGATTTCCGACTTGCGGAACAAAGCCAACGAAATCTCGGACCTCGTGCACAAGCACAAAGAACCGGTCTTCATCACGAAGAACGGCGAAGGCGACATGGTCGTCATGTCGTTGACC
Source organism: Nitrospirota bacterium (assembly GCA_028876065.1). Taxonomy (GTDB): domain Bacteria; phylum Nitrospirota; class Nitrospiria; order Nitrospirales; family Nitrospiraceae; genus SYGV01. The sequence goes on from JAGWTI010000009.1 coordinate 56,460, forward strand.
CACTATGGGGAAATGCAGAAGCGGCTGGAACTTTACGGCAAACTCGCCGTCGCCGAGTCTCATGCGAAAGCGGGAGACAAGGGCCGGGCATTGCACCGGGTCGTGGCCGACCTGAGGAAACGCATCCGTGAGTCCAAAGCTTAAACGCAGCGTTCGCCTCCTCTCGATTGCGGAGCAGGACCTTCAGGAGCTCCTGCTCTATGTCGCCGCGGAGAACTCTACGGCTGCACTGGTCTTGGCAGACAAGATCGAAGCGGAGCTAGCCAAGCTCGGAACCTATCCCTACCTGGGGAAAATCCCGCAGGATACCCATCTGGCCCAACTCGAGTATCGAGTCTTGGTGGTCGGGGACTATCTGCTCTTTTACAAGATCAAGGGCCGGACGATCCTGATTTATCGGATACTCCACGGCGCCCGAGACGTACCAAGATTATTGGAGGATGCGTAGCCTGCGTGGGTTTTGTTGTGAAAGCATTTTCTGGTCAGAGAGTAAGTTAGCGAAGCAAATTGGCACGACGCCCGTGGTGCTCCCGGAACGCGCACCCAAGAAGGACCTCGCTCGACGGCCGTAGTAGGACCAACACGGGTGCCATTTCAGAAGCTTGCGCAGAGCAGAAATGTTAGAAAAAATGAAGAGCGCGTATTTGAGTTGAGGCGGTAGCAGGTATCACGGGCAACCACCCAGCGTGGCCTCTCAGAGGGTGAAGATATTGAGTCGTACAAAAGCGAAGCCTCCTGGATTCTGGACACCAAGGGCAATAAAGGAAGAAGCCAGGCGCTTCACACATAGGTCTGATTTCAAAAGGCTTGCTTCTGGGGCTTGGAGGGCAGCCAAAGACATTGGCATTTATGAGACCGTAGTTTCGCATATGACTGCAAAACTAACACGAAGGCTCTGGACCAAGGAAGAAGCACTCGCTGAGGCTAAGAAGTACAAGCACAAGTCTGAATTCAGACGGGAATATCCAGGAGCATACGACGTCGTTCTCCGTCTAAAGCTTATGCCCCTCCTTGAAGATCATTTTGTCCGCCCCTCTGCCGAGAGCAAGTGGACATATCCTAAGATTCTCGCTGAGGCACGGAAATCCAGTGCGCGAACCGAGTTCTTCAAAAAGTCGAAAGCAGCGTATCGAGCAGCCCAAAGAACAGGCGTTCTCTCCAAAGTCTGTCAACACATGATCGAACATGCCAAACCTGCCGGATATTGGACTGAGACAAGAATACTAAGCGAAGCAAAGAAGCACAAAACCAGAACGTCATTTATAAAGAGGGCGCCAGGCGCCTATAGATGTGCCGTCCAGCTAGGAATTTTAGAGCAGGCATACTCGCACATGCCAAGAGTGGGCTCAAAGTATAAGAGAGCGATTTACGCATTTGAGTTCCCTGACAAAACCGTATACGTAGGTCTTACTTTCAACTTCGAGCGACGTTACCGGGAACACATGGGGAAGAGTGGGCTCCTAAAAGAGAAAACAAGGCAGCTCGGACATACGTTCGTTAAATTCGACAGATGGTATGAAAAGGACATTGCGGCTATAAAAGAACAGGAACAAATTGAGGAATATCTCCGACAAGGATGGACGGTCCTAAATAAGGCAAAAGCTGGGGGTCTTGGGAAGGATAAGTTTTGGACGATCGAAATGATTGAACGCGAGGCAGCAAAATATTCTTCTATTTATGACTTTCGCACTAAAGCGCCGAAAGCCTATTCTGCAGCCTCTCGGATGGGCATTCTTAAGAAGATGACTAAAAATCTGACCGCGAGAATGCGGCCTCATGGCTATTGGAATCTTACCGCCATCGCCAAGGAAGCAAAGAAATATACGTCGCGATCATCTTTTCAAAAGGAATCGCCGTCAGCCCACCAAGCAGCAAAACGACTCGGAATTTTCGAGCAAGTGTGTAAGCATATGATCCGGAAAAGTGTTCCGGTGGGTTACTGGACCAAAGAACGCATCCTCAGTATCTCCCGAAAATACCCAACACTCAGTGATTTTCTGAAGAATGAAGACAGGGCAGCGAAGGCTGCGAGAAGGCTTGGCGTTTATCAAGAAGCCCTATCTCACCTGCAACGAACTCGCACTCCTCCAGGCTTTTGGACGCCAGAAAAGATTCGTGTCGAGGCAAGCAATTTCAAACACCGAGCAGACTTCTGGAAGAACTCACCAGGTGCCTATAAAGCTGCCGGCGATTTTGGGATCAGAGACGAAGTGTGTACGCACATGAAACCGAAGGAGGTGCGGCGAGGAGCGGCGGTTGAAGTTAACGGGAAACAATACTCTTCGATTACAAAAGCGGCGAAAGCATTTGGGCTCGATGGCCAATTAGTTGCACACCGGCTGCGGATGGGGTGGCAACCAGAGGAGGCATTCGAGTTGGTTTCTCGAGAAAGGCCCACGCCAGGAATCGCAATTTCGTTTCGGGGAAAACATTATCGAAGTCGAAGTGCTTTAGCACGCGCCTATCATGTTGATATTAAACTACTAGAGCAACGGCTCAAGTTCGAATGGTCGCTTGAAGAAGCACTTGGACTGGTCCCAAGGAATAACTTTAAAGGTCCCAAAGCTATTACTGTCAACGGGACAAAATATAGATCTCTTGCTCAAGCAGCCGCGGTCATTGGTAAAAAGCGAGCCACTATAGCCGCACGGCTAAAATTTGGTTGGACACTAAAGCAGGCATTTGGTCTGGAACCGCCACCCCAACGGCTCGTGAAGGGCCGCGAGATCACCGTGGAAGGAAAAACCTTTGAGAGTATCGGACAAGCAGCCAGATATTACGGATTGAATCCGAAGATCGTAGACGCGCGGCTAAGAAGCGGCTGGAGCATCGAGGAAGCACTTGATATCGTTCGAAGGCCAAGAAGCTTAAAAGGAAGAATCGGTCCATGAGTTCGAATGCGCGCTCAAGCCCCGCCATATCCATCGCCCAGATAGACACGCCTCCTTGCAGGATAAAATCCTGAAGCCGGCGGACGCCGAGACTCCCCGGCGTCAGCAAATGGCAGGCCTCGGTGAGAACCGGAATCGTCGTGCTAAGCGGTTCGCGAAGGGAACGGAGGGTTTCTTGACAGCGAGCGTGGAAGGTATCTTGAGGATCGAAGAGGGCGATGAAAGGGCCGGTGTCGAC
>JAGWTI010000010.1 GCA_028876065.1 Nitrospirota bacterium
GCTTCGAACACATTATTCTTTAGTTCGCGGAATCGGTCAAGTGTTTCCCAGATCATCAAACTATCAAGAGCCATTCTCTGCTGTCTGAATATATCGATGTCCAGAATGATAGTGACGGAATCTGGGAATGGGTTGGGAGCTGGAGCGTGTGTAATGACAGCCGTTGCATTTAAGTCCGGAATTGAAATGGCAACACGACCAAAAAAGTTTTCAAGATCTTGGTAACGAAAATCTTTTGGAGCATGAGGAGGGGCAGTAAAATAGTCATCTAATTCAATCGAGACAGCACGAATCACTACCTGATTAATATATCGTACGGCCAGACGAGTGATTTCTTTCGGCTTGGCTATGTCGACGTACAACTCCCATGCGGTTTTAGCTTCCTCGCGCAAGGTTTCCCATCCAGACCAGCTCTCGTTAGGGTCGAGTTTCAGTCGATTGAAGGCAAAACCATCCAGTTTGAGTTGAATGATCTTTTTTTCATCGGAGGAAACGAAATGATAGCCTATAATTCCGTGCGATTTTTGACTTGAAGCAGTGGAAGCTTCCTGCATTTCCAGGCGGGCCTCAAACGCATAAGCTGCTTTCTTTGAGGGGTAGTTCGTTTTTAACCTTTCATGCAAATGATCGAGTTCCGGCAGCACCGTAGGGGGAAGACGATCAACGCGAATATCAATAATAGCCTCACGGACAGGAGGCTTCTTATAATTAGGCATTTGCGACATAGCAGAAGCCAAGATGATAGAACTTAATGAAGTTGAAGGCAATGGCCTGTTGTTTGGAACTTATCATCCGCAATAAAGGGATCAGCCTGAAAGCCCATCAAGCTTGAATCTAAGAGAGCGATCAATGGATTCTCACATCGACAGCTTCTCAGCCACGTTGCGCATCTGCACGCCGTGGACGAGGGAGGCGCCGCCGCGGATGGCGCAGGCCACATGCACGGCTTCGGTCATCTCCTCCACGTTCGAGCCCTTTTCCAGGCAGGCCTGGGTATAGGCGTCGATGCAGTAGGGACATTGCACGCCGTGGGCCACGCCCAGCGCAATCAGGGCCTTCTCGCGCTCGGTCAGCGCCCCTTCCGCGAACACGGCGCTGTAGTAGCTCATGAACTTGTCCCACAGGTCCTTGTTCCCCTTGCCCATGTCGGCGAACTTGCCCAGGTCCTTGGGATGGTAGTAGGTGTCCATCTCTTTCTCCTCAGTTTTGAGTTGCGAGTTTTGAATTGAAAACTCAAAACTAAAAATTAAAAACTCAACACTGGGTTCTGGTCACGCCGTTCCCGGTTGGTCCGGCTCCGCCTCGGCCAGGACTTTCGAGAAGCGGTTGCCGACGATGCCGGTCACCTTGGCCATCAGGTCGGAGACCTCTTTCCATTCCTCCGGCTTCAGGTCGTGCTTGATCTGAGGATGGAGCGCCCACTGGGCGTTCACCTGCTTCCCGGCTCGGGACACGACCACCTTGAGCAGCTCGATGTCGCGTCCCGGCGGTTGCGCGGCGGGCCCAGGTTTACCCGACTTGCCGACCGGCGGTTTTCCTGGAGGGGGAGTCTGTGTCGCCATATGGTTCCTCTTCAACGGTGAATCAGCGGGTCATCATACCGTATCTTCGTTTCCGCTGCCTATGGCTGCGGGCGGATGGTTTAGACCCTGCGCTGGTTGCTCTCGGGGAACGGATAGTCCATGTGACGGGCGGTGGCCCGCGCGACCGCTTCGCCGCAGTAGCGCATCACCACCTTGAGGGCCAGGTCGATCCCGGCGGAGATGCCCGCCGACGTGAGGATGTGACCGTCCTCGACCACGCGCAGGGTCTCCTCCACCGTGACGGAGGGAAACGAGTCGCGCATCCGCTCCAACGATCGCCAGTGGGTCGTGGCCCGGCGGCCGTCGAGTAGCCCGGCTTGCCCCAGCAACAGCGCGCCGGTACAGACCGACGCGAGTGTTTTCACCTGTTTGGCTCGTTCGGTGACCCAGGCGAGCAACGCATCGTTGGCAAGCTCTTTTCTGGTCCCCCAGCCGCCCGGCACGACGAGCAGGTCCAGCGTTGGGCAAGTGTCGAAGGTATGGTCGGGGATGACGCGCAAGCCGCCGGTCGCCGTCACAGGTCCCGGCTCTTCGGCGACCAAGACCACCTCGAACGGCGATGGTTCCGTGCGGCGACGCTCTTCGTGGAGGCGCGTGACGGAGAAGACTTCGTAGGGTCCGCAGAAGTCCAGGACCTCGACGTCGGGAAACAGCAGGATGCCCACCCGATGACGGATCATGCAGGACCTCGTGAATCGTGCAAGGATTAGGTTCGGCGCAGGATGTCCAGCATCTCCTCGTGGATCAGTCCATTGCTGGCCACGATGGACGGTTCATAGATCGAGTAGGGCGTGCCTTTGAAGTCGGTTACGCGCCCGCCTGCCTCGCGCAGGATCACCAGGCCGGCCGCCGTGTCCCAGGGGTGCAGTTTGAGCTCCCAGAAGCCGTCGAAGCGGCCGGCCGCCACGTAACACAGGTCGAGGGCGGCGGTTCCCGTGCGGCGGACCCCCTGAGCGGTCAGGGCGAAACGCGAGAAGTTGTCCAGATTGTTCTGGGCGCTGACGCGAATATCGTAGGCGAACCCCGTGACGAGCAAGGCACGATCCAGCGTCGGGGTTCGGGAGACCTGCAACGGCGTCCCGTTCAGGAAGGCCCCCTGCCCCGTCTCTGCGGAAAAGAGCTCCTGGCGCGTCGGGTCCAGGACGACGCCGAGAATACAGGTGCTCCGATATTCGACGCCGATGGAGACGCAGTAGGCCGGGAACCCGTGGGCGAAGTTGGTCGTGCCGTCCAGCGGATCGATCACCCACTGGTATTCCGGGTCGCTGCCCGACTGCGCGCCCCCCTCCTCCCCCAGAATTCGATGCGCCGGGAAGGTCTTGCGGATCACCTCGATCACGGCCTGCTCCGAGCGATAATCCGCATCCGTGACCAAGTTGACCGTGTCTTTGTATTCGACGCGGAACCCATTGCGGGCCGCGTCGGTCAGGATGGAACCGGCGACCCTGGCCGCGTCCAGAGCCGTGGCCTTGAGCTGCGCGCGCACGGACGATGAGGGAAGGGCGGGAGCCGACATGCGCGGATCATACCATAATCCGCACCTTGCTCCCGCGCCTGCGATCCGCTATCGTGCAGGGCACCGAGCGAGGCGAACGACCATGGCCGACGACCCGCAGACCCGCGCGATCCGTGACGAGTTCCGGGGCCACCTGGAGCTATTCTACGCGACGCTGAAGCTGGCGCCTCCCTATCATAGTGTGGAGAAGGCGATTGCGCACCTGACCGCCGCGCTCAACGCGATGGCTCCGACGGACCGGGCGCTGGTGGCCGCCGAGCCGGCGCGGCGTTGGGTTCACTATAAGACCGCCTTCATCGAGTCCGGTTTGAGCCAGAAGCACCGGGGCATCATCGCCGGCTTGGCCCGATCCGGTCGGACCGGCCTCCCCGCCGAGTACCAGGCGTTCCTGGACGCCTACTTGTCTTGAACTCCCGACGAGGGTTCGAGCGCGGCTCGCAAGTCCCGATAGGCCAGGGTCAGCCGGTGGTTCTCCAGCCGGTAGGCAAGGGCGATCGTGACGAGGCCGAAGGCCAGCACCAACAGGCCGATGCCCAGGATGCCCAATCCCATCAGGATGGTGCTGAGAGAGGCCAGGCCTCCGTCGGCCAGGTACATGACCACGAACGTCAGCGTGCCGGCGCCCACGATGAGAAACCATGAAGAGGTCAGGATTGCGGAGGACCAGGGAATCCGCTTGATGCAGGTGACCCGTGTCGTCCGACCCTCTGGTTCAAGTTCCAACGTGGCTTTCAGCGGCCAGGCGGTCCGGAAGCGACTGGGGAGGAACCCCTGTTGCGAGCGCAGGACGATCCGCCGTTCCGTTGGGAAGAGATGGGCAAAGCCGTTCGGGAGCCGGATCAGGCCGTTCGTGTCGAAGCGGGGACCGATCTCCGCCAGGGTCGGCCATGGTTCCCGATCCGGTGCCCCGGCAATTCGACACCCGTAGGTGCCGGCCTGCGCCGAGGTACTGGAAAAATAGAGCCAATCCCCCACCACCAGGGCCAGGAATAAAAGCGCCCCGAATACCCCCGCCAGGATCATGGCTCCTTGCCTCCCATCAAGCCGCGCACGATACCACAGAGGCGGTTCTCACGGAAGAGCACAAGGCCGTTCGGAGCCCTTCCGATGCGGTTGACTCTTCTTCGTAAGTTGGTTAGAGTAGCCCCGTTTTCTCATTCAGGCGGGCCTTATCGTTCAGCGGTACGAACTTCGGTTTCCCGCCTCGGTCACACCCCCGCGCTGTGCAGCATGAGATCCTCGGGTCTGTCCCGGTGAGCTTCGCCCGGGAAGCCAATCCCAGGATGGGGCCAGGCGGGGACGGAGGATGCATGGATCTGGAAAAAGTCGAACGGGTTTACTCGAACTACGCAGGCGTCTACGACCAGATTTTCGGCAGGATTTTCCACGAGTCGCGCGAGTCCACGGTCCGTCGGCTGCCCGTTGCGCATGGGGAGCGAATCCTGGAAGTCGGAGTCGGAACCGGCCTCTCGCTCCCGCTCTACCCCCGCCATTGCCGGTTGGTGGGCATCGACCTCTCGGACGGTATGTTGGAGAAGGCCCGGGAGCGAGTGCGGATGTATGGGCTGGAGCACGTCGAACTGTCCCGCATGGACGCGGGACAGATGGAGTTCCCGGACGACAGCTTCGACACGGTCATGGCCGCCTACGTGGTGACGGCGGTCCCCGACTATCGCAAGGTGGTGACCGAGATGATCCGGGTGTGCCGGCCGGGCGGGCGGATCATCATGCTGAATCATTTCAGCAACGGGAACAAGCTGATCGCGGCGGTGGAGAAGGTGATCTCGCCCCTTTGCAGGCACATCGGGTTCCGGACCGATCTGTCGTTGAATCACGTGCTGGAAGGGACGTCGCTGCTCGTGGCGCGGAAGGAGAAGGTCAACCCGCTACGGTTCTGGCACCTCGTAGAATGTGTGAATCGGAAAAACGGCCACGGGCTCGGGAACGGCCATGGCAACGGCCACGGACCTGGAAACGGGAACGGCCGCGCTTCCCATTAGCCACTTTCCTCATTCCGCCGGTTGCATCCGGCGAGTCTCTTCCTGTTCCTGATCCGACGCGCCGCGCGGGGACGGTTGCCCGTCCAGCCCCTGCCCCAGCCATTCCGCCCCATCCATGACCTGGTCGCCGGTGAGGCACATGCCCGGGAAATTGCGGGCGAGGAGATTGGCCAGGGCGACGAAAAGCCGGCCCGTCGCACTGTCCTGGGGGGAGGCGGCGCGGAGCGCGATCACGAAGGCGTAGCCATCCAGCGGCCCGTAGGCTTGCACCAACACGCCGCCGCTGCGGGGCTGGCCCTGGCTCCCGCGAGGCCGGTATGGAGCCGGCACCAGGCGGCCCTCCCACCGCAACGTCTGGTGGGCGCCGGGCGAACGTTTCCCCGCCTGCCAGGTGCAAGGAACCCCGGTCCGGTCCAGATGGTCCAATAACCATTTCACGGTCGGCCGGGTGCCGGCTGAGGCCTGAAAGGTCCATTCGGTCATGCCGGTGCGGCTGGGCCGTCCCGCGCCAGGCACGGAGATTTCTTCCAGCGTGGCTTCATCGCAGATGACGTACAACTCTCCGTGAGGGTCGAACCAGAACCGGAGCCTTCCCCCCGACGCCTCCGCATGGATGGTTCCGATGTCGGAGCAATCCGCCCCTTCCTGCTCGAAGATCGAAAAATCCGTCGCGCCGACCATCGTGAGTTTGGCCACGCGGGTGAGGGCGTAGAGCCCGGCGTCGCCCTGGATCGCCAGGTCATAGCGGATGATGGCGGTGATGGTGGTGCCGGCCGGGACGTGGCGCCCGGTCGATTCGTCGTAGAGCCGCTGCTTGCGGACGTGCAGGTCGGTCACTTGCCCGCCCTGGAACGCATGGGCATGGCCCAGCAACCAAGCCAACTCCTCGCCGGTCTTGATCCGATACTTCATGGGAGCATTCTAGCGGAATCGCCGGCTCCGGGGCCACAACATGATGAAAATGCGCCGCTTCGCCCCGACGGACGCCACCGCCTTGACTTTAGTTCTATCTAGGACTATCATAACCCTTGACATCGCGCCGATTGGCGCGAGGAAGAGGACGGCCACCACTCAGAACGAAAGCGAGGTGGACCATGAACGCCATGCGATCACATGCGGACGAGCATCGGGTACAGATGGACCGGGGAACGACGGTGGACATGGGGCAGATGAAACAGGTCGTGAAGATCTATCCGCCGGGATCGGCCTATATGGTGGGCGACGGCTTTCCCGTGCGCAACTTTATTCCAGGCGCCGGCCTGGGAGAACGGCTCTCGCCCTTTCTCTTGCTGGACTATGCCGGTCCGAAAACATTCCCTCCGACGGACCATCCGCGGGGGGTGGGCGAACACCCGCACCGCGGCTTCGAGACGGTCACCATCGTCTATGAGGGAATGGTGGCGCACCGGGACTCGGCGGGGAATGCGGGGACCATCGGCCCCGGCGATGTGCAATGGATGACCGCCGCGTCGGGCATCGTGCACGAAGAGATGCACGAGAAGGAATTTGCGAGACAGGGGGGCACCCTGCACGCGATTCAACTGTGGGTGAATCTCCCCAAGGCCGCCAAGATGTCCAAGCCCGGCTACCAGACGTTGCTCAGCGGGGACATTCCTACCGTCGCGCTGGACGGGGGCGCCGGCCGCATTCGGGTGATCGCCGGCCAATGTCGCGGCGCCACCGGGCCGGCGAAGACCTTCACGCCGGTTCAGCTCTACGATCTGCGCGTGAACGCGGGACATCGGGTGGACCTGGACCTGCCCAACGGCCACAATGCCGCGCTGTTTGTCCTCAGCGGCCGGGTCGCGGTGAACGGAGTGCAGACGGTCAACGAGGCGGAGCTGGCCCTGCTCGATCAGAGCGGCGCGCGGCTGACGATCGAGGCCAGGAAAGACGCGACCATCCTGGTGCTCGGCGGGGAGCCGATCGACGAGCCGGTCGCCCGCTACGGCCCCTTTGTCATGAACACGCAGCAAGAGATCGTCCAGGCGATCCAGGACTACCAGGCGGGCAAGATGGGCCATTTGACATGAACGATCGCGAACTCACGATCGAGATCTACTCCGATGTCGTCTGTCCCTGGTGCTTTATCGGGAAGCGCCGGCTGGAGCGGGCGTTGGATCAGACGAAGGGCGCACATCGCGCGCAGGTCCTCTGGCGTCCGTTTCAGCTGAATCCCACGATGCCCCGATCCGGCGTGGAGCGGCGCGCTTATGTGGAGGCCAAATTCGGAGGACCGCAGGCGATGCACGCGATCCAGGATCGCCTGTCGGCCGTCGGCGCGCAGGAGGGCATCGACTTCGCCTTCGATCGCATCACCACGACGCCCAACACCCTCGCCGCCCATCGCGTGATCTGGTTCGCGCAACGGGAAGGGAAACAAGACGAGGTCGTCGAAGCCCTTTTTCACGGGTACTTCGTCGAGGGTGCGGAGATCGGGCATGGCGAGGGGCTGCTCGCCCTTGCCGGACAAGCCGGGTTGGACCGGGAGCGGCTGCGCGGGTTCTTGCAGAGCGAGGAAGGATGTTCAGCCGTGAGGGAAGAGGAGGCGCGCGGTCACCGATTGGGCATCAGGGGCGTCCCCTATTTCGTGTTCAACGGAGCCGAGGCCCTCTCGGGCGCGCAACCGGTCGACACGTTTGTCTCGACCATCGACCGGCTGTCGCGGTGACGGAGAGTCGCGAAAGGAGGCTGCGTCATGGCGGTGCAAGTCCACGGATGCAATCATATTGTGATCGAGGTGACCGACGCCAAGAAGGCCGTGAAGTTCTATTCGGACGTCTTCGGGTTGACCATGCTCCGGGGCGGCGAAGGCGCCGCCTGGTGCAAGCTGGGGGAGCACCAGTTCATGGCGATCTTTGAAGTCGATACGCTCCAACCCGACCGTGTAAAACACTTCGGCCTCATGGTGCGCGACGAAGCCCAGATCGAAGAGGTCCGGAGGAAGCTCACCAAAAAGTATAAGCTCAAGCTCCATCCGGACTTCCGGTGCGATTTCCGCGATCCCTGGGGCAACCGGATCCAGGTGGGCGACCTCCACGATGAGTCGCTGGTCTGGCTGTTGCCCTACCGGGAAGTCCAACAGGCCGGCGTGACCTTTACGACGGCGAAGAAATCACGGTCGCTCACGTGACGGCAGGCCGGTCACACGGTGAGCGTGCCGGAGGAGGCGCGATGAGCCTGGAGGGAAAAGTCGTGTTGATCGCCGGAGGATCGGGGGCGTTGGGGCGGACCGTCGTGCCGGCGTTTGCGTTGGCCGGCGCGCAGGTGATCACGATGGACCGCCACCCCCCGTCGGGCCAAGTCGAGGGGCGGCAGGCGATGCAGGCCGACGCGACCGACGAGGCGGACGTGCAACGTCTCGTGGCCGATGTGCTGCGGCGGGCCGGTCGCATCGACGTGCTGATCAATCTCATCGGTGGATTTGCCATGGGGCGCGTGGTGGAGACGGACGTGGCGGCCTGGCAACGAATGCTGACCATGAATCTTACCGCGGCGTTTCTGCTCTCCAAGGCGGTCCTTCCGCCCATGCTGGCCAGGAGGACGGGGCGCATCGTGCATGTCGCGGCCCGCGCGGCGGTGGACCCCTTCCCCGGCGCGGCGGCCTATGTCGTGTCGAAAGCGGGACTGGTGGCGCTGGTGCGGACCCTCGCGATGGAAGTGGCCGGGTCCGGCGTGACGGTCCACGGCCTGTTGCCGAGCACCATCGATACGCCGGCCAATCGGAGCAGCATGCCCGAGGCCGATCCGGCGACCTGGGCCAAGCCGGAATCCATCGCGCAGGCGCTGCTCTTTCTTGCGGCCGACGAGGCGGGACAGTTCAACGGCGCCTTGATTCCCGTCGGGTAACGAGGAGGGGACATCATGCAAGCCCACTATCTCGGCCATGTCGTGTTCTATGTGAAAGATCTCGAGCGGTCGCTGGCCTTCTATCGGGATCTGCTCGGCTTCAAGGAAGTCGGACGCATTTTCAACGGACAGGCCGCGGCCCTGACCTCCGGCCGGACGCACCACGAACTGCTCCTGATCCAGGTCGGAGACGCGCCGGGTCCTCCAGCCGGCAGGCGGCGGGGACTCTACCATGTCGGCATCAAGGTCGGCGACAGCTTGGACGAGCTGCGGGCTGCCAAGCGCGAGCTGGAAGCGGCCGGCATCACGATTGACGGTATGAGCGACCATACGGTGAGCCAGAGCCTGTATCTCCAGGATCCGGACGGCAACGAGGTGGAAGTGTACGTGGATGCCGACGCGTCCATCTGGAAGAACGACCCGGCGGCAGTCGTGTCGCCGATCAAGCCGTTGCATCTCTAGCGAGCCTGTGTCGCGCTGCGGTTTGCCTCCGTCGGTGTACTGTGTGATGATGCGGCCCATCAGGGCGCGGTGAGGACCATACCATGAACGAAGCCGCCGAGTTTCTGCTCCACCATGGCGAGTCCGTCCTCTTCTGGGTGGTCTTTGCCGAGCAGATCGGGCTGCCGATCCCCGCCATTCCTTTGCTCATCGCGGCCGGTGCGTTGGCCGGCGCCGGCACCATGAGCGTCTGGGCCGCCGTCAGCGTGCCGATCCTCGCGTCGCTCGGGCCCGATCTCTTTTGGTATTACCTGGGCCGCCACCGAGGCGGCCGGGTCTTGAGTCTCCTCTGCCGCATCTCGCTGGAGCCGGATTCCTGCGTGCGCCGGACGGAACAGATGTTCTTTCTGCACGGGGTCCGCACGCTCATCGTGGCCAAGTTCGTGCCGGGATTGAGCACGGTGGCGCCCCCGCTGGCCGGCATGTTCAACATGAGCCTGCGCCGGTTCCTGCTCTACGACGGCTTGGGCGCGCTCCTCTGGTCGGGCACCTGCGTGGGGCTCGGCTGGCTGTTCAGCAGCCAGTTGGAGCGGCTGGCCCTGCTCCTGGCTCAGGCGGGGGCCGCCTTCCTGCAAGTGCTCGTCGGCGCCTTCGTGGTGTACCTGGGGTACAAGGTATTTCAGCGGCAATTGTTCTTGCGGGAACTGCGGATGGCGCGCATCACGGTGGACGAACTCCGGGAGCGGCTGGAGGCCGGCGAGGAAGTGGCCATCGTGGACCTCCGCCATCCCATGGACCTGGAGATCGATCCGCACATGATCCCCGGCGCCTGGCACATGCCGATGGAAGAACTTGAGCAGCGCCACCATGAGATTCCGCGCGACCGGGACATCGTGCTCTATTGCGCGTGCCCCAATGAAGTGACCAGCGCCAGGACGGCGCTCATGTTGAAGCGGAAAGGCATCACGCGGGTCCGGCCCCTGGAAGGCGGGATCGACGCGTGGCGCGAGCGCAACTATCCGGTCGAAGCCCGGCCGTCGCCGGCCGCCGCCCCCACGGTGGCGATACGCGGCTGATCGCCGCGCCGGCGCGGATGCGGACAGGAGGAAGCCCATGAGCGAAACGCCGATCGTGCTAGTCACGGGCGCCACGGGACAACAGGGAGGGGCGGTGGCCAGGAGCTTGTTGCGCCGGGGCCAGAAGATCCGCGCCCTCACCCGCAACCCGGCCAAAGCGGCCTGGCTGGCGAAGGAAGGCGCCGAGGTGGCGCAGGGCGATCTCACCGATTCGGCGTCGCTCCGGGCGGCGCTGCAAGGAGTGCAGGGCGTGTTCGCCATGTCCACGCCCTTCGAAGCCGGGATGGAGGAAGAGGTCGCGCAAGGCACGATGCTGGCCGACCTGGCCAAACAGGCCAGGGTGCGACACTATGTCTATACCTCGGTCGGCGGGGCCGAACGCAACACCGGCATTCCCCATTTCGACACCAAGTGGCAGGTCGAGCAGCACATCCGGAAGATCGGCCTCCCCGCCACGATTCTCCGGCCCGTCTGGTTCATGGAAAACTTCGGCACCTTTTGCCGCCCCTTTATCCTCCAGGGGACGCTGGCGCTCCCGATGAAACCCGACCGCACGTTGCAGATGGTCGCCCTCCAGGACATCGGGGAGTTCGGGGCCTCGGCCTTCGTCCGCCCCGACGACTTTCTCGGTCAGGCGATCGAACTGGCGGGAGACGAGCTGACCATGACGGACGTCGTGCGGCACCTGTCGCGCACCATGGGTCGTCCGATTCGATTCCAGCAAGTCCCGGACGACCAGGCCCCGGCCGCCTTCGGGGACGATTTGGCCGCAATGTTCCGATGGTTCAACGAACAAGGCTATCAGGGGGACATCGAAGGGCTCGAACGGCGCTATGGCATCCCGCTGACGAAATTCACGGAAGTGATTGCTTCCGCCGACTGGGCCAGGGAATAATCATCGGGAAGGTCCCGGACCGAAGCCCGAGGAGGAACGCATGAAGGCGATCAGAGTCCATCAATTCGGTGAACCGGACGTCATGAAGCTGGAGACCCTGCCCGATCCGACGCCGGGGCCGGGCGAAGTGCTCGTGCGGGTCAAGGCGGCCGGCGTGAATCCCGTGGACACCTATATTCGGGCCGGCTCCTACGGGAAGCTGCCGATGCCCTATACGCCGGGCCTGGATGCGGCCGGGACGGTGGAGGCGGTCGGCGTGGGCGTGAAGGTCTTCAAGGCGGGCGACCGTGTCTACACGTCGGGCACCCTTACCGGCGCCTATGCGGAGAAAACCCTCTGCAAGGTCGAACACGTGCACCGGCTTCCGGACCAGGTGACTTTCGCGCAAGGGGCCGGGATGAACGTGCCCTATGCGACGGCCTACCGCTCGTTGTTCCAGAAAGCGCGGGCCAAAGGCGGAGAGATCGTCCTCATCCACGGCGCGAGCGGCGGGGTCGGAGTGGCCGCCGTGCAGATCGCGCGGGCCGCCGGTATGATCGTGATCGGCACCGCCGGGTCGGACAAAGGGCTGGCGCTTGTGAAGGAACAGGGCGCTCACCACGTGCTGGACCATCGGAAGCCGGACTACCTGACCCAGGTGATCGGACTCTCGGACGGGCGAGGGGTGGACGTGATCCTGGAGATGTTGGCCAACGTCAACCTGGGGAAGGACCTCACCATCATGGCGCCGGGCGGCCGCGTGGTCGTGATCGGCAGCCGGGGCTCGGTCGAAGTCAGTCCTCGCGAACTCATGGTGCGGGACGCCACCGTGCTGGGCATGGTCCTCTTCAACGCCACGCCGGCGGAGACCGCGAGCATCCATGCGGCCCTGGTGGCTGGGTTGGAGAACGGTACCTTGCGCCCCGTCACGGGCCGGGAACTGCCGCTGGCCGACGCGCCGCAGGCCCACAAGGCGGTGATGGAATCGGGGGCGTATGGCAAGATCGTGCTGCTTCCCTAGCAGGCTGCCGGCAGCCTGCTGAAAATCGTCTCCAACTTTGTTCTCGGTCGCTCCGCCGACTCAACATATTACCTCAATGACGTCTATCGTGAGCGATGGCATGAAACGCGCGATCTGCCTCCAGCATGTGGCGTTCGAGGGGCCCGGAGCCTTTGCCGATCTCCTGGTCGGCAAGGACTTCATCGTTTCCAACCACCTGGTCCCCAAGGTCGGCTTGCCGCCCGATGCGGGGGATGTGCTGCTGGTGATGGGCGGCCCCATGTCGGTCAACGATCCGGAACATTGGATCGAGGCGGAGACGACCTTCATCCGGGATGCGGTGGAGAGCGGAACGCCGGTGCTTGGCGTCTGTCTGGGGGCGCAGTTGTTGGCCAAGGCGCTCGGCGCGCAAGTGGCGCCTGGTCCCGGCGTGGAGATCGGGATGACGCCGATCAACCTCACCGACCAAGGCCGCGAGGATCCGGTCTTCGGGACCCTGCCCGATCCGCTCGAGGTCTTCCAGTGGCATGGCGAGGCCTTCGATCTGCCCGATGGAGCAGTCCCCCTGGCCTCCTCCTACTTGTTCCCCTTGCAGGCTTTCCGGTTCGGGTCGAACGCGTACGGAGTCCTGTTCCACCTGGAGATGCAGCGGGACGGGATCGAAGCCCTCTGCCAGGAATGTCCGGGGGACGTGACCAAGGCCGGACAGGACCCTTCCTCCCTGCTCCGCCACGCCGAGCCGCATCTGCCCCGCTTGCATTCGGTCGCCGAGCGGCTTATCGCCCATCTGACCGAGCCAACACGTTGATTGCGGCCCTCCTCCTGAAGTAACCTGTGTAGCTCAAGCCGTCAGCCGTGGGTCAGCTCTCAGCTTTAGCAAGAGGGCGGATATTCCAAGAGCTGATAGCTGACTGCTGATGACTGGAAGCTCTTCAACGAAAGGAGCCAGTTCGCATGGCCGGATTTCCGATTGAATTTGCGGGCCGAATCAAGACCCTGCCGCCCTACTTGTTTGCCGCCATCGACGAGATGAAGCAAAAGGCCATCGCGCGGGGCGTGGATATCATCAATTTGGGCATCGGCGACCCGGATCTGCCGACGCCGAAGCCGATCATCGATGCGCTCGGCCGAGCCGCCGCCGATCCCAAGAACCATCAATACCCGTCCTATGAGGGGATGCTCGCCTTCCGCAAGGAAGTGGCGGACTGGTACAAGCGGCGGTTCAATGTCACGCTGGATCCGGTCTCCGAGGTCTTGACGTTGATCGGCTCCAAGGAAGGCATCGGCCATATCCCCCTGGCCTTCGTCGATCCGGGCGATGTCGTCCTCGTGCCGAGCCCCGGATACCCGGTCTATCCGGTGGGAACCAGCTTTGCCGGCGGGCAGTCGTACCTCATGCCGCTGGAAAAGAAGAACGGGTTTCTCCCCGATCTCGACGCGGTTCCCAAGGACGTGGCCAAGAAGGCCAAGCTCATGTTCCTCAACTCCCCGAACAATCCGACCTCCGTGGTCATGAGCAAGGATTATTTCAAACAGGTCGTGGCCTTCGCGCAGGAACATCAGGTCATCGTCTGCCACGACGCGGCCTATTCGGAGATTTTCTACGACGGCAGGCGGCCGGCCAGTTTTCTGGAGATTGACGGAGCCAAGGACGTCGGCATCGAGTTCCACTCCCTCTCCAAGACCTACAACATGACCGGCTGGCGCATCGGCTTCGCGGTGGGCCACAAGCAGGTCCTGACCGGGCTGGGGAAGGTGAAGAGCAACCTGGATTCGGGCGTCTTTCAGGCGGTGCAGGAGGCGGGCATCGCGGCGCTGCGGCTGGACGACTCGGTCACCGACGGGCTGCGCAAGGTGTATCAGGAGCGCCGTGACGTGCTGGTGCCGGGGCTCAAGAAGCTTGGGCTGGAGGTGGACCCGCCCCCAGCGGCCTTCTATATCTGGGTCATGGTGCCCAAGGGCTATACCTCCGCGTCCTTCACCGCGCATTTGCTGGAGACGGCCGGGATCGTCACCACGCCGGGCAACGGCTTCGGGGCGCCGGGCGAAGGCTACATCCGCATGACCGTGTGCACGACCAAGGAACGGCTGGCGGAGGCGGTGGAACGGATCAAGAAAGCCGGCTGGTAGGGGGCAGAAGCTAGGGCTCCCTGGCTGACTCGCCGTGCTCGCGCAACGCGCGGCCTCGGAAGGCCCTCGTTGGACGCGCGCAGTTGCGAGTCAGCCACGTCGCCTCTAATTTAAAGAGTGTGGGCGGGGACAGCCCGCTGACAGGCCTGTCCCCGCTCGGACAAGATTCCTTGCCGTCTCATCGTCTTGGGATAAAATCCCGAGACGTGCGCAGTCAGGCCCAACTCGCCCACCCCGCCGGGGCGAGAATAAGGGAAAGGACAAAAACTATAGCAGGTGAGACAGTCGGCAACGGAAGCACGTCTCCACACTGGCGATATAAAGACGCACGACATATAATGCAGCAACACAGGCTTGTCACAGGTGCCCTATGAGCAGACATTCTCAAGCTGTCACGAGCGCGATCTGGGAAAAGTTGCAGAGACTCCCCGCCGGAAAGCAGGCCGCGGTACTGAATTTCGTCGAGTCGCTCGGATCGGCCCGGTCACAACGAGGCAAGGAACCGGCCGTTTACGACTACACCGCGACGGTCGTCAAGCGGAAGCGCCTCAAGAAGCTCTCGCTCGCCAAGATAGCCGCCATTGTTCGCCAAGTCCGGCATGGCCACGATTCGGCGCGCGGTCTTTGACACCAACGTTTTGATCTCCGCCTATTTGTGGCCGGGCACTCCGCGAACCGCATTGGATATGGTGCGGAACGGGCGATGCACGCTGGTTTCCGCCCTCCCTGCGTTGGAAGAATTCGTTCGCGTGCTGGGATACAGAAAATTCGGCCTCTCACCCGAAGAAATCGCTCCCCTGACCGACGACCTCTCGGCTCTTGCGACGCTCGTTCGCCCACGACACACAGTGCGCGTGATTACGCGCGACCCGACCGACAATCTTTTTCTCGACTTCGCGTTGCAAGGCCGGTGCACCGTTTTGGTGTCGGGCGATCGGCACCTCCTGGAATTGCACCGCTATCGCACCGTGCGCATGCTTACTCCGGTGGAGTTCGTGCGCTCGTTTCCGAAGGAGTGAGAATGTCCAAGGAGGGGTGATCGTCAAAGAGCATCCGGATGACGGATTAGGGAAGCGGCAAAGTCGTTGAGCCAACGAAGGACGAAGGTCAAGATATAAAACCTGGCCACGCTCGTTGATCGAACATGTTATAGGCCGATGGCCTTGCGCATAAGGCTGATGAGAAGTTGCTTCATCACGTCAAGAGTGATGCCTCCAGCGTTATCTTTCACAAGGCCCGTCGCTTTTTGCCAAGTGCCCTCATCACGAGCGGCATCAGCGAAATCGTGCCCAGCGGATGTAAGGTGAAGAATCTTCCAGATCGGTGAGCTACAGCCAAACGTTGTGACATCAGTGCCCTTTGCTAAGCCAGCATCGACGAGAAGATACGAGTGATACCCGATCTGTTCGGGAGAATATCCCTCAATCTGGACATCTTGCTTGACGTAGCCGGTCGGGGATGCTTCAGCTGCGAGAACAAGCTTGCGGATCAGTTCGAGATCACGTTTCACCCAACGGTCTCCTTTATCGTCCGACTTGCAGTAAACATCAGAACTAGTGTAATCGTTTTGATGGGTAAGCCGGACTCTAGCCAGTGACCACAAAGATGTCAAACGCTTCTACACTGAACAGTGAGAACAGGGCCAGGTCTTGCGATCAGCTATTAGCCATCAGCCATAGGCTCTGACAAGAGATGTCACGCGAGATCGTCTACATCGGCTTCGGGTCCAATTTGGGCGACCGGTTGGATTTTTGTGATCGCGCGGTCACGCTCTTGAGCCTCCTGCCGCACTCCCAGGTGACGGGCGTCTCGTCTCTCTATGAAACGGAGCCGCTGCCCGAGCACAGCCCCGGGCCTAGCTGGTTTCTGAACGGCGTCGTTCGTCTCGAAACCGACCTCACGCCGCGGAGCTTGTTGGACGTGTGCCGCGAAGTGGAGAAGTCGCTGGGACGCGATCCGGACCATCGGGACGGACCCAGGACGTTGGATCTCGACATCCTCCTCTACGGAACCAGGGTCATCAACGAGCCAGGCTTGATCGTCCCCCATCCCCGCCTGCATCTGCGGCGGTTCGTCCTGGAGCCGCTGGCCGAGCTGGCGCCCGATCTGTTGCACCCTCTGTTGAACAAGACAGCGCGGGAATTGCTCGCTCAGCTCACGGACCGGTCGGCCGTGCGCCTTCTCGATCCTCAACCCAGCTCGCGCTACGGGAGCCGTTCCTCCTGCAGCCCTGCAGCCGCGGCTCGGGATTCAGCCTGATGCGCATCATCCGGTCAGTGCCGGCCATGACCGTCTGGACCGGCGGGCTCCGGCGCGAAGGGGTCGGCATCGGCTTCGTGCCGACGATGGGGGCGTTGCATGAGGGCCACCGGTCGCTCATCCGCAAGGCCCGCCTGGCCTGCGACGCACTCGTGGTCAGCCTCTTCGTGAATCCGCGCCAGTTCGGGCCCGGCGAGGACTATGCGGCCTATCCTCGGACGTTCACGGACGATGCAGCGCTCTGCCGCCAGGAAGGGGTGGACGTGCTGTTTGCGCCAACCGCCGCCGCCATGTACCCGCCTGGCGCTCACGTGTCGGTGACCGTCGGCGAGCCGGCGCAGCGGTGGGAAGGGACGGTCCGGCCAGGCCATTTCGACGGCGTGGCGACCGTCGTGACGAAACTCTTCTCGATCGTCCGACCGGACCGGGCCTACTTCGGACAGAAGGACTTTCAGCAGTCGGTGATCGTGCGGCGGCTGGTGGAAGACCTGAACCTGGGGGTGAAGATCCTCGTCTGCCCGACGGTGCGCGAAGCCGACGGGCTGGCGATGAGTTCGCGGAACCGGTATCTCACCCCGGTGCAGCGGCGAGTCGCGCCGGTGCTCCACGAGGCGCTCCAGGCCGGGCGGACCGCCATCCTGCGGGGCGTCAGGTTCGGCGCGCAAGTCTTGCGCGCGATGCAGCGCGTCGTGGAGCAGGAACCGGGCGTGACGGTGGATTATCTGGCCTGCTGCGACCCGCAGACCCTGGAGCCGCTGGCGCGCATCGCCAAGACGGCCGTGCTCCTCGGCGCGATCCGGCTCGGGCGCGTCCGGCTGATCGACAATGTGCTGGTGAAACTGTGAGGTGGCCGATGCACCGATGGCCGTCATGCGCCGCCGTTCTTCGCGGGACGTTCGTGCTCGTGGCGCTCGGTCTGACGCCGGCGGCCTCGCATGCGGCTGCGTCTTCCGAGTTCAAACAGCCCAATGCCTATGCGGTCGTCGTGGGCATCAGCCAGTATCGGGAAGAAGTGATCCCCAAGGTGCCCTATGCCACGAAAGATGCCGAGGCGGTTGCCGCAATGCTGGAAACGCAAGCGGGCATTCCCAGGACTCACATCAAGCTGTTGACGGATACGAAAGCGACCGTGGGCGATTTCCGCAATCACTTCGGCGACTGGCTGCGGATGCGGGTCAAGCCGGACTCGACGGTCTACGTCTACTATGCGGGACACGGGACGCCCAATCCCAAAACCGGCGAAGCCTACCTCGTTCCCTGGGAAGGCCACCCGGATTATCCATCGGGTCTGTACCCGCTCAAGGAGCTGTACGACACGCTGAACAAGCTTCCGGCCAAAGAGATCGTCGTCATGCTGGATTCCTGCTTCTCCGGGTCGTCGGGCCGGTCGGTGCTCGCCAAAGGCGCCAGACCGATGGTCATCGCCATGGAAAATCCGCTCCTGGCCGGCGGCAAGGTGACGGTGCTGGCGGCCGCGGGGGGCAATCAAATCAGTTCCGACTACGATAAGGCGGGCCATGGGCTCTTTACCCACTACCTGCTGGCGGGTCTGAGTGGCGAGGCCGATGCGGACAAGGACAAGCTCGTGACGCTGAAGGAACTGTACCCGTACGTGCGCGATCATGTGAGCGAAACGGCTGTGGACGAGCTCAACCGCGAGCAGACGCCGATGTTGCTGCCCGGCGAAGAGGCGTTGGGTTCCAGGGGATCACGGCCGCTGGTCAAAGTCGAACCCGGCGTCGGAGTCGAACCTGTCGTCACGGTGCCGACGCCGGCTGCGCCGGTGCCGAAGGTCGAGGAGCCGAAGCCGATTCAGGAGGCCAGGGCGCGGCCCTATGAAGCCCCCCGTCTGACCGGCAAAGATATGGCCGGCAAGGACGGCGCGCCGATGGCGCTGGTGCCGGCCGGAGAGTTTCTGATGGGAAACAACGACGGGGATTCCGACGAGAGGCCGGCCCATTCTGTCCACCTGGACGCCTTTTTCATGGACAAGTTCGAGGTGACGACCTCGCGGTACGGGAAATATGTGCAAGCCACGGGACGGCCCGCGCCGCCCTATTGGAATCAAATGGCCCACGTGAGCGACGGGGATCGGCCGGTCATCGGCATCGATTGGCACGATGCCGACGCGTATTGCCGCCACTATGGGAAGCGGCTGCCGACGGAAGCCGAATGGGAAAAGGCGGCCAGGGGAACAGATGGGCGAAAGTATCCCTGGGGCAATGCCGAACCGACTCCGAGCCTGACGAATTTCGGCAAGCGCTTGAACGCCAACCTCAACTATTACAACGATCGCCTGACGCCGGTCGGCAGCTTGGGGGACGGCAAGAGCCCGTACGGCATCTTCGATCTGTCGGGGAACGTCATGGAGTGGGTGGCCGATTGGTACGGCGACGGCTATTATCAGCAGAGCCCGGCTCGGAATCCGACGGGGCCTTCGAACGGGACGAAGAAAGTGATGCGCGGCGGGAGCTGGATCAACGACGCCCTCTACCTCCGGTCGTCGTATCGGTACCGGTACGCGCCGATCAATCGGGATGCCAATTTCGGGTTCCGCTGCGCGATGGATGCGCCGACGTGAGCGGCTGTGTCAGCGGCGGCTGAGGAGCAGGAGCCCCTTTACGAACTGGCTGAGGCGCTCCTTGTCCGCCGGCGGGACGTCCAGAAACTCGATCCCGACCGTCCGAGGCCGGACGACGCGCACCACGGCGGACTTCACCGTGACCGGCAGCTGATCTTCCCACGTCTGGATCTTCAAGCGCAGCAGCATTCCCGGCTCGAACAGGAAGCGCGTGTCCAGCCCGCAGCCCCCCATCGACAGATCGGTGACGGTGGCTTCGCCTTCCAGATCCGGCCCCTGCTTCTGGCCGACCGAAAACCAGGCCGGGCACTGGACCTCGAACCGCTCATACTGCCGCTGGTCGACAGGCTCGTGCGCATAGCGGCGGCCCCATTCGATGGCGTGGAACCGGTGGGTGCAGAGTTGGCAGCGAAACGGGTAGACGTAGAAGGCGCTCAGCAGCCGGTCGAGCCGCCCCTCACGATTGGCTCGTTGCACGTAAGGCTGATCGCAGTTCGGACACCGTCGTTCCATACGGATCCTGCGCAGGCCCTTACGGCGATGGCTCGGCGACCTGTTGGCCGTCGAGAATCGGTCGCAGGTCGGCCGGCGAATAGGTGGGCGGTTTGACCCACTTCCCGTCGGCCCGCTTGTGCCCCCCGACCTTGCTCATGTTCGACCGGTGAACTTCCCGAAAGACCGGTTCCATGTCGATCCCGCAGGACACCGCCGTGCCGTAGACGACGTAGAGCAGGTCGGCCAGTTCCTTGGCCACGCCGTGCAGGTCGTCCTGGGAGAGGGCTTGCCGAAGTTCATCGAACTCTTCCTGGATCAGCCGGACCCTGAGGTCGCGCGTGGCCTCGTCCGGGACACCCGGTCGATCCGCGATCACGATCTCGAATCGGCGGTGAAACTCTTCGACCATCCGCTGCGCCTCTGTCATGCGCCGTCCTTTCCATTCATGAGATGTCCGTGCCTGTCATTCTGAAGTGGGTGCGGATCTCGGGACTGAATCGATCGGTTCGAGTCGGGGCAGGTCCTTGTCGGAGGCGATCCCCAGCTCCTTGAACTTGCGTGCCGCCGGCAGGACGCGGGTCTCGATCGAGCCTACGGCCTTGTTGTACGCCTGCACGCTCTTGGCGAGCGATTGCCCGATATCGTCCAAATGCTCGGTCAGGACCGCCATCCGGTCGTACAAGTCTTTTCCCAATCGGCCCGCCTGCTGCGCGTGCTCGCTCAGTTGTTCCTGTCGCCAGCCGTAGGCACCGGCGTGGAGCAGCGCGATCAGCGTGGTGGGGGTGGCGATCAGGACGCTGCGGGCAAGCCCGTCCTCGATCAGCTTGGGATCTTGTTCGAGCGCCGCCCCCAGATACTGCTCGCCCGGCAGGAAGAGGACGACGTACTTCGGTGCCTGGGGAAATTGCGACCAGTACGCTTTGGCGCTCAAGTCTTCCATGCGCGACCGCACTTGCGCCGCGTGCTGCCGCAGCAGGGCCAGCCGTTGCGTCTCGTCTTGTTCGGCATGGGCTTCCAGATACGCGGACAAGACCGCCTTGGCGTCCACGATGATCTGGCGATCGCCCGGAAGGTGCACCACCATGTCCGGGCGGAGACGCCCTTCCTCTCCCTCGACGCTCACTTGCTCGGTGAAGTCGCAATGCTCGACCATCCCGGCCAGCTCCGCCACGCGCTTGAGCGTGATTTCGCCCCAGCGGCCTCTGACCGTCGGGGCGCGCAGCGCCTTGACCAGGTTCCCGGTCTCCTGCTGCAGTTTTTGGTGGGATTCGGCCAGGCTCTTCAGATGCTGGTCCAGGCCGCCGTAAGCGGACTGGCGCGACTGTTCGAGAAGATGGATCTGGGACTCGTAGCGAGACAGAGCTTCCTGCAGCGGCTTCACCATCTCATCGATGGCTTGCTGGCGTTGCGACAGGTCGCCCTTCGCCTCGGCATGGAGCCGTTCGAATGACGTCCGGGCGAGGGCGAGAAACGCTTCGTTGTTGGTCTTGAGCGCCTCGCCCGAGAGGGCCTTGAAGGCCTCGGCCATCTCGCTGCGGGCTTCGGAGAGCAGCGCCTTCTGCTCCTGCAGGCTCTTGAGCGCTTCTTCGCTCCGCGTGTCGGCCGCCGTGCGCGCCTGCTGTGCGCCGGACAAGTCGTCGCGCAGCCGGGCGAGCTCCGCCCGCTCTCCTTCGGCTTGCTTCCGGAGTTCCTCGACGGAGGCTTCGGCCCGCTGCGTCCGCTCGGCGGCATCGATCAGCTTGGCTTGCGTTTCGGCTCTGAGACGCGCGCTGCTCCAGAGCCAAGCCAGCAGCCCGCCCAGGATCAGGCCGGCCGCGAGCCCCGCCGAAGCCGCGACGATGATCGAAAGGTCCGCCATGGTCCGTTCCTCAGATGCGCACCGATGTTGGAGGCAAGGGTACGGGAATCGCCCTGACTCGTCAAGGAACCGAGTCGTGGTCGGACCCCACGTGTGGGTACTTTCCGCTAGCGGCCAACAGGCGCCTGTGATAGATATGGTTCCCAGGCGCGGCGCTCGTTTCCCGGGCGCACCCACGACCGGCTTGACGATGAGGTGGAGGATGACACACACGAGAAGCTCTCTTGTTGGTCTCATGAGCCTGCCTATCTTACTGCTCGTTTTGCTGCTTGCCGGTTGTGCCACGAGCGAAAACCAAGCCGAGGTGTCCGCCGCCGCGCCGCCTCCCGTCGAACCGCCCAAGGTGCAGGAGAAGCAGGTGGAAGCGCAGGCGCCACCGGCGCCGGTTGAGGAAACACGTGTGGCTGAACCTGAACCCCCGCCCCCGCCTCCTCCCCCGCCCCCTCCACCACCTCCGCCTGTTGTGCAGCTACCGGAGCCGCTGGACCTCTATTTCGATTTTGACCGGTATACGCTCAAGCTGAGCGAGACCGATAAAGTCGCCCTGGGCGAGATCGCAGAGGGGCTCAAGAAGAACGCCGAGCGGGTGGTGGCCATCGAGGGCCATTGCGACGAGCGTGGCACCAGCGCCTACAATCTCACGCTCGGCGAGAGACGGGCCAAGGCGGCGAAGCACTATCTGGAAAGCCAGGGCGTCGTGGCGGCCCAGATCCAGGCCACCAGCTTCGGCAAAGAGCGGCCGGTCTGCACCGACCACAACAAGGTCTGCTGGCAGAAGAACCGCCGGGCACACGTCCGGATACAGTAGAGCGGAGAATGATTAGGCCTGACTCCTGGACCTTCCTAGGGGGCTGACCTCTCCGCACGCCGCATCCACCGCCACGCGCTCGTCATCTTGAAGCAGGCGCGTAGCTCCCCGCACATTTGCTATCGCTGGTAGCCCATATTCTCTGGCGATGATGGCGCCGTGCGAGAGAGTCCCGCCCATTTCGACGACGAGCCCTGCCGCCAGGCCCAGCACCGGCGCCATGCCCGGATCGATCACCGAGACCACCAGAATGTCCCCCTGTTGAACCTTCTTCAGGTCTTCCGGTGAACGGATGATGCGCGCCGGGCCTTCCGCGTAGCCGGAGCTGAGAGGAATGCCCGTGAGCGTCTCGCTATGGGCAACGGTTTCCCGAAACGCTTCTCCCGCCCCTTCGATCACCGTGTCCGGCGCGTCGAGCAAGGCATGCCTGGCCCGTTCCGTCCGGCGGGTTGCCACCAAATCTTTCCAGTTGCTTCGCCGATCGTTCACGGCGGCGCGAATCTCGTCCGCCGTCAGGAAGAAAATATCTTCCTTCGACTGCAGTTGGCCCCGCGCGGCGAACGCGGCACCCAATTGCAGCTCGCCTTGGCGCGCGGCGGCCGTGAAGTGCATCAGGTGGTGGCGGTTGGTCTCGCGTAACGCGAGGAAGCGACAGAGACGGTTGTAGGTGTAGCGGAACAAGAGCCATTCATGCCGACGCCAGCCGAAAGCCCTGCGAATCCGCTCCAACGCGTTGGTCCGGGTCGTTTCTTGCTCTCGGCGAATGGCGTCGGCCGATCTGCCGGGCTTGGTGGGCGATGCGTGCAAGTGGCTTCGGATGACGCCGAGCAGATAGTCCGGCCTTTCCGCGAAGCGGGTGGCCATGGGGTCCGATTCGCCGACCGCTCTGTGTCCATACTCCGCCACGTAGGACTCGAACTCTCGCAACCAATTGGTTCCGGCCAGTTGGCTCCGAAAAGCAGAAGGGTCCCAGGGTTCGGCCAGTAGGAATGTTCGCGCCGCCGGTTCTTGCTTTGCTTTCTCCGCCAGTTCGGCGAGCCAGAGAATCTGTCTGGCGCTGATGATGGTGCCGATCCCTTGGAGGGCGTCGTTCAGCAGGGGGCGCCAACCCGGACCGAGCCGGCGCGGGAGCAACAACCCGAGCGTGTACAGCCCTTGAGAGACGCCGGCCACGATCGCAAACGTCAGGTCTGCGGCTTGAAGACGCTCGTTCAGCCGATCCAGCCGGGCCAGCACATCGGCCGGCTGGTGCCCGGCCCTCCCCTCGTCCGGCCGGTCCTCCGCCATCCGTTTCATTTCCGCAAACCACGTCGGCGCCTGTTTGGCCGCCCGGCGGATCTTGCTCTCCATCAGCAACCCGGCGCGCACCATCTTCCACCAAGGCAGGCGCGGAGGACCTGCGAGAGGCGGCCGGTCCTCGCCGCCCATTTGCTCGACGACCAGCCTGGGGTCGCCGCCTAATTGCACGGTGAAGGATTGGAAGAGGGACACGTTGATGTAAGGTCGCCCGCGCATGATCCGAACCGTCGGCCAGCCGTCCGGGACGCGGCAGCCGATCTCTCGGTAATGGCTGACGATGTTGGTTTCCATGAACGCTTCCAGGAAGGAGAGGCCGAGAGGGCTGGGCACGTCGGGCATGGTCTCTTTGAAATTGGCGCGGGACCAGACGAGGCGAGGGGGAGCCGGCGCAGGTCTTGGTGCCGGGATCGGTCTGGCTTGGAGCAACCAGGTCCCTCGGCCGTCCATCGCCCATTCGATGTCCGCGGGGAAGCCCATCTGCCGTTCGACGTCTTTGGCCAGATCGGCCAGGGACAGGATGGCTCGTTCGTCCAGGACCGGCATCCCCTGCCCCGGTTCGGCGAGTCTCCGTTCAACGACCGTTCTGGGGCCGGACCCGTCGCCCACGTCCACGACATACTGATCCGGCGTCACGGTGCCCGACATGAGCGGTTCAGCCAGGCCGAAGACCGCATTGATCCACACCTGCTGCGGTTCGTCCGTGATCGGGTGGCGGGAGTAGGCGACGCCGGCCGCACGCGGCGCCAGCATGGCCTGAATGATGACCGCCATGGCCGGCACGGCGGGTCTTCCGCCGACCCGGAGGCGGTACGCCAAGGCCGCGTCGGTCCAGAGTGAGGCCCAGCAGTCGAGGATGGCGTGGGCGAGCCCCTCGCGAGGCACACCCAACCGGGTGTGATAGAGGCCGGCGAACGTGGCCGTGGCCCGGTCTTCTTCGGAAGCGGAAGAGCGGACGGCCAGCGTCGTTTCGCGGCCCAATCCCATACGATCCAACTCCAGATGGATGAGATCCAGGAGAACCTGAGGCAGGGACCGGGAGGCCACAAGGCGGCGAGCCTCCTCCAACATCGCCGGCCGCCGCTCCTCCGTTGCTTGGCGCAAGCGCGCCCACCTGTCGGCGTCGTCGAAGCCGCCCGCCCGCAGGCTGTCGCGATAGGCCCGGATCGTGACGCAGAGCCCGGGCGGCACCGGGAACCCGCTTCGGATCAGACGGCCCAGTCCGGCGCCTTTGCCCCCAGCGACCGTGGGATCATCGCAGGACGCTAATGGGAGGACAAGGCGCGCCGCCATGGTTAGAGGGCCAGCAATATATAAAGGTCGTTGACGTTCGTGCCGGTCGGGCCGGTGTGCAACTGTCCGCCGACCTTCTTGAAGAAACGGTAGGAATCGTTGCGGGCGAGCAGGGCCATCGGGTCGAGGCCGAGCCTGGTGGCCCGCAGGGCCGTGCCGCCGCCGACCGACGCGCCGGCCGCGTCGGTCGGACCGTCCGTGCCGTCGGTCCCGAAGGCGGCGATCCAGATGTCGGGCAATCCGGCGATCTCCGGCGCCGCCGCCAGCGCGAATTCCTGGGCCCGTCCCCCCAGCCCTCGTCCTTTGAGCGTGACGGTCAGTTCTCCCCCGGCGATGACACAAGCCGGACGCCGGATGGGCCTGCCGGTGGCCGCGATCTCTTTTGCGATGGCGCCGAACAGTTTGGCCGCTTCTTTGGCTTCCCCGGTCAGTCTGGTGGTGAGGATCAACGGATTGACCCCTGCCTGCCTGGCTGCCTGTGCAACGGCGTGGACGGCGCCCGCGTTATTCCCGATGATCTGATTCTGCACGCGGCGGAACAGAGAGGCGTCGGGCTTGGGGGTTTCGTCCCGAGCTCCTCGGCACCCGGCCAGCACATGATTCCGGACTGTGGCAGGAACGGACCGCCAGATTTCATAGCGCTGCAAGATCTCGCTCGCGTCCGCGTAAGTCGTTGGATCCGGGGCTGTCGGTCCCGAGCCGATGGACGCGAGGTCGTCTCCCAGCACGTCGGACAGGATCAGGCTCACGACCCGTGCCTGGGTCGCCGCAGCCAGCCTGCCTCCTTGGAGCATCGAAAGATGCTTGCGGACGGCATTGATCTCCCGGATCGAGGCCCCTGCGGCCAGCAGCAAGGTGGTCGTCCGCTGCAAGTCCGCAAGGGTCAGGCCGGCGGCCGGAGCCGGCAACAGGCTGGATGCGCCGCCCGACAGCAACACAAAGACCAAGTCACGATCGGAGAGACCGGCGACCAGTTCCCGCAACCGCGCCGCGCCGCGCAGGCCGGCACGATCCGGGACCGGGTGGCCCGCTTCCAGCACCTGGATGGTCTTGGTGGGGACGGCGTAGCCGTTTTTGACGACGGCCAAGCCCTGTTCCAGGCGGCGTCCCAGACAGCGTTCCAATTCCACGGCCATGCGGGCCGAGGCCTTGCCTGCGCCCACGGCCACGACACGATCATAGTCGCACAAGTCGTACCGACGCTCGCCGATACGCAGGTGCGGGCCGGTTCGCCGGACGGTTCGTCGAACCGCGAGCTGCGGGTCGGCCGCGGTCAAGGCCGTGCGGATCAGTCGGTCCACCAGACGGCTCACCGTCTTCGGGAGATGCGACTGCCTGGTGCCTGGATGCATGAACGTTAGGGAGTCTTGCCTTGCTTGAAGCAGCGGTTGGGGCAGTCTTGCTTGGGGACCTTCAGCTGATGGGTGCCCTTGGGGAGGTACTCTTTCCGAATTTCGGGATTCAGCATCTTCAGTTCCAGGAAGTAGGAGCCGAAATCTTTCGCGATCAGGGCCAGGTGCCGCTGGGGTTCCTTGATCGTCACCGTGACCGTTTCCAGTTCCAACGGCGCGTAGAGGTCCTTCTTGGTCAGGCCGAGATACTTCTCCGGCTGACTGTAAATCTCTTTGGCGACGATGATTCGGGGCACGTAACGCATCGTCTCCCGCACGTAATGGAGCTTCCAATACTCGTCCACGCGCTGCTCCTTCAGCAGCTTCCTGATCCGGTCCTCGCCCGCGTTATAGGCGGCCATGGCGAGGAACCAGTCGCCCAGATCCTGTTTGAGAAACCGGAGATATTTGATCGCCGCCTCGGTGGACATTTCCAGGCTGCGCCGGTCGTCCTTCCACTGGTTGCTGTAGAGTTTGTACCGCTTGCCGGTGGATCCGATGAACTGCCAGGGGCCGGAGGCCTTGGCGCGGGAATAGGCCGCCGCCACGCATTTGCTTTCCACGAGCAGCATGTACTTCAGGTCGTCGGGCAGCCCCGCATCGGCCAACTGCTTCTCGACCGGCGGGAAGCAACGGCCGGTCCGCTTCGCCAGGATGATGCTGTCGCCTTCGTCTTCCAGGAATTGGTAGAACTCGTACTCGAGCCGCTCGCGCACCTGCCAGTTGTCCAGCGGCACGGTTTCGCCGGCGAAGGTCAGCTTGTCGGGCAGCTTGAACGAGCTGAGGAAGCGGTGCTCTCCTTCGCGCTTGATTTCCGGGAGGACCACCAGCCGGTCTTCGGATTCGGGGCTGGGATAGAGGGTTTCGGCCGGAACATTGTCGGGCTCGGCCGCTGGCGGGGTGTTCGTCGGGGGCGCAGGAGCCACGGTTTCGTGTGGAGCCGGATCAACCGGCGCGCTTCCTTGCTGCGCTCGTGCCGGGTGCCGGTCCAGCGCAAGGGAGACGGAGAGGCAGGCCAGGAGCAACCCCATCAGTCGAAATCCCATCCAACCCTCCTCCTCGCTCAAAATTCCCCGTGCAGGCGGCTCATGCTAACAGGAAGAGTCGCAAGCGGCAAGCGCCCTGGCCGTCCCCCTGTGGTACACTGTCCGCCCATGCGCAGCCTCAGGGTCCTCAACGAACAGATCGTCGCCTGTCGGCGTTGCCCGCGGCTGGTCCCCTATCGGGAGGCCGTGGCCCAAGCCAAGCGCCGGCAATTCCGGGACTGGACCTACTGGGGACGGCCGATCCCCGGGTTTGGCGATGCCAACGCGCGTCTCTTCGTGGTCGGCCTGGCCCCGGCCGCCCATGGAGGCAACCGCACCGGCCGGGTCTTTACCGGAGATCGGAGCGGCGACTGGCTCTACGACGCATTGCACCGGTTCGGGTTCGCCAACCAGCCCGAGTCTCTTCACAAAGGAGATGGGCTGGCACTGTCGGATTGCTATATCGCGGCGGCGGTGCGCTGCGCTCCGCCGGGCAACAAGCCGACTCCCGAGGAGTTCGACGCCTGTCGGCCCTATCTGTTGGAGGAGTTGCGCCTGCTGACGCGGCTACGCGTGGTCGTGGCGCTGGGCAAGATCGCGTTCGACCAGTATTTGAAGGCCTGCCGCGAGTTGGGGAATCGGCTCCCCTCGCCCGCACCCCGCTTCGGCCACGGAGTCCGGTACGCCCTGCCCTGGGGCGTCACCCTCATCGGATCCTACCATCCGAGCCAGCAGAACACCTTCACCGGCAAGTTGACGCGGCCGATGTTTCACTCGGTGTTCAAGCAAGCCCGCACGGAACTGACCAAGCGGTGACGGGGTCCGGCTACTTCCCCGCCGGGCTGGCGTTCCAATCCGCCAAGAACTTCTTCAATCCGCTGTCGGTCAGCGGATGTTTGTAGAGCGCCTGGAACACGCCGTAGGGCATCGTCGCGATATGCCCGCCCGCCAGCGCCGCCTCGACGACGTGCTGCGGGTGCCGCACGCTGGCCACCAACACCTGCGTTTTGAAGTCGTAATTGCGGTAGATCTGGAGGATCTGCCGAATGAGCGCCATGCCGTCCGAGCTGATGTCGTCCAGCCGTCCGATGAAGGGGGAGACGCACCACGCGCCGGCCTTGGCCGCCAGCAAGGCTTGGGTGGGCGAGAAGCAGAGCGTCACGTTCACCCGGATGTCTTCCGAGGCCAGCTTCTTCGTCGCTTTGAGCCCTTCGGGAATGAGCGGAACCTTGACGACGATGTTCTTGTGAATCTTGGCCAGCTCCCGCCCTTCTTTGATCATGGCGTCGGCTTCGACGCTCACGACTTCGGCGCTGATGGGGCCGTCCACGAGGCTGCAAATCTCGTGGATCACGTCTTTGAAACTCCGGCCTTCTTTGGCCACCAACGAGGGGTTGGTCGTGACTCCATCAATGAGCCCGAAGCTGGCCGCTTCGTGGATCTCCTTGACGCTGGCGGTATCGAGAAAGATTTTCATGGCGATATCCTTTCGTGTGCGGACGAAGCCGCTCCTCTCCACTTCCCCGTATCGGTTATTCTATGAACAACTGGAGCCGAAAGCAACGAGGAAGGAGCGACGGGTCTTTTGACAGGGTCCCGGCCGCTCGGTACAATCACCTCGCATCTCGGCGCGACTCACCGGATTAAGGAGAATAGGCACCATGCGGGGAACGATCGGATTACTGCTGGTCTGCGCGTTGCTGGTCGGGTGCGGTGGCAATCCGTATCTGGATGCCTCCCTGAAACCGGCCGAGTTCGAAGGGAAAGACAAGGCGTGGTTCGAGAAGAATTGGGGCGAGCCCAGCGGGAAGGCCCCGCGGTTTTTCGGCGGAGAGAGCTGGACCTACTACCGCATTGCGGGCAGCCAGAGCAGCTTCTTTAACTTCGCCCCCAACCAATGTCAGATTACGCTGAAGTTCGGCAAAGATGAGAAGCTGAGTTCGTACAGCTATTCCGGTTGCTGACCCGAACGGCTCCCGGCTTACCCCGCCAATTGCTTGCGGAAAGTCTGCGCGCAGTCCTGGCTGCAAAAATAATACGTTTGGCCTCCGATGCTGGCGGAGACCGCCGTGTCCCTGGGCACATACGTCCGACAGGCCGGGTCCTGGATCATTTCGTTGTTGCCGGTCAATGTCTGGTCTTGCCCGTTCTTCCTCTTCAACTCCCGGATCGCGCTGCGCAACAGGAAGTACAAGACCGCCAACAGTCCTGCCACGAGCAATAGCCTGTACATACTCGCCTGTCCCTTCGATTCTCGCTGGTGAGCGCATGGCGCCGATGGAGCGTTCTTCGGAGCCAGGGCCCATCCTATGGAACCCCCGGCGGTCTGTCAAGGTTGTTGAAACAACAGGGGTTTGTCGCGCAACCACATTCAGCCTACGTGTAGAGGGCCCTAAGGACCCATAGTCGGCTCATGGCGGGAGGTCCTTTGCTCGTTCCGGTGGGGACTTCCGACCGATGGACAGTCTGGCGGACCAATGTTACCTTGCACCCATGAGAACCTGCGATAAATGCAATGGCACCATGCTGCTGGAGCGAGCGGTGGACATGGATGCCGGCCTCGCCATCACGGTCTTTGCCTGCCTGAATTGCGGGCGTCGGAAGGCCGTTGATAACGAACCCCGGCCCTTGACGGCTCGGCACTGACCCAGGCCAGCTTGGCTCGTTCCTTGTCCCGTCCGGCGGCCATGTCTGCTCCGCCGAGGGAGAGTTCTGTCTTCAGGGCGGGCGTCCAACCGCTCTGGCGCAGTCGGATGGACGTTACGAGAGCCACACGAGAATAAGAGGCAGATGAAACCCGCTATTACCAAAGTCGCGACCGTTCCTCGGACACGCCTCGTCTGTTGTCCCGAGTGCTATCGGCTGATCAGCTGCGATCCGCTCCGATCCTCGGTCCAATGTCATGCCTGTGGGACGACGGTGCTCGGGCCGGATGGACCGTCAACCGGCGACCCCTCCGCTACGTCCGGATAACCGTTTCTACGCCTCAGCGTTTGGTCAGGATGGCCTTCATCTCGTCGGACAAGGGTCCGGCCTTGGAGGGATCGATCTTCGGTGCGATGCCGGAGAGCAGCTCTTTGAGTTCCAACCGGTAGTTGTCTTCCTTTTTCTTCCCCGTTGAAACCATCCGGACCAACCCGATCGGCTTGGCCTCGTCGCTGGCCCAGAAATCCAAGGTCTGCCCTCCCTTTTCCGCCCGGTAGTGGAGGCACCTCACCTGGCCCGCCGCGGAGGTGATCGTTTCCTGCCCCAGGCTCTTCAAATCTTTGCTGCTCCCGGCGCGCAGGTCCGCTTCCGACAAGAGGAACATGCCGACATCCAGATTGCCGATGCCGGAGAGGTATTGCTTGGTGAGGATCATGGGGGCTTTGTTGCCGACCTGGATGTAGCCGGACTCCACGGCGGGCCGGTCGCCTTTGACGTCGAGCACGAACTGTTGCCAGAGCGGATCCGAGAACCGATCCGACGCGTAGATCTCGATCACCGCCCGCGACGCGGCGGCGTCCACTTTGACCAGACCGACGTTCATGTCGAACGTGCTGCCCTGGGATTCCAGGCTGAAACGGGATCCGTTGCCCTGTTCCTTGGCCAGGGAGGCCAGCGAGGCGGCATCCGAATCGGCGGGCGGCGCGAAGCAGGCTCCCAGCGCCAGGAGCAGGGCGGCGAACCACGAACCCCGGCGGCTCATCGTCCGTCTTCCTTCATCAGTTCCTGCAGCGCCGCGTCGCTTTTGGCCCGGTTTTCCTTGATCTGCTGCAACTGCTGCTGGATCTCTTCGTACATTTTCTTCTGCTCGGGCGTCAGCCCCTCCGGCTCGGCCGATTGGGACATGGCCTGGCCCTTGAGGTCCCGCCGTTTGAGGCCTCCCTGAGCCGGTGCGGCGCCCGAGCCTTGGGCAGCATCGATCTGTTTCTGCCCGGACCCGGCGCCCGAGCCTTGGTTGGTTCCCTGGGCTCCGCCAGGCTGAACCAGGGCTAGTGAGGCCAGCAGAGCCAACGGCAGCGCGACGGTCTGTCGTACCCGGATCATGGCATTCTCCTTCTCAGCAGGCGGTGTGAGGCGACGCAGGGCTCGTCATGGAACAGTGTAGCGGTAGCCTAGGTCAGGCCGGAAAAGGTGTCAAGCAAAGGGGGGATTTCCGGCCCGCATCATCGGCCTCTCCTCGCCGGACCTGGCCGGTTGACATTTTCTCCAGCCAAGCGCAAGCTATGCGGCACTCACCGCAGTCGGAGGGCCCGTATGGAACCGGGGTAGGCCGACAGCAGCTCTCGTTCTGCACTCGTAGACAGATCGCGGCCATGTTGGTGCGCCTTCGCGGGTTTCTGTAACCTGTGAAGGCGTTGTTGTTTCTGCGGTGGACCTTCTAGACAAAGGAGGTAGGGCATGAGGCGACTACTCGGGTGGTTGACGGGCATGGCGTTGGCGGGGGCGCCCACGTTGGCGTTGGCCGAGGGGGCCGGGGGCAGTTACAAAGGGATCGCCCAGATCTATTTCACGTTCATCACCGTGGTCCTGATGTACGGGGTCTACGACGTCTTCGGCAAGAAGGCCATGTACGTGGCGACGCCGATCATCATTTTCGGGATGTACATGCTGTTGCCGAAAACCTGAAGAAGCGTCAATGTGAGAGGGACGTTTCGGGAGAGGCGGTGGCACCGCCTCTCCCGTTTCTGTTTCTTGGGAAGAGCGAACGCTATCGAAGCCCCAGCACGTCCATCATGTCGTACAGCCCTGGCGGTTGCTTGACCACCCAGCGGGCCGCGCGGAGCGCACCCCGCGCAAAGGTGTCGCGGCTCTGCACGCGGTGGGTCACTTCGACCCGTTCGCCCATGCCGCCGAACAGGACCGTGTGGTCCCCCACGATATCTCCGGCACGGATCGCCTGGATGCCGATTTCCCCCTTCTTCCGCTCGCCGATCAATCCCTTGCGGGCATAGACTCCGACTTGTTCCAGGTCCCGATTCACGGCCTTGGCCAGGACTTCCGCCATCTTCAAGGCGGTTCCGCTGGGCGCGTCCTTCTTCAGCCGGTGGTGGGCCTCGATGACCTCGATGTCGTAGTCTTCGCCGAAGGTCTTGGCCATATCCGCGATGGCCTTGAAAATGATATTCACGCCGACGCTCATGTTCGGCGAAAAGACGCAGGGGATGGATTTCGCCAGGCTGCGGAGGTCGGCGAGCTCCTGCGGGGCAAACCCCGTCGTGCCGATCACCATGGCCCGGCGAGCCTGGGCCGCGGCCCGCACATGTTCCAGCGTGGCGGCCGGGGCCGAAAAGTCGATCACGACCTCGCCCCGTTCGATGACGGAGGCGAAGTCGTCACGAATCGAAATACCGATGTGGCCGCACCCGGCCACCTCGCCGGCATCCTCCCCGATGGAGACATGCCCCTTGCCCTCGATGGCGCCGGCCAGCGTGAGCGCGGCGGACTCCTTGAGCAGACAGACCAGCCGTCCGCCCATCCGTCCCGCCGCTCCGGCCACAACGACTTTAATCATGGATGCTCCCGTCTCGCTCGCGCTGCGTTCAATCAAATGAGCCCATAGTCTTTTATGACCTGGGCCAGTTTCTCGCGCGGCTCCACCGACATCGGGCAGAGCGGCAGGCGAAGCTCGCCGTCGATCTTCCCCATCAGGGCCAACGCGGTTTTCACGGGAATCGGATTGGTCTCGTAAAATAAGGCGGTGAACAGGGGGTAAAGCTTGTAATGCAATTTCCTCGCGTCGTCCAAGCGGCCGGCCAGGAAGGCGGACGTCATCGCCGCCATGTCGGCCGGGGCGATGTTGGCGGTCACCGTGATCACGCCCTTGGCGCCCACCGCCATCATGGGCAGCGTCAAGGCATCGTCGCCGGAGAGCACCGTCATCCGGTCCCCGCAGGCCTGGATGATTTCGGAGACTTGCGGCAGCGAACCGGCGCCTTCCTTGGTCGCGACGATGTTGCGGATCGCCGCCAACCGCGCCACGGTGGCCGGCGCCATGTTCACGCCGGTTCGGCCCGGAATGTTGTAGAGGATGAGGGGCAGGTCCACGGCTTCCGCCACCGCCTTGTAATGAAGGAACAGCCCTTCCTGCGTCGGCTTGTTGTAGTAGGGCGTGATCAACAGGGCCCCGTCGGCCCCCGCCTTCTTCGCATGCTTGGTCAGCATGATCGCTTCGTCCGTGCTGTTGGAGCCGGTGCCGGCGATCACCGGGACGCGCCGGCGGACCACTTCGACCGTCAGCGCCACGACCCGGTCATGTTCGTCATGGGACAACGTGGCGGATTCGCCGGTGGTGCCGCAGGGCACGATGCCGTTGGTCCCGTGGGCGATTTGAAATTCGATCAGGTCGCCCAGGGCTTGCTCATCCACCCGGCCGTCGCGGAACGGGGTGACGATGGCCACATGTGAAC
The DNA here is from genome assembly GCA_028876065.1 of Nitrospirota bacterium. GTDB lineage: Bacteria > Nitrospirota > Nitrospiria > Nitrospirales > Nitrospiraceae > SYGV01. Next base: position 33,868 of record JAGWTI010000010.1, read on the forward strand.
CGGTGAACATCTGAGAACCTCCCGTGAGGCGTGAAACGTGAAGTGATTCGAAACTGCTTCAGCTGCTCACGCCCGACGTCCGTTACTGCCAGGCATCCGGAAGAATGCGCCCTTCATACACCGCCCTGGCGTCTCCTTGCAAGTACACATCTGTGAACGAGCCGTTGCGGCGGGAGAAATACACCGTCAGCTCCAGCCCGCTCCGGGGAATCAACGTCACCGGCGACTCCACCTTCGCCACCAGGCTGGCGATCAAGGCCGACGCGATCGAGCCGGTCCCGCAAGCCAGGGTTTCATCCTCCACGCCCCGCTCGTACGTCCGGATGCGGATGCGATGCGGGTCCAGCACCTTGATGAAATTGACGTTGGTCCCGGCCGGTTGGAAGAGCGGATGGTAGCGGGTGGGCCGGCCGATCTCCACGACGTTGATCTGGTCCGGATCGTCCACGAGGTAGACGCAATGGGGGACGCCGGAATCCAAAAAATGCGCTTCACGCTCGGTCCTGTCGATCGGCACGCGGAGGTTGAGCCGGAGTCCCTGCGGATCCGGAAAGCGAACCTTGACCGCCTCGGGCTTGCGCCCGGGGGCGGACGCGACCATTTCCGCCTCGATCATCCCCGCCAAGGTCTCGAACCGCATCCGCTTGGGGGCGATCCGCTTGAGGAACGCAAACCGGGCCGCGCAACGCGCGCCGTTGCCGCTGAACTCCGCTTCGCTCCCGTCGGCGTTGAACAGACGCCAGCGGAAATCCGCCCGCTTGGATGGTTCGATCAGGATCAGCCCGTCGCCGCCCACGGACATACGGTGCGCGCAGACCTTGGCGGCGAGCGCGCTGGCGCGGCGCGGGTCCACCACCTTCTTGCGGTTGTCCACCAGAATGAAATCGTTGCCGCTGCCGGACAGTTTCATGAATGGAATCGGTTGCTCGTTCTTTCTGGATGCGCTCACGCCCGCCGACCTCCTTCGCGTCGTTGTCATTGCAGGAACTCCGGAATCGCTTCGCCGCGCACCAGATCCTCGTAGGTTTCTCGGGACCGGAGGACGAAGATGTCCCCGCCCTTGATCAATACCTCGGGGACGCGGGGCCTGGAGTTGTAATTCGACGACATCACGAACCCGTAGGCGCCGGCGCTCATCACCGCCAGCAGGTCGCCGGGCTTGACGTCCGGCATGGCCCGGTCCTTGGCCAGGAAATCGCCCGATTCGCAGACCGGCCCCACCACGTCGACCTGATGTTTCTTGGCGCCCGTCGCTTCGTGCACCGGCTTGATCTCGTGGTACGCCCCGTAGAGGCTGGGGCGGATCAGGTCGTTCATGGCCGCGTCCACGATGACGAAGCGCTTGGCCTCGCCTTCCTTGTTGTAGAGGACGCGGGTCATGAGCAGGCCGGCGTTGCCGACGATGACACGCCCCGGCTCCATGATCAGCATGCACTTGAGGTCCCGTACCAGCGGCGCAATGGCGGCCGCCAGTTGGTGCGGCTGGGGCGGTGCCTCGTCCGAATAGGTGATGCCCAGGCCGCCCCCGATGTTGATGTAGCGGATGTTCGACCCTTGCGTTTTGAGCGCTTCCACCAGCCCCAACACTTTCTTCAGCGCGTCCACGAAGGGCGTGATGTCCGTCAACTGCGAGCCGATGTGCTTGTGGACCCCGACCACCTCGATGTGTTTGAGCGAGGAGGCCAGCTTGAACTCTTCCAACGCCCGGTCCGCGCTGATGCCGAACTTGCTCTTCTTGAGGCCGGTGGAAATATAGGGATGGGTCTTGGGATCGATGTCCGGATTGATCCGCAAGGCGACGCGGGCCGTTCGTCCCATCTCGGCCGCGACTTCGTCGATGGCGCGCAACTCGGCCGACGACTCGACGTTGAACATCAGAATGTCCGTCGAAAGGGCGTAGCGGATCTCCTCCCGATTTTTTCCGACGCCGGCGAAGACGATTTTCGACGGAGGCACGCCGGCCTTGAGCGCCCGGTACAGTTCCCCGCCCGAGACGATGTCCGCGCCGCTCCCCTCCTTGGCCATGAGCCGCAGGAGGCCGATGTTGGAGTTGGACTTCATCGCGAAGGCCACGATGTGCGGCACGCTCTGGAAGGCGCTGTCGAAGGCGCGGAAGTTCCGGACCAATGCGGCGTGGCTGTAAATGTAGCACGGCGTGCCCAGCTCCTTGGCGATGCGGCTGAGCGCCACGTCCTCGCAATGAAGTTCCCCGTTTTTATACTGAAAGTCGCTCATGCTCCGTCCTCACGACCTCATCGTGATGGTGCGCCGCCGGCGTCACCTCGGCATGTTCAAGGGTTGATCCTGATCCTCCGGGCGATCCTCGTCTATCTCTGTGTCCTTGTCTGTGTCCTTCTTCGGCTCCTTGGCGGGCGTCGGCAGTTGCCGGGCCTTGGCTTTCTCCCTCTCCAGCTTCGCCGCCACGCCGATCTCTTCCGGTGGAATCGGCGGCCCGATCGTCCCGCAGCCTGTCACCGCGAGCAAGAGGGCGCCGAGCAGGCAGGCCGGTTTCATCGCAACGCCCGCTCCCACTCCCTGATGCGCGCCGCGACCCGTTGGGGCGCCGTCCCGCCGACCTGGGCCTTCCGACGAAGAGCCCCGTCGACCGTGATGACGGCCAGCGCGTCCTTCTGGAACCGATCCGAGAAGGTCCGCAAGTCGGCCACCGTAAGATCCCGCAGGTCCCGGTCGCCCTCCACGCAAGCCCGCACGATGCGGCCGGTCACGGCATGGGCCTGGCGGAACGGCAGGCCTTTCGTCACCAGATAATCGGCCAGCTCGGTCGCCAGCAGGTAGCCGGACTCGACCGACTCGGCCAGGGCTTTTCGATTGACCATGAGCCCCTTGAGCAGTTCGGCCAGAACGTCGACCGAGGCGGAGACCGTATCCAGGGCGTCGAACAGGGCTTCCTTGTCTTCCTGCAGATCGCGGTTATAGCTGAGCGGCAGCCCCTTCAGCGTCGTCAGCAGCCCCAGCAAGTGCCCGTACACGCGGCCGGTCTTGCCGCGGACCAACTCGGGCACGTCCGGATTCTTCTTCTGCGGCATCATGCTGCTGCCCGTGCAGAAACCGTCCGGCAGGTCCACGAACCGAAACTCCTGCGAGGACCAGAGGACGAGTTCTTCGCTCAGCCGCGACAGGTGCATCATGATCAGCGACAGGGCGGCCAGGGCCTCGACGGCGCAGTCCCGGTCGGACACGGCGTCCAGGCTGTTCTCCGTGACGCGCGGGAACCCCAGGAGCTTGGCCGTGTAGGCCCGGTCCACCGGATAGTTGCTGCCGGCCAAGGCCCCGGACCCCAATGGCATGACGTTCGTGCGCGTCAGGGCATCGCGCAAGCGGCCCTTGTCCCGTTCCAGCATCTCCACATAGGCCAGCAGGTGATGCGCGAACAGCACCGGCTGGGCCCGTTGCAGATGCGTGTACCCGGGCATGGCCACGTCCCGATGGGCACGCGCCTGCCCGATGAGCGACTGCTGGAGCCTTGTCGCGCGCTCGATCAGGCGGCCGAGTTCCTGACGCAGATAGAGGCGCAAGTCCAACGCCACCTGGTCGTTCCGGCTCCGGCCCGTGTGAAGTTTCCCGCCGACCGACCCGATCAACTCCGTCAGCCGGCGCTCGATGGCCATGTGGATGTCCTCGTCCTGGGGGACGAAGGGGAAACGACCCTTGTCCAGCTCGGCCCGCACGGTCGCCAGGCCGCGCAGGATGGCGGCCGTCTCGCGACGCGACAAGACGCGGGCCCGCTCCAGCGTCTTCGCATGGGCGATGCTGCCCTCGATGTCGTGGGCATAGAGGCGCCGATCGACGGCCAAGGAGGAGGTGAAGGCCTCCACCAACTCGTGGGTCCGTTCCGTGAAACGGCCGGCCCAGAGCTTGCCGGTCTGTGGACCTACACCCGATGGTACGCGCTTCTTTTTCACGCGACAGCCTTCATATTGATCTCTGCGGAAGTTGTCGGTCGTCGGTTATCGGTATGCAGTTTTGAACGGAGAACCGACAACTGAGAACTGAAAACGGAACGCTAGGTTTTTGTCTTTTTCCGTTGAGCCCGGATCGCCAGGCGCAGGGCGTTGAGGCGAATGAACCCTTCCGCATCCTTCTGCCGATAGGCCTCGTCTTCCTCGAAGGTGGCGAGGTCCAGCCGGTACAGCGACCGGTCCGACTTCCGTCCCACCACCGTGCAGGAGCCTTTGTAGAGCTTCACGCGGACCGTGCCGCTCACGTCCTTCTGGGCTTCGTCGAAGGCGGTCTGGAGCATCAGCCGCTCCGGGGCGTACCAGTAGCCGTAGTAGATCAGCTCCGCATAGCGGGGGATCAGGCTGTCCCGCAGGTGCAGGACTTCCCGGTCCAGCGTCAAGGATTCCAGCCCCCGGTGCGCCGCATGGAGGATCGTGCCGCCCGGCGTCTCATAGACCCCGCGGGACTTCATGCCCACGTAGCGGTTCTCCACCAGGTCCACCCGCCCGACCCCATGGTCCCCGCCCAAACGATTCAGATGGGCCAGGAGCGCAGCCGGGGTCATGCGCTTCCCGTCCACCGCCACCGGATCTCCCTGTTTGTACTCGATCTCGACGAAGCGGGGCTTGTTCGGCGCCTGCTCCGGCGACACGGTCAACTGGAAGATTTCGTCGGGCGGCGCAATCCAGGGGTCCTCCAGGATGCCCCCTTCGTAGCTGATGTGGAACAAATTCGGGTCCGTGCTGTAGGGCTTGGCCTTGGTGGCGGTGACCGGGATCCCATATTGTTCGGCGTACTCGATCAGCTCGCGCCGCGACCGCATCGTCCATTCGCGCCACGGGGCGATGATGCGCACCCTCGGGTCCAGGGCCATATAGGTCAGCTCGAACCGGACCTGGTCGTTGCCCTTGCCGGTCGCGCCGTGCGACACCGCATCGGCCCCTTCCTTCTGCGCCAGCTCGATCTGCCGCTTGGCGATCAAGGGTCTGGCGATCGAGGTGCCCAACAGGTACGTGCCCTCGTACACCGCGTTGCCCCGCAACATCGGAAAAACGTGGTCCTTGACGAACGTCTCGCGCAGGTCCTCGACGTAGACCTTCGAGGCGCCGACCGCCAGGGCCTTGGCCTTGACGGCCTTGAGGTCTTCCCCCTGCCCCAGGTCGGCGCAGAAGGCCACCACGTTGCAGTCGTAGGTCTCCAGCAGCCATCGGAGGATCACCGAGGTGTCCAGACCGCCCGAATAGGCCAGCACAACTTTCTTGATCGGGTTCCGTTTCATGGTCTCCTTCCCGCGTGCGAGGGGTTGCGGCGCGGCCGACCCAGCAGCTCGGACAGAATAGCCTTCTGCATGTGCAACCGGTTTTCCGCCTGATCCAGCACGACGGATTGCGGGCCGTCGAGCAGGCCGGTCGTGATTTCTTGTCCGCGGTGCGCCGGCAGGCAGTGCATGACGATCGCATCCGGCTTGGCCTCTTTGGCCAGGCGTTCGTTGAGTTGGTACGGCGCCAGATCCTTCAGGCGCCGGCTCTGTTCCCGTTCTTGGCCCATGCTGATCCATACGTCCGTGTAGAGCACGTCGGCCTCGTTGACCGCCGACAGCGGATCCTGGACGACCTCGATCGAGGCGTCGGTTCGCGCCGCTTCGGCGCGCGCCTCTTTGACGATGCGTTGGTCCGGTTCATAGCCGGCCGGGCAGGCCAGGCTGATCGCCATGCCGGTTTTCGCCGCCGCTTCGATCAGCGAATTGGCGACGTTGTTGCCGTCTCCCACGTAGGCCAGCTTCAGTCCGCGCAGCCGGCCTTTCCGCTCCTGAATCGTCAGCAGGTCCGAGAGGGCCTGGCAGGGGTGGCAGAGATCCGTCAACCCGTTGATGATCGGGATGGTGGCTTCGCGCGCCCACTCGTCGACGATCGCATGGTCGTACGTCCGGATCACGAGTCCGTCGAGATAACGGGAGAGCACGCGCGCCGTGTCGGCAATGCTTTCGCCGCGGCACAGCTGGATGTCTCCCGTGGAGAGAAACAGCGATTGCCCGCCGAGCTGGTTCATCCCGGCTTCGAAGGACACCCGCGTGCGCGTGGAAGGCTTCTCGAACAGGAGGCCCAAGGTCATCCCGCGCAGGGGTTGGTGCAAGGCGCGCCGCTGCCGCACGGCTTTCAGCGTCGCCGCCACCTCGAGCAGGCGGGCGACATGGGCCGCCGGGATCGCCGCCACCGTCAGCAGATCTTTGCTGTCCGCCAGCCCGGTCCCTGGCCGTCCGGCGGCGCGCACCCCGCTCGCCCTCTTTCTCATCTTTGTCCTGGCCCCTCGGGAAAACACCGATGCATGCTCCTTTGCCGCCGACTCCGCACGATCTGGCTGAAGGTAAACGTTGAGCCGCCGGCTAGACCCGCTTGCTGAGGATCGTCGAGAGGGTCTCCAGCAACCGGTCGATCTCGCGTTGGGCGATGATGAGGGGCGGAACGAATCGCAGCACCCGTTCCGCCGTGCAGTTGATCAGGAGGCCGCGCGCCAGGCAGTCCGCGACGACCGGCTTCCCGTCGATCGTCAGTTCCAAGCCCTGCAGCAGCCCGAGCCCGCGGGCTTCCTTTACGATCGGGAGCCGCTCTTCGATGTCCTTCAGCCCCTTGGCCAGATATTCCCCCATGCGCCGCCCCTGCGCCAGAACGTTGCCTTCCAGCAACACCTCGAAGACCGCCAGGGCGGCGGCACAGGCCAGCGGGTTTCCGCCGAAGGTGGACGCATGGGTCCCGGGCGTGAAGACCTCGGCCACGGAATCCGTCGCCAGACAGGCGCCGATCGGCACGCCGCCGCCCAGCCCCTTGGCCAGGGTCATGATGTCCGGCGCCACGCCCAATTGTTCGTAGGCGAACAACGTGCCGGTGCGGCCCATGCCGGTCTGAATCTCGTCGAAGATCAGGAGAATGTCCCGTTGGCGGCACAGCTCGCGCAGCCCCTGCAGGTAGGCGCGGTCGGCCACGCGGACGCCGCCCTCCCCTTGCACCGGCTCCAACAGCACCGCGGCCGTGGCCGGACTGATCGCGCGCTCCACCGCCGCCAAGTCGTTGAAGGGCACGTAGGTGAAGCCCGGCAGCAGCGGCTCGAATCCCTTCTGCACTTTGTCCTGGCCGGTCGCGGTCAGGGTGGCCATGGTGCGGCCGTGAAACGACTGCTGCATCGTGACGATCTCGAAGCGGTCGGGACCATACTTCAGATGGGCATAGCGGCGCGCCAGCTTGATCGCCGCTTCGTTCGCCTCGGCGCCGCTGTTGCCGAAGAACACCTTGTCGGCGAAGGAATGATCCACCAACGTCTTGGCCAGCTTCACTTGCGGCTCGGTGTAGTAGAGGTTGGAGGTATGCAGCAGTTGCTGGGCTTGCTTCTGGATGGCCGCGACCAAGTCCGGGTGCGAATAGCCCAGCACGTTGACGGCGATGCCGCCGACGAAGTCGAGATATTCCCGGCCTTCCAAGTCGTAGACGTTGCACCCCCGGCCGCGGACGATGGAGATCGGCCAGCGGGCGTAGGTGTGCATCAGGTAGCGATCGGCATCCTCTTGGAGCAAGTCGGTCGGCATCTCGTTCCAGCCTCGTGAGAAGTCATAAAACGTAGCATATCGCCGGTCGAGAACGCAATATGAAACTCCCCGCCGGAGCGGTGTATCTCGTTCTCTCCATTGAGAAATTTCGTCGGGACCGGGAGCCGATGCTCTTGTGAGCCTGGGGCAAGAGTGTTATAAGCTCCACGTATGAAACCCTGCCAGAAATGCGAGCAGCAGAATCCCGATGATGCGCGCTTTTGCTCGCAATGCGGTGTCTTGTTCGAGGAAGAAACGGCGCCACCGGGAGACATGCCCGCCGAGCAGGCGGCGGAACCCTCGACTGAACCGTCCGTTCCGCCGATCCTGGACGAGCAGCAGCTCTGGCGTGCCTTCATCGGACCGAATGCCGACCGGTATCTGGAGCAGTTCCGCAAGTTTACCGGAAGCGGCGAACCGCGCTTCGCCCTCACCTGGCACTGGCCGGCCTTTCTCTTCGACCCGTTTCTCTGGTTCCTGTACAGGAAAATGTACCTGTACGCGGCCGTCTACGCCATCGGACCGGTCCTCTCGGCCTACTTCACCGGCGACCTCACGGTCGGCGTCGTCTGGCGCATCATGGCCGGGGCCAGCGCCAACTACATCTACTACTGGCATGTGCGGGAGCACTTGGCGGCGATCAAGGAACAGGGCAGCCAGAGCGGCCGGGCGCAGGAACAGTCGTTGAAGGATCTGGGCGGGGTCCAGCCTTACGTGGTCTGGGTCGGCGTGGCCTTGCACATCATCATGCTCGCCGTGCTGATCAAAGCGATCCAGGAAGGACCGACGGAAGGGGGCAAGTTCCCGCCGCTGAAACCGGCCGCTCCCCGTAGTCGAGCGTCGCTGGAATCCTAGCCGTGATGGCAGCGGTTATCGCGAGAGCTGCCACTGAAACCAAGCCCGGAACCAGTCGAAATCGTGCTTGTACGCGGTGCCGGACGGTTCGGCCGACGTACTTTTCTGCTCCAACATCGTATAGGTGCGGGGCCAATTCTTCTGCCACCAGGACTTGAGTTCATCCGCCTGGTAGGGAATGCCCGAGGGTTGATGGATGCCGGCGGCCGCGGCGACATCCGCGATCAGCGGCCAGTAGCGGTCTTTCCCCAGTCCCCGCTCCCGGAAATGTTCCCGTAACAGGAACAGGACCCAGAGCTCCGCGCTGTTCTTCTTGTTGTGTTTGAAGGGCTGCGTCTGCCGCAACGGGACCGGGTCGAAGTTCTTGATCACCGACGTATAGTCGGGCCCGCCGTAGCTGCCCGCCACTTCCGCGATCCCTTCCAACATGCGCGCCAGCTCCACTTCCACGACCGGTGCGGTTGCCTGGGCCTCGGACGAGGCGGCCTCGGCCAACGGATTGCCCGCGGTCAACAGCTCGATCAACGGCTTGAGTTCGCGCAGGCGGACCACGGCGGCTTTGAGAATCTCCTGCGATTCCAGCCAATAGTCTTGATCGTGTTTTGCCGTCCGTTCGTGGCCCGGAGGGGGCAGCACCGGCGGAATCCAGTAACGCAGCAGCACGAAGAGAATGTAGTGGACGCCGCCGCCGACCGCGTCCACCTTCTCCAACACGTTGCCTTCGCCCAGGGCGTTCTTGAAAAACACCCGGCCCCGCTCGGCCACGCCCAAACGGGTGGCCATGCCGACCCACCAGCGTTCGATGTCCTGCCAGGATGGCTCCGGCAATGGTTGCGGGGATGACATGTCGGCATGGTAGCCGCGGGGCGGAACGATTGCAAGAAATGGGGGCCTGGGGTACAAGGGCGAGCCCCGCCGCCTCACTGGGGGATTGGCAACGCGTCGGTCATCGCTTGACTTCGCAGTCTGATTGCGTATCCTGTGGCGGCCCAGTTGAAAGTTTTGAAGAAGGGGGGATCGGATGGCTCGGTTGGTCTTGTTGCGGCATGGGGAATCCCAGTGGAATCTGGAGAACCGCTTCACCGGGTGGGTGGATGTGCCCCTCTCGCCCAAGGGCGAGCAGGAGGCCCGCGCCGCGGGAGAGAAACTGAAAGGGTTTCGGTTCGACCGGGCCTATACGTCGGTGTTGAAGCGGGCGATCGACACGTTGCGCATCGTGTTGGAAATCACCGGTCAGACGAACGTACCGACCGAGCAGGATCAAGCGCTCAACGAGCGCATGTACGGGGATCTGCAGGGGCTCAACAAGGCCGAGACGGCGCAGAAATACGGCGACCAACAGGTCAAGATCTGGCGTCGCAGTTATGATGTGCGGCCGCCGGGCGGGGAAAGTCTCAAGGACACGGCGGAGCGCGTGCTGCCCTACTATGAACAACGGATCAAGCCGGAGATTCTGGCCGGCAAGACGCTGATCGTCGCGGCCCACGGGAACAGTCTGCGGGCGCTGGTCATGACCTTGGATCGGTTGACGAAGGAGCAGGTGTTGGAGTTGAACATTCCGACCGGGGCGCCGCTGCTCTACGAGTTCGACGCGACCGGCGCCGTCCGCGAGCGCCGCTACTTGTAGCGCGACGTCCTACTTGTGCGTCAGATCCATGCCTTCCACCGTCTCCCCGATCGCCTCCACCGGGATCAGGTCGATGAGGAGGGCCAGGAATTTCTGACTGTCCTCCGGCCGGATTGCCCCGTCTGATTCAGCCAGGGCCGCCGTTTCCGTGAACACGGCGATCGGGCTGCCGCCTTCCTGGACGATCTGATCGTACAGGGCGCGGCGCTCTGCGGCCTCCTCGAAATACCCCGCCAATGTCGGCTGGTCCAATCCCAGCATCGTCTCCCAGGCGGCGCGGACATAGCGGCACAGTTCGTCGAAGACCCGCTCCCCTTCGATCTTGGACAACACGCTCAGTAAGGCATGGTGAGTCCAGAAGAGGTTTAGGGAGAGGACTTCGCGTGTGATGAGCTGAATCTGCTCGTCGGTCGCCTCCACACCGTACTCTTCCAGCGTGGCTCGGGCCAGGGGGAGCGGGAACAAGGCGAAGACCGATTCGGCTGCCTGTTGCGCGGTCTGGGGCATGGTGAACGGCGCTCCGTCGGTTGGGAGGTTCGTGGATCCGGCGGGAGGCAGAATAGCGTAAGCGGCAGGTCGGGGACAAGATGTGCCGGAACACCTACCGGGTCAAAATGTCCAGAATCTCCTCGAGCGGACGGATGGTGCCGAGCAGCGTGGGGTACCCGAACTGCTTGTTGTGGCGATTCTCTTGCACTCGCTCCAGCGCGATGATCAGGTTGTTGAAGTCGTCCAGCTTGGCGGTTTCGAAATAGGTGATGAAGTCGAGGTCGTCCAGCCCGCTGGCATGGTAGAGCTTGCGCTTGACGGTCTTGAGGTAGGCGATCGAGGCGTCGGTGTGTTCCTTCATCATCGCGTTCCGCTCATCCTGGGAGGCATGCCACCAGGCGGCGTCCTTGCGGATCGGCACGACGATCGCATACGGCTTCGGCCCCGGATCGAGCGGGGTTTTCAACGCGGCCTTGAGATCGTCGGACAAGGCCGGCACATAGTTGGCCTTCTTGGTCAGGCCGTTGAACGTGGAGGTGTTCGCCAGATACTTGCCGAGCCCCGTCCCCATCAGGTCCACGAGAAAATTCTGGTTGTGCAGCATCTCGGTGGAATGGACGCGGACGAAGAAGTCCGCCCGTTCCGACAGCCCCCGCAGCAAATAGGTGTCGGTGATGACGTGGTCGCCGTGCTTCTGAAATACGGCTTTCACCTCCGCCGCCGTCGAAGCCCGCGCCGCCTTGTCCAACTTCCACCAATCCTCGTCCACTTTGAAAACGGCAAACGTGGCGTAGACACCCGGCTCGCTCAGCAGCTTCTCCCGGTCGAGGGCCGATGCCGGTCCGGCAAGGGTCAGGCACAAGATTGCCAGGACCGCTGCCACCACACCTACGCGTGTCGCCATGGCGATCCTCCTCACGGGCAATTGGGCCGGTTGTTCATCCCGAAGATATTGCGTAGCTGCTCGTAGCGATTGACGTCTTCCGGCGTGGAGCCGAGTTGGCCTCCGGAGACTTTCATGGTCAATTGCAGGAATTCGGCGTAGAGCGTGCACAGCTCGGCATTGGCGGCCGGGGCCGGCTGCGGGCGGGACGGAGCCGGTTGGGCCTCGGGCGGGCCTGGCGCGGGCTGGTTCGCATCGGGCGGCCCCGCATCGAAGCGCGGCTCGGGCACCGTGCTGAACCCCTCCTTGTTCGATTCGTGAAACGGCTTGCAGCCTGCTTTGGGCTCGTTCGAGTAAACGTTCCCGGGGCAGACCCACAAGGTTGCGGCCAGCACCACCGTGCCGATCATAGCTGCCTCCCTACCAGGACATTGACAACAATCGCCGGCGCTGCGCGCTCATCCCTCGCGGTGCGGCACCCGGCGGCGAATGGCGCGCGATCCTGTGCCAGTTCTTGCCCCGTCGGCGTCCTTCGCCGAGGGCCGCGCCGAGTGCCGGATGGTTCCCGGTGCTAGCGTCGTTCCGGAGCGGGGACCGTCTTGAGAAGATCGACGGCCTCCGTGTGGCCCAGCATTTCTGCCAGCGCCAACGGACTTGGCGTATACCAATTGGACGGCGGGATCACCGCGCCGCGATCCAAGAGCAGACGAATGATTTCCGGTTTGCCCCCGTAGGCGGCGGCATGGATGGGCGTCCAGCCGGTGACGTCCGCGGCGTTCACGTCGGCTTTTCTCTCCAGGAGGGCTTGTACCGTGTCCACGTGGCCATGGGCGGCGGCGAGGGTGAGCAGGTGCGTGCCCAAGAGGGTCGTGCGGTCGTTGACGTCCAGCCCGGCCTCCAATTGGGCGACCAGCGACGGCGTATCCCCGTCCACGGCCGCCCAGCGCGACTGGTACCCGCAGCCGGCGCAAAGGAGCGCCACTGCCAGCGCCGCGGTTCCGAATGTCGTTCTGCGTAGACGGTTCAACGTGGATTCCTCGCGCCTGTCCCCGGAGACGAGGGGCCGGCGCCCTCCGACGCGATCGCCCGCGACGGTTCGCGCAATGTCCGGTATGGTGCGCCCGGCCCGACTTGAACGGGCGGCCTGCGGGTTCGAAGCCCGACGCTCTATCCAACTGAGCTACGGGCGCACAGGCTATTACACGCACTGCCGAGCAAGTCTGTCAAGCGGTCGGCGGGCACGCCCTGAAAGACCGAGGGGCCGCTGACGGTCAGCGGCCCCTCGGAAGTTCTCTGCACGCAACCATCCCCTGACGGCCCGCCGGGCTTACCAACGATCCCGATGCTCGCCGCCTCCGCCGCCGAAGGAGCGTTTCTCCTGTGGCCTGGCTTCGTTGACGACGAGCGTCCGGCCGCCGAGTTCGGAGCCGTTCAAGGCCGTGATGGCTTTCTGCGCTTCTTCGCCCGTGGCCATCTCCACGAATCCGAACCCCCGGGATTGGCCTGTATAACGGTCCGTGATCACTTTGGCGGATTGCACGGTCCCATGCTGGGAAAAGAGCTGGCTCAACTCCTGCTCGGTGGTGGAATAAGGAAGACTGCCGACATACAATTTAGTACCCACGGCTACCTCCACGGCTGTTGACATTGTCTTGTCGAGTGGGGTCGAAGGGAAGGGGGAGAGACGGCAGGGGCGCGACGATCGGCACCATCGGGTCACTCAGCTTTCCGGCCGGCTTCCGCTCGCAAGGCAACATCCGGTCAGGGCCACTCCGCTCGGCGTTCCATCACTCGGCCCCGCAGCGATGAATCGCAAAAAAAGCATAGCATGGAGAAAATACGAGATCAACTCCGCGAGGGATTCCCGACGGGGTCACAGCCGGGCGAGGATGGTCGCCACCACGTCGGCGAGGGAACGGCCATCCGTTGCGACGACGTGGTCGGCCGCTGCGGCGTAAATCGGCGTCCGCTCCCGCAGGACGTCGTCGATTTCCTCGAGAAACGACTTCGAGCCGGTCAGGGAGGGGCGCTGGCTGTCTCCTCCGATGCGCGCGGCGATGGTCGCCACGTCGGCGGTCAGCCAGAACAGGGTCCCGTTGGTTTTGAGCCGGGCCACGTTCTGCGGCCTCAAGACGGCGCCCCCGCCGGTGTCGATGATCAGGCCGTCCTGGCCGGCCAAGTCTTGGCAGACTTCGGATTCCAGGTCTCGGAAATGGTCCCAGCCCGACTGTTTGACGATCTCCGGGATGGACAGGCCGGCGCGGCGGACGACTTCCGCGTCGGTGGAAATCAGGCGGCGGCCCAGTCGTTCGGCCAGCACCTTGCCCACGCTGCTCTTGCCGGTGCCCCGGTAGCCGATCAACACAATGTTCATGAAAACCGCGACTCGAGGACCGACCGCATGACGTCCACCGGCGCCGCCTGTCCGGTCCAGAGCTCGAACTGGGCGACCGCTTGGTGGAGGAACATCTCCAGCCCTCGAACAGTCCGGCAGCCGGCGGCCTTGGCCTCGCGGAGCAGCCTGGTCTCCAGGGGATTGTAGACGATGTCCATGACCGTCAGATGCGGGCTGAGCAAGGAGGAAGGAATGCAGGTCTCCTCCACCTTCGGGTACATGCCGATCGGCGTACAGTGGATCAGGACCTGTGAGTTCTTGATGCCGCCGCGGAGGGTCTGGTCCGTGAGGGGGCCATACTCGACAGGCAGCTTGGTCCGGTCCCGCAGGTCTTCCGCCAGCGCGAGTCGCTCCTTCTCGTCGATGCCGAGCAGGATCAGCCCGCCGATGTCCTTGACGGTCGCCAGGGCAAAGGCGATGGCGCGGGCGGCCCCCCCCGTGCCGACCATCAGGACCTGTTGGCCCTTGAGCGAGACGCCCCCGTTCTGCAAGGCCCGCAAGGCGCCCGAGGCGTCCGTGTTGTAGCCGGTCAGTTTTTCCTCGTCCACCAGGATCGTATTGACCGATCCGATGTGTCGGGCGGTCTGCTCCACCTCGTCGAGGAACGGCATGACCGCCACTTTGTGGGGAATCGTGACGCTGAAGCCGCGCAAGTTGCCCAAAGCCCGAATGCCCCGGACGGCGCCTTCCAGATCCTCCACCTTGAAGGCCAGGTAGACGAAGTTCAAGCCCAGTGTTTGAAACGCAGCATTGTGGATGGCCGGCGAGAGGGAATGCTCGACCGGGTTGCCGAGCAGGCCGCAGAGTTTGGTCTGAGCGTTGATCTCCATTTACTTCTTGACGACTTTCTGGGCCAGGTACTGGCTTCCGGAGACGACATAGGTCACGGTCACGCTGTCCCCCTTCTTCACGTCCGCCAAGGTTTTTGCGCCCCCTTCGAATTTCGTCTTCTCGTTCACCACGAAGGTAAAGCGCGTCCCGCCGTCGGTCTTTTTCACCGCCAGCTTGCCGGCCGCCTGGTCCGCCAGGAGAACCGTGCCGGGGAAGTCCACGGCTGTTTCCGCCTGCGCCGGCGGGAGCGGCAGCATCGCCAGACTTGCCAGGAGAACGGTGAGCAGTCCGGCGCGGACCCAGTGAACCGGTATATGAGTCATAGCGACCTCCTCCTTCTCCGTGATGTCCTGTTCCACTCTCGGCTCCGTGAACGGTCGCCCCGCCTATCCGAGCGTGAGCGGCAGACCGCCGCTGCCGAAGCTGTAAGCCATGCTGGCATCGTAGGCGCCTGCGTCCAGGTAGGCCAGGAGATCGCCTCGCCGGACCGTCTTGGGCGCTTGCATCGAGTCCGACAGGATATCGAACTCCATACAGAGCCGGCCCAGGACCCGATCGGGGCCCGTGCCCCAGAGCGCGAGCCTGCCGGACGGGCCGAGCGAGGCGATGCGGTGCGGATGCGACCTGACATCGGGCAGTTCCGCCACAGAAGCGTCGACGACGAGTTCGGTGCGGGTCCGGGAACGCCGCACCTCGATCACATGGGTCAGCAGGCACATGGAGCGCTGGGACAGGGCCTTGCCCGGCTCGAGGATGATCCGGCGAACCATCGGGAGTTGACGCCGGCAGGCCGTGACCAGTTGCCGGAACTCCCCGCGCAAGAAGTCGGACCAGTCGTCCGGGTGCCAGCCGCCCCCGAAGCTCACGACGACCGGACGGCCGCGCAGCCGGTCGCAGAGCAGTCCGACGGCGGCGAGAAAATTCTCCGCCAGGGAGTGCCAGGTCCTCACGCCGAACAGGCTGCTGGCGATGTGGAAATGGAACCCGAGCCCCTGCCGGCGCGGCAGGCGCTTGAGCAGCGCCACCGCCTCCGCCAAGACCGCCGGCTCGTGGAGCCCGATGCCGAATCGTGAATTGACCGTCGCCGGGCGCAGGCGCAAGCCGACGTAATCGGCCACCAAGTCCCCGCTCGACAGCCGCGGGCGCAGCATCCGCAATTCCTGCAGCGAGTCGCAAAAAATCGCGCCATACCGGGGAGTCTTGACGGGCGCCAGCCACCATTTTCCCGGTCCGTTGAGGACGATCTGCTCGGGGGGAAACCCAAGGCCGACGGCATGGGTCACCTCGGACTGGGCGATGGCTTCGGCCCACAGGCCTGCGTCACGAGCCAGGCCGAGCAGTGCCGGCGAGGGGTTGGTCTTGATGCTGTAGGCCATCACCAAGTCTGGCCGGCCGGCCGGCTGCAACCGGTCGAGCAGCGACGCCGACTCCCGAAAGGTCGAGGTGGCGTAGCCGGGCAGGAGGACGCGCCGGGGGGTTTCAGCCCAACCGGTGCGGAGGATACGCTGTACGTCTTGCAGCAGGAGCGCCGGCGCCGCCGGCTTGGGCTCGACCGCCAGGCCCTTGCCCCGGCCCCGGAGGAGTCGGGCCAGCGTGGCCATCCCCGATGGATTCTGTACGGACATGGTGCGGTCGAGCCTTGCCGACGGCCGCTACTTGCCGCCCTTTCTCACCAGGATGATCCGGGCTTCATATTGAGCCAACAGTTGATTCTTTTTGGACAGGATCTGCTGGTTGAATTGCTGGAGCGACAGCCGCTGCTGGATCAACTCGACGGGAACTTGCAACGTCCGGTTCGGCAGCAGTTCAGCCGAGGCGGTGCCGGCCGTGAGGACGAGCGGAATCCCCAAGACCAGCTGCACCATCAGTTTACCCTTGGGGCTCTTGACCGGGATGGCGGGAATCCAGGGGTTGAGCGGCACCATCTTGCCGAAGCGCGCCGGCTGACCCGTTTTGCCCTGCGCCCGACTCCGAGATTTCTTGGCCATCATCACCCTCCTTCATAGGATGAATGCCCGGCTTTCACGGAGCCCAGGCGGGAACTTCCACGACCACTCTGGTGAACGACGCCCTGTGGTGCTGCGTCGCCTTGGCGCTCAACCGGCCCGTGATCGCCTGCACCAACAGGGCCGGCAGATTATAGCCTGCTTGCGCCGCCCCGTAAATCCAGGCGGGAAACCGCGGGTTGCACTCCAGCAGCCACAGGTTTCCTTGCTGGTCCCGCACACATTCCAGCTCGCCGCCCCCGGACCACTTGGTCAGCCGGACCAGACGTCGGAGACGACGCTCCAGTTCGGCCGACACGCGGCTGACTTGGCCGGACCAGACCTTGCCCTGGTGGGTCCGGTCGAGCTTTTCCAAAAAGGCCGCCCCCAACAGCTCCCCTTTCCAGGCGGCGAAGGCGATCGTGACGTCCTGCCCCGCCACATGCGCCTGTAAAAACAATTGGTCCTTTCCGCCCCAGGCTTCGGCCAATTGGGCGATGACCGGACCGGCCTCGTACCAGGACCAGATGGGCACCGCGTCGTAATGGGTCCCCTTCACCCAGAGGGGCCAGCCGTGCAGGCGGCAGAACCGGCCGAGGTCCACGTCGGATGCGGTGGCCAGCAAGAGAAACGGAGGCAGTCCGATCCCCAACAGTCGGCCGAGCCGGAAGGGCGGTTTGGCGGCCATCTGAATGGTCGTCCAGGGCGGCAAGGGAAGGCGCGTTCGGGAGCGGAGCCGTCGCGTGAGGAGCCGGATTTCCAGATCCAGCCCCGAAATCCAGATCGCCCCCTCCGACAGCCGCGAGGCCACAAACGCCGCATGGGCCCCCAGATCGATGGCCTGCCACGGCGGCCGTACCAACCCCTCGTCGAAGTCCGGCCACAGGAGCCCGCTGCTGTGGGGCGAGTAATCGACCGCCACCAGATGGGCGTCGGGAAACGCGGTCCGCAACGAACGGGCGATGCCGACGCCGGGCGAAGGATTCGCGCCACCGTGGACGCCGCTGATGTAGAGGCGCAACCGGTCGGCGGTTCGCCGACGCCGGCTGGTGATCGACGAGGCCATAGGGGATGGTTCTACCGCGCCGTCATCCCGCCGTCAATCGGAACGATGGTCCCCGTCATCCAGGCCGATTCGTCCGAGGCCAAATACAGGGCCAGCGCCGCCACTTCCTCCGGCGTCCCCGGCCGCGCGATGGGATAGTTCGAGAGCACTTGGTCCAGGCGGGCTTGGTCGCTGATGAGGCTGGCCGCCATGGGGGTCGCGACCAACCCAGGATTCATCGCGTTGCAGCGGATGCCCTGCTTGGCGTAGTCGATCGCGGTGCAGCGGGTGAGCGCATCCATGCCTCCCTTGCTGGCCGCATAGGCAGCCAGCATGGGAATGCCGACCAGCGAGGCGATGGAGGAAATGTTGATGATGGACCCGCCGCCGGCCTTGAGCATGGCGGGCACGGCGGCCCTGGTCATGCGGAAAGCGCCCGTGAGGTTGACGGCCAGGACATCGTCCCAGGTCGCGTCGTCCGTTTCATGCAGCAGCTTCCCGAAGGCGCCGATGCCGGCGTTGTTCACCAGCACATCGAGCTTGCCGAAGGCCCGCACCGCTTGGTCCACG
This sequence comes from Nitrospirota bacterium, assembly GCA_028876065.1. GTDB lineage: Bacteria > Nitrospirota > Nitrospiria > Nitrospirales > Nitrospiraceae > SYGV01. The sequence continues at coordinate 52,085 of JAGWTI010000010.1, forward strand.
GCCGCGCGCGCGTGGGCCTCGTCGGCGACGGAACCGGCGACCGCGATCGCCCGTCCCCCTTCGCCGGTGATGTCGCCTACGACCTTGTCGAGGAGCTCCTTGCGCCGGCCGGTGATGACGACCGAGGCTCCCTCGCGGGCGAACCGCCGGGCGATCGCCTCCCCGATGCCGACGCTGCAGCCGGTGATCAGCGCCACTTTTCCCTGTAATCGGCTCATGCGGCTGGCTCCTCGTCGTCCTGGGCGGCGTCCCCGTCCGGTTCCGCCTCGGCCCTGATCGGGCCTGGCCCCAGGAGTCCCGGCTCGACCTTCCGCGCCACGGTGATGAAGCCGGAATGGGCGACCATCCGATGGTCCGGTCGCACGCTTCGCCCCTGGATATTCCAGGTCCGCAACAGGGTCTCGAACGTTTCAATCATGGTGAATACGCTGGCCCGCTCCAGCGCCTCCACCGTTTGCATGATTTGGGGCACGGTGGGGACGTAGCTGAGATAGACGCCCCCGGACCGCAAGACCTGGGCCGCGTGCGGCACCACCTGCCAGGGCTCGGGCAGGTCCAGGACCAGCCGGTCGAACGGCCCGTCGGCGGGATCGATCCCTTCGTAGACGTTGCGAATCCTGGGCGTGAAGTTGGGGACCGGGCCGAGATAGCGCTCGATATTCTTCATGGCCGTCCGGGCGAAGTCCTCGCGCGCTTCGTAGCTGACCACGGAGCCTCGATTCCCCACCGCGCGCAACAGGGCCATCGTCAGCGCCCCGGACCCCGTCCCCGCTTCGAACACACGGGCGCCCGGATACACGTCGGCCCAGACGGTGATCATCGCCAGATCCTTCGGGTAGATGACCTGCGCGCCGCGGGGCATCTTGAGCACATAGTCGCCCAGGGTCGGCAACAGGGCCAGCATCCGTTTGCCGCGTGACAGGGTCACCAGCGATCCGTCCGGTTTGCCGATCAAGTCGTCGTGCGGGATCGTCTCCCCGCTGTACTGGAAGGTTTCGCCGGCCTTGAGCGTCAGGGCATATTGCCGGCCCTTCTTGTCCACCAAGTGCAGCCGTTCGCCGTTTTGCAACAATCTCATAATGGGCTCATTCTAGAAGCGTGCCGGCCGCTTTTCAACCGATCCCTCCGCGCGCCTCTTTTTTCTCTCCTGTTTGGGTGGAATGGAGGTGCCCGGACCTGCGCGTGTCCACCGAGCATCTGTTGAGCCTGCGGGCGTGCGGGCCGGAGAGGACCTTCATCCCACCTCTGCTCCCCGTTTCTTGACAGGGTGGGAGGGGGGCCGTATGATGCCGATGCACCCCGCACCATACGTCATCGATGCCTGGGCCACCCTCTCGGCCCGATGTCGAACAAGGACAGCTCGATGAAGTCGCCGCTGCGCAGATCGGTCCCTTCTTTCCTGATCCTGTCGGTCCTCCTTGCCAATGCGATCTCCGTGATCGTGGCCGCTCCGGCCTGGGCGGAACCGCCCCTTGTCGTGGCCGCCTATGAGGGGGTCATCAATCCCGTGACCGCCGAGTATCTGCACGATGCGCTGGCCCATGCCGAGGCCGTCGGAGCGCAGGCGCTGATCGTGCAGTTGGATACGCCGGGCGGGCTGGACACCTCGATGCGGCTGATCGTCAAAGACTTCACGAGCGCCGCGCTCCCGATCGTCGTCTACGTCGCCCCTTCCGGCGGGCGCGCGGCGTCGGCCGGCGTGTTCCTGACGATCGCCGCCCACGTCGCCGCCATGGCGCCGGGCACGAATATCGGGGCGGCCCATCCGGTCGCGATGGGCGGAGGCGAGATGGACAAGACGATGAAGGAGAAAGTCGAGAACGATTCGGTCGCCTACATCAAGTCCCTCGCGGAGCAGCGAGGACGCAATGTGGCCTGGGCCGAGGAGGCGGTGCGCAAAAGCGTGTCCGTGACGGAGAAGGAAGCGCTCACGCTGAAAATCATCGACCTGGTCGCGGACGATCTGAAGGGGCTCCAAGACAAACTGGACGGACGAACGGTGACGCTGGCGGCGGGACCGGTCGTCCTCCGCACCAAGGGAGCCCCGCTCGACCCCTTTCCCATGAGCTGGCGGCAGGAAATGCTGAAGGCCCTCAGCGATCCCAACATCGCCTATGTCCTGATGACGGTGGGCACGATCGGCATCCTGGCGGAACTGTACAACCCCGGCGCGATCCTGCCCGGCATCGTCGGCGCGATCAGTCTGATTCTCGCCTTCTATTCGTTCCAGTCCCTGCCGGTGAACTATGCGGGCGTGCTGCTGATGCTCTTGGGCATCGTGCTCTTTATCCTGGAAGTGTCCGTCACCAGTTACGGGCTGCTGGCGCTCGGCGGCGTGACGTCGATGATTCTCGGCTCGCTGATGTTGGTCAAAACCGATGCGCCGTTCCTGCAGATCTCCTGGGCGGTGATCCTGCCTGTCGTGATCTTGGCGGCCGGGCTCACCCTGCTGATGGTCGGGATGGGGGTGCGCGCCATGGGCCGCCAGCCCACGACGGGTCGCGAAGGCATGGTCGGGCTCGTCGGCGTGGCCAAAACGTCGGTGGCGCCGCAGGGCAAGGTTCTGGTGCACGGAGAGCTCTGGGAGGCGATCAGCGAACAACCGCTCCAGCCCGGCGACCGAGCGGAAGTCGTGAAACTGGACGGGCTCACGCTCCACGTCAAGCCAACGATCAAGAAGGGAGTTGCCTGACATGAACATCCTGCTTAGCCCGCTCGCGATCTTGCTGCTGTTTGGCCTGCTGGTGGGGATGGGGTTCCACGTTCTGCGCGAATACGAGCGGGCGGTCATCTTTCGCTGGGGGCGGCTGGCGCGCGGCCTCATCGGCGGGAACGGGCCGGGCGTGGTCGTCATCATTCCCGTGATCGACAAGCTGGTGCGGGTGAGCCTGCGGACGGTCACGATGGACGTGCCGCCTCAGGACGTCATCACCAAGGACAACGTGTCGGTCAAGGTGAATGCGGTCATTTATTTCCGGGTCGTGGACCCGCAACGGGCGGTCGTCGAGGTGGAGGACTACCTCTACGCCACCTCGATGATGGCTCAGACCACGCTTCGCAGCGTGTTGGGGCAGAGCCAACTGGACGATCTTCTGTCGAAGCGGGAAGAAATCAACGCCGAGTTGCAGCGGATCATCGACCAACAGACGGAACCCTGGGGCGTGAAAGTGTCCGCGGTGGAGGTCAAGAATGTGGACCTGCCCCAGGAGATGCAGCGGGCCATCGCGAAACAGGCCGAGGCGGAGCGCGAACGGCGCTCCAAGGTGATCCATGCCGAGGGGGAATTCCAGGCGGCCCAGCGTCTGACCGATGCGGCCCAAGTGATGAGCCAGAATCCCATCGCGCTCCAGTTGCGGTACCTGCAGACCCTGGTCGAAATCGCGGCGGAAAAGAACTCGACCACGATTTTCCCGGTTCCCATCGACATCATTTCCCCCCTCCTCAAGAGCCTGACCAAAAAAGACGAAGGGTCGGTCGGTTAAATTTCCTCTTTCTGCTGAATTGCCATTGATTTCCGCAGGGACAGGCTTACCTTGTGGGCTACCCCCATCCCGGCCTTCGCAAAGGGAAGGGTATCCGAACCGGTTATAGTTATGTAAGCGATGGTAATATTTGAGGATTCCATAGATTGCAGGGCGGGTGAATCCTTTCAGCAAGATGAGACTCTAATCTTCATACAAGAGAAATCACCGTAGATCCTTGTGACGATCATCAATAGAAGGCTTCCTGCAAGGGCAGGGGCAGGGGTGGAAAGATGAGAAAAGACCAGCTGATAGAAGAGACGCAAGAAGACATCGAGCCGGCTGAGGCCCTCGACGTGGAGACGGATGATCCGGAGGCCAGCACGATGCTGGGAGCTATCGAGCGCGAGCCGAGCGAGGGGGAGCAGGCAGAAGGGCCGGTCGTCAAGGGCCCTGCCGGTCGCAGCGAAGCCCAGTCGATGGCGCTGGAGTCTCTGTACTTCCGTTCGTTCGGGGAGCGGGCGTTGCTCAATCGGCAGGAGGAGATCGCGCTCGCAAAAGGGCTCGACCAGGGTACGAGAGGCATCCGAGTGGCGTTGCGCGAAACGATGGTCTTTGCGGGACGGATGCGCAAGAGCGACAAGCGAGACGAGGCGCTCGCGATCCTGCAGGAAATCCGGGGATTGAGCGGATTCTCGGCCATCGTCTTGGACCGGGCGGAAAAAGCCGTCGAGGCGCTCGTGGCCGAGGCGCGGACGTCCGGGAAAACCGCCGGTTCCCGCGTGAAACGCCTGTCGACCATGCGCCGGCAACTCCGTGAGTCCCGTGCAATCCTCGAGCGGGCGAAAGATGAAATGGTTCGCTGCAACCTGCGCCTGGTCGTGGACATCGCCAAGCACTACAACGGCCGCGGCCTGACTCTGTTGGACCTCGTCCAGGAAGGGAACATGGGCCTGATGAAAGCGGCGGAGCGGTACCAGTACCGCAAGGGGTTCAAGTTCAGCACCTATGCGACCTGGTGGATTCGCCAGGGCATCACCCGTGCCTTGGCCGATCAATCCAGGACCATCCGCATTCCGGTGCACATGACCGAAGCCTCGCACCGGATCGTGCGGACGGCGCGCCGGTTGGTGCAGCAGCTCGGCCGCGAGGCCCGGCTCGAGGAGATCGGGAAGGCCTTGCATCAGCGGCCGGACAAAATCCAGGAGACGATGCAAGTGTTCCAGGAGCCGGTCTCGCTGGACAACCCCGTCGGAGACGGGGATACGTCGCTCGGAGAGTTGATCGCGGATCGGCAGTCGGTGGCCCCCGATGCGCACGTCCACCGCACGGAGCTGACGCGGGAATTGGACCGCATCCTGGGCACCCTCACGCCCCGCGAGCAGACGGTGATCCGGCTGCGTTTCGGGATCGGGCAGGACGAACCCTGCACGCTGGAGCAGGTCGGGCAGAGTCTCTCCGTGACCCGCGAGCGGATTCGCCAGATCGAGGCCAAGGCGATCAAGAAATTGAAGCAGCCGGAGATCAAGGAGTTGTTCGCCGCCCTGAAGTGAGCGGACCACCGACGCTGCGGGAGGCATACGGGCGAGGCGCAAGCCTCGCCCGTGTCGTTTCATCCCGCCTCACTTGAGACTTGCCCCCGATTCATGGAGAATAGCGCCGACCGGAACGTGCCGGTCTTGCCACGGGACGACGACACGATGCGCGATGCAGTCTCTGTCCGAAGCCTCACGATCGGCTTGGGCTCGCTGGTCTGCCTGTTCCTGCTCGGGCTCGTCTGGGCGGCAGGGCTCCGGGCCGCCGACAACGGCGTTCTCGGCTCGAAACCCAAGCCGATGACGGTCCCGGAAGTCGTGGCGATGGTGCGGCCGTCGGTCGTCACCGTCATGAGCCGGGGCGTGCCGCCCAGCTCGGTGCAACATCCCTCCCCGCCCGGCTCCGGGTCCGGTCTCATCGTGGACGAGGCCGGGTTTATCCTGACGAACAACCATCTCGTGGAGGGGGTCAGGAGCGTCGTGGTCGGCCTGTCCAACGGACGCATGACGCCCGGCCGCGTCGTCGGGCGCGATTTTCTCCTGGATCTGGCGGTGATCAAAATCAACGCCAAAGATCTGGTCGCGGCCAAGCTGGGTCGCGCCGCCGAACTCCAGATCGGCGAAACGGTGGTGGCGATCGGCAATCCCTTCGCCCTGAAAGGCGGCTCGACGGTGACGGTGGGGGTGGTCAGCGCGCTGGACCGGTCGATCCTCGCGCCCAACGGCGAAACGCTCTACGATCTGATTCAGACCGATGCGGCCATCAATCCCGGCAACAGCGGCGGGCCGCTCGTGGATCTGTCGGGGCAAGTGGTGGGCATCAATGCCGTCGTGGCGACGGCGGCTCAAGCCATCAGCTACGCCCTCTCGATCAATTCGGCCTATCCCCATATCCAATCCATGCTGGTCCGCGGAGCCGTCATGCGGCCGGACCTGGGATTCGTGCCGGTCACCGTGACCCCCAGCATCGTGGCCAGTTTCAACCTGGAGGTGGATCGGGGGGTGTTGGCCGTTCAGGTCGAAGCGTCCAAACCGGCGGCCGAGGCCGGCTTGTCGTTCGGCGATGTCATCACCGCCCTCGACAATGTGCCGCTCTACAACATCAGCGATTTCTGGCACGCCTATCTCCGGTCCGGCGGTGACGCCCCGGCGCAGTTGACGGTCTACGGCAAGAACGGCCAGTTCACCGCCCCCCTGCCTCGCATGCCTTTGGCGACCGTTCCGCGGTAACGCCCCGTTCGCGCTGCACGCTCGTGGTTATTTAGTGGCTTGAGAAGCAGACGGTTTGAACGCGTGGTACTGCACGTTGCACGCCCGGCACTCGAACCGATAGATCCGGAACAGGTTGGCCCAACGATCCAACGAGTCTTGTCTTGCGCGGAAACCTTCCCGATAGCCGCACACGGGGCAGCGAGCGGACACGAGCGACCGCATTTTTCGCAGCAGCATCCTACGGTCCTCCTCCATTCCGATCGGGAGGGTGGTTCTCCTGACGCAGCCAAACCGTAGCAGAAATCGGCGCGTTGTCAACGAACGGAGGCCGTGGCTCGATCCCGGATCATTCGGCGCGACCACGGCTCGCCCGCTTCCAGGTCTCCATCGCCAGCAGCGGCAGGAGTCCCAGGCCGATCGCCAGCACCCAGTGCTCGGGGTTGAACGGGGCGGCCTTGAAGAGGTCG
>JAGWTI010000086.1 GCA_028876065.1 Nitrospirota bacterium
GGTGCCGATGCAACCATCGCCAGTATCGTGACTGGCTTCACCTCTGCTCCACGCGTCTTCCCGTGGTCGTCGCTTCCCCTGGCGGCACTGCCAGCTGCGCTCCTCAAAACAAAAAACGCCCTTCCCCCTCAAAGAGAGAAAAGGACGCCATTGTCCATCGTCGAAGCTGCTGGCGATGGGGCACGCCGTTGTGCCCCATCGCCGGATAAGGGAGAGCCGTGCTAAAGACACACGGCCCATCATCCTTACAAGATCGTCGCTCTTAACAAGAATGCCGAGGAAACGGAAGCGGGGAAATGCGAAGCAAATCGAATTGTTGCCAGGTAAATCCTGGCAGCCCAGGAAGGAGGACAGCTACATGCCGGCCGGCGGGGCTGGGTCTGTGAGACCGTCTGGACGGAGAAGGCCGCTGGTTAAGGCATAGCGATGCAGCTCGACACGAGATTGCAGGCCAAGCTTACCCTGCAGGCGAGATCGATAGCTTTCCACTGACTTTACGCTCAGTTCCAGGTGTTCAGCCACCTGCCGGTTCGTATAGCCTTGCGCGACCATCAACAGGACCTCTCGCTCGCGCTTGCTGAGCAGACTGATTCCGTTGCGACTGCACGGAGGTTGATCCATCGAAGAAAGATCCAAAGCGGTCTCGATCAAGAGCTCCTGACAAAGCGTACAGACATGCCTCTTCCCATTGGCCACAGCTCGAATCGCCGTCAAGAGTTCAATATCTGCCGCCTTCTTGAGAACATAGCCAGCCGCCCCCGCATCAAACGCGGCGCGGATGCAGGCCGCCTCTTGGTGCATCGACAAGACCAGCACCCTTGCCTGAGCACTCTGCTCCCGTATCAACGGAATGGCCTGCAACCCACCCATTTTCGCCATCGAGAGATCAAGAAGTACCACATCCGGCTGCACCTGCCCTGACATGCGAACCGCCTCATCCCCATCGGCAGCCTCACCGACTACCGTCATGTCCGACTGGGTGTTGATTAGCATGCGCAGGCCAGCCCGCAAGATCGCGTGATCGTCTACAATGAGAACCTCGATAGTCATGGTGGGGTCTCCAAAGCCATTGGTACGTCCACGCAAATCGTCGTCTCCCGTCCCCTGGCTGACTCAATCATGAGGGTTCCGCTTACAATGGCGGCTCGCTCCTGCATCCCTTAAAGCCCTAGGCGGCCAGCCGACACGTCGGGCAGACGGACCACCTCCACATCGACCCCGCAACCGTTGGTTTCCACTACCATCCGGACCAATGAATTCGTTGGCTGGATGGGAACACGGGCCGCGGTCGCTGCGGCCCGCTTTGCGGTATTCGTCAACGCTTCCTGCACAACCCGATAGAGTGTGGTTTCCACCACGGATGGCAAGCCGCACTCCGTCATATGGTTGATTTGGAGCCATATCTGCAAGCGTCTAGCAGCATTATTTCACAAATTACCAATAACTTCGGTGGTCACCAGAGAGGCAGACCTTAGCGCCTGGTCCCTGCCCTGTACAACGCCCCGATTCAGACCTGAGATGTTCTATATTTGTTCCGATTAGAGATCATGCTAAAATAAGGCCCATAAGGTGAGCGCCGATGGATTCCTGAAAAGGAGGTGGGCGATGCGACTCCCAGACGGGGTAGTTGGCACGGTTCGGTCCACGCTCGGAATCATCGCGATGGTGCTGGGTGCGACAGCATGGGGGATGATGGGGTGCTCCCTGGCTGCCGATCGTGTGCTGCCGGCTCCTTTAGAAAACCTGGTGACTTCAAACGGAAGTGCTGATGATCATATGATGGCGGCCACGCTCTACCAGCAAGAGGCCCAGCGGCTCCAGGCTGAGGCGGCCCAATATGAACAGGAGGCTGCGGCAATCGAACCGCTCCAAGACCCGAAGGGGTTTCGTCGCAATGGTCTCTTAGCCGCCGCACAACGCAATCGGACGCAAGCCGATGAGATGCAACAGTTTTACGCGGCGCATCACACAAAAGCTCAGACCCTGACCGGCAAACAGCAACTTCAGTAGGGCTACTATAACGGGGCCAAAAGCGATTCAGAAAGATCCGCCATCCACCACGTTTGGGCTCTTACAATTAGCCGATCGGGCAGGCTAGTCTTTCCACATCAGATCGGTTCACCCATCCCATCGGCCCTTCTTCCGATTGCACACGAAAATAGGAAAAGTGTACGGGTTCAGCCGCAATGAGGACGGCCCCAGAGTGGAGCGTACCGACCACGCTTCCTTCTCCAGGCCGAGAGATCACGGTGATGGACTCGCGTTTAGGGGCCAAACAGATCCAGGCGGAGTTCGGCAAGGCCGTCCTTTCCTCGGATCCTAGGGGACGGACCGCCTGGTTCTTGAGAACAGATGGGAAAGATATTGGCTTTTCTTCCGATGAAGCTATCGGGAGCCCAAAAGCCGCAACAGGAGTTTGTCTTGCAAATACCGCCACTTCCTGGACATGAGCGGTAGGAACGAGCCGCGCCTCGGAAACCTGTGCCACAAGCTCTCGTGCAATCTGAGCTACCATGTCTTCAGCAACGTTCTCGGAGTTCGACGGGGATTCCGCAGGTGGCATGAGACGCTCTTGGTTCCCTGAAGCCATTGCGCTGGCGACGATGTTTACCCGATAGCCACCAACGTACCGTTGAATGCACCCTGAATAGGCTCGTAGAACGGGGGGCTTTTTCGAATCAGACGCGAAACCATGCACAACCGCCATGCTCTCAGGACAGACCACGTGAGGCATCGTCACAACACCGATTCGATCTAGATGCACTCGGTGCTGTTCCACCACGAACTGAGCGGGCACTGTCGGCAACGGAGATGGAATCTTGCCTTCATCAATCCGCGACGGTGCCTGAAGGGCCTGAGAAAACGAGCGCTCGACTGCATGGATCACCACATTCGAATCAAGGTGCGTAGGAAGATCATACGATCGAAAGACAACTGCCCCCTCCCTTGCCCCAGTAGATGACGCACAACCCGTCATGAACAGGCCCAGGAAGATGACAAAAGCTAGGCGACTGCGAAGGAAAGCACCAGCATTCATCGTGAACCTCATTGGCATCGATAGTAAGTTTTGTGAACACAACAGGCTACCCGAAACTCTCATGCGCTTATGAACGTTCCCGCCTTCCCAAACCACGATGATCCAAACCCAAGACCGGACAAAATAAGTCCTCGGTCCCTTCCGGGACAGAGGACATCATCGTCCGGCACACCGCGGTCTCTACCGCACTAGCGGAAACTTCGTTGTTTCCTAACAGAACGGATACAATTCGCTTGCGACAGCAGTGAGATCAAAAAAAACGCCCTTTCAGTCCGACTGCCTCCGGACTAAAAGGACGCCTTTGTCCTCATCCATGACCAAGAAAGGCGGAACGCCCTTGTTCCCCCCTTCGGTCATCACAATATTTATGGTCTTTCTATCAAAACTTCTCTATCCTGTCAACGGCTCATTGGCCCTGCGCACTCAAGTGGACGACCAGCCGACCTTCCTATTTTCTATGTCGAGACAAAGATCCAAAAATTATGGAATGCCGTACTCCCTCAACAAGCTGATCCCCATCGAGCCATGCTCGCACGGTTGATGTTCACAGCCATGACCGCGAGTTCCCTCTTGGTCGCCTGCGCCTCAGCGCCGCAACCAGAAGTGGTCATTCACGCAAGCCCAAGAGGAACTGTGCAGCTTAGCGAACTGCCTGATCAGTCTTTCAAGGCAACCCACCCGGCCTCGTTGCAACCTGCCATCATTAATCGAGTGCTCCGTGGCCTACAGGTTCAGGAACAGCCACGGCTGCTCCAGGCCCTCCTCGCCGGCACACCTCAGACAGTTCCAGCCTTTTCAGGTGATGAGGCAGATTTTCTCGCCCCATTGATAACAAGCGCCCTATCAAAAGCCACTCCGCAGCAGCAGGTTGTGTTTCAGGTGTTGCACTCCGGCCCTTCTCATGACGAGGTTACCGGAGGCACACTCTACAATTCTGGACGCCTCCTCTACGTGTCCTTGACCCACTATCGGCATAGTCCATCGAATGCACACATCGATTCTAAGCCCGGCCGCCACTTACCGGATCCCGCGGAACTTGATTCACGTCAAGTACTGTTCATTCCTGAGACGGCACAAAGCTCCGGTGGCGAGAGGAAGAGTCGCAGGATTGTAGGCGGGATGGGCCATGCCACATTAGCCATTGACTATGGACTGCTATCCCAGCTGCCAGCTCCGCAGGCTGAAATGGAATCGAGTGTAAAGGAGGCACCGGCCGTCAACCCAGCACGACCAGCCGATCCCTCAACGCCCACCTTGGCAAAACCGCTCTCAGAGGATTCCTCCAAGTTGGAAGAGTTGCGTGCCCTCAAGGAATATGCCATCAAGAAAGACATGGAAAATGAAGGCTTGAAGGAAGAATTGAACGCCCTTCGGCGACAACTGGCCGACCAGGAAGCTGAGCTCAACAAAGTAAAAAAGCGAAAAAGTAAGAAAGAGAAGTCTCTGAGTTCGCCCTGAATGTCTGGTGATTTCCTGCACCTCAGAGCAACTCGCAACACTAGGATCGTTTCTGCAGGCAGTGACCCAATACACACTCATAACAGTCTGTTGAAAACCATTTTCATGCCAGGCAACTGCTGCAGCCTGAGATGGTCAAGGCGATGGAGCAGGCCTTGCAGGATGATCAAAGGGCCGCCCGACGGGGCCGCTGTGAGGCACATGGCGCCACAAACAAGCGCACTATGTCTGTGCATATCGCCGAATCGGTGAGGCGGCCGTGCATTGGAGATATCCGTACGGCGTGCCGTACCTCGAACCTCTGAGGGGTGCGAGAACGAAACCGGCAGACATCTTCAACATTCTGATAGTAGTCCATCTGTTGTTCCCTTAGGACCCCATGGCCACAGCCGGACCCAAAGTCACTCCAGGCTATCCGAACGATCGCCATTACTCCAAGCTCCCGGCATTGATTTTCCTACTGGGACTCGTTGCTGTGCTAAGCGGATACCTGGCGCTTCAGTATCTTGAGACCAAAATGGTTGAGACGGCAGGAAACAGCATGGCCCTGGCGTCCGCCGATATAGCAGACAAGCTCGACCGCGTCCTCTTTGAGCGGTATAGCGACAGCAAGGTCATGGCCAAAGCCATGGAGACGTATCTGCTGAACCGATCCGCCTTGACGACCTATCTGGACACGGTTCAGCAATCCTATCCGGTGTACCTCTGGATCGCCGCGACGGATAGGGCCGGCACCATCGTTGCCGCAACCGATCCAGCTAGCATCGGCCAGGATCGCAGCCAGCAGGACTGGTTCCTAGCCGTTCGCGATGGCAACACGCCGCATGTCCGTGATGTCACGGTGTCTGCCGACGGCGGGAATGTCCCGGCCGTCGCATTTACGGCCCCGATCATTACCCTGCAAGAACAGTTTCTTGGGGTCGTCACGTCACGCGTGGGGCTGCCGGTCCTGGAAGATGCGGTGGTACGGACGATTCGCGCGTTCCAAGTCAGGGAAGGGTTCTTCGGCCACCTCGAATACCAATTGCTAACCGAGTCCGGCGATGTATTCGTGGACTCTCTCAAGGAACAGGCAGGTCCGATCAATTTGAGCCAACTGGGGCTACCCTCTGCGCAATTGTTCCTCTCGGGCAAACCCGGCTATATCATCGAACACCATTTCCGTCGGCATGTGCCGGTCCTCACGGGCTACGCTCAAACTGAAGGGTACGGCCGGTTCCACGGCCTCAACTGGGGTGTGCTCGTCCGACTCGACCTACGCGATGTGCTTGCTCCGATCCGGAGAGTCCAGTGGATCTTGGGGGGAATAGCGGCGGCGATCCTTTTCCCGCTCATGGGATTCCTGCTCTGGAGCAGTATCCGACTCCGCCGGGAGTGGGCCGACGCACAGACTCAACGCGTCCGTGCCGAGGAGGCCGAACAGAAGCTCCGTGACATCGTCGAGCACAGCACGAACCTGTTCTATGCCCATGCCGGCGACCATGTCATGACCTACCTGAGCCCGCAGGCCAGAGCCTATGTCGGATGCGACCCATCAGCCGTCCCCGTTGCGTGGACCGAGTTTCTCACCGACAACCCGGTGAACCAAAAGGGTCTCGACCTGACCCGGCAGGCCATCGAGACCGGCCAAGCCCAGCCTCCCTACGAACTGGAGCTCAAGGCCAAAGATGGACGTACCCTCTGGGTAGCCGTTCACGAGGCGCCCGTGGTCCGCGACGGCAAGACTGTGGCGGTTGTCGGCTCGCTGACCGACATCACCGAGCGCAAGCGGGCGGAGGTTGCCTTACAGAAGAGTGAAGCGCGGCTCCAGGCCATCCTCGACTTCAGCCCGGTCATGATCTTTCTCAAGGATTCCACGGGCCGATACCTGCAGGTGAACCGTCAGTTCGAAAGGGTGTTTCACGTCGCCAACGACGATATCGTGGGCAAGACGGACGCCGAAGTGTTTCCGTCGTCGCAGGCGGCGGCGTTTCATGCGAATGATTGCAAGGTGATAGCGACCGGGGGACCGCTTGAATTTGAGGAGGTTGCGCTTCACGATGATGGACCGCACACCAGCATCGTCTGTAAATTTCCACTGTGCGACACGAGCGGGAAACCCTATGCGATCGGCGGCATCGTGACGGACATTACCGCACGCAAGTGGGTGGAGGAGTTACAAAGCCAGCTCCTGGACAAAGTGATCATGGCGCAGGAGGAGGAACGTCGGCGAATCGCACGGGAACTGCATGATGAGACCGAGCAAGCCCTGGCATCTTTGCTGATCGGTCTCCGCACGATGGAGGAGGCCCCGACGCTGGAGGAAGCGCGCCAGCGTGTGAGCGAGTTGCGGCGGGTCGCCGCCCAATCCCTTGACGAACTCCAGCGCCTGGTTCTCGGGCTGCGGCCAAGCCTGTTAGATGAGTTAGGACTGGCTGCGGCCCTGCACCGTCTCTGCACCGAGTTTGCCCAAACTCATGGCATTCGAGTAGATCTGCACGTCGGGAGTCTGGATGGGTATCGTCTACCCTCTTCGACGGAAACCGCCCTCTACCGCATCGTGCAGGAAGCACTCGCGAATACGGCCAAACACGCGGGAGCCGCGGTCGCCAGCGTCCTCGTCCAGATTACAGCACCATCCGTGCGGATCGTTCTGGAAGACAACGGATGCGGCTTCGACCTAGAAGCAGTCCGACAGTCGGCCGTGCCGACCGGCTGCCTGGGGATCTATGGGATGCAGGAACGAACCGCCATCCTAGGAGGAACCTTCACGATCGAGTCAGCCAGAGGACAGGGAACCACCATCTATGTGGAGATTCCCTTGCCCGCCTGAGCTTTGTCATGACCATTCGCGTATTGATCGTTGACGACCATGCCATCCTGCGAGCCAGGTCAGCAGGTCAATTCCTCAGGTCTCGTTCGGCCTACATTCGCGGGGAGGGTCACGCACCAACTAGCCTAACTCTTCTGCTGGCCTGGTTAAAAGGGGGAGGTCAAGTGTCTCAACGGAGAGGTTCACTCTAAGACCGTGTGCTAAATTTGTGCTAAAAAAATCTCAAAAACAACCGCAATAGATGCAATAGACTGAACTAGCCAGACAGCTCCTACCGCGCTGAAACCTTAAATAAAAGCGGTCGACCAGACACAAGATCAGGGACTTAGCAAAAACCCGCTTTGACCATCTCATAACCCAAAGGTCAAAGGCTCAAATCCTTCCCCCGCAACCACCCTGCCTTTCCCGTCACGTCCTAGCCCTTCTTGATCGAATTCAGCCCGACCGTATCAACACGCGCCCATCCAGCACACCAGGGGGGCTGCGCCACCGGAACTCCTCCCCCGCTCCAATCGCCCGGAACGGGCTGCGCTCGTTCCACCAAGAACCGTCCAGCGTGCAACGGAACAATCTGCGGCGTGACCGGCGTTCGGTTCCAAGCCGCTTGAAAAACAGGGAGCGTCTCAGGTATTAACTGGGCTGCGTTCGGAGGCACGCCGCTGAAAGTAGTCCCACGTGACCCGCCTCAGGTCTCGAGTGGAGGACATGTCCGGAAGAGAAGACACAGCCTAGCCCTCATAGCCTGCCTGCTCCTCAGTAGTTCCCAGGCTCGTATTCCTGCGGAACCCACCGTGCTCGACGTGGGATCGCGACGGAAGCATGTCATGAGAGGGTAGTGGCAATACGATGGGCTCGCCACGTGGAGCCGACACAATTCTCGCGCGCAGTGAAGGGGCGAACAGATGACGCTGACGGGACGGAAACGGGCGTATCATGGGACGGGCTTGATGCGTTGGTGGGGAACGGTATGTGTGCTCGCCGTACTGTTCCCCGGCCTTGCGCACGGAGAGAGCGAGATGACGACGTTTCAGGCCCGCGATGTCGTCAAAAAGGGAACCTGGGAACTTGGGGGGCTGGTCGGGAACCTTGAAGGCTTGGCGGTTCTGACCTCGTCGTCGGCGAATCGGAATGCGCTCTATATCCTGCCGAGAGCCGGGCGGGTGCTCACGGATGAGCTGGGAAGCGGACTCCTCGCGGGGAATTTCGAAGTCATGGCCGAACCCCTCGTGGCTCATTACTTCAAGCCGTTTAGCGCCACCGCGGCGGGCGGATCCGTGGTCTTCAAGTATAATTTTCTCTCGTTCGGACGCTGGATGCCCTACTGGAACATGGGCCTCGGCATGTTGTGGACCGACTTGGCCCCGCGGATCGCCGAACAAAGCACCCCGTTTAACTTCGTGGTTCGATCAGGGCCTGGCGTGTCGTACTTTTGGACAGACAAAATCGCGACGACCTTTGAGGCGGATTTTCACCATATCTCCGATGCCGGCATGGGGGACCGAAATCTTGGACTCAACGGTGTCCTGCTCTCGGTTGGGATCTCCATCATGCTGCCGGAGTAGGCCGGCGGTCGTATAATTGGCTGTCGCATCGGCACGCTGGCGCTGGGCGAGAACACGCACAGAGAAGCACGGATGAAGAGCGCGAACAATGCTTAAATCCCCAACCAGCTTGTGAACGTTTCCAAGATCGACCGAGGCTTCACGCACCCCTGAGAGTCCGTCCATTCATATTCGCAGAGGGCCCGTAAAATGGCGCTCCTGGCCAAAAAGACCACGCCCTGGTCCGCATTGTCGATGGGCTTGGGATAGGAAGCCCGGGTTGTCCACGCCCTCTCGCCGGTTTCGGTGACAATCGCACGAAGCGTGACGCTGGCCTCATAGACTTGGTTATAGGTTACCCCGCTTCCATAGTCCGAATCGTAATAGCTTGAAAGCCGCGTCCCTTTGGATTCGGGCACCAGCTTTGTCTCCACGAACAGGACCAGATCGCTCCCCATTGAACGTCCGGTCTTGACAATCAGCTCTTTATCCTCGCCGGCTCCGCGCAGGGGCTGAGTCTGCCCATCCATGGCCCTTTCGACAAAGGATCGGTCCAGCACGTGCCCTCCGGACTTGATGACGGCGCTGGTCACAACATCAACGGCTGTCTTGTTCTCCCCCCATATCACATAAGTCTTCGCAACCCTCTTTGCTTGGGACAGCTGGACGTTGGATGTTTGGATTGTCTCGGTGATCGGGTAGATGGACCCGCCGCAAGCGGTCAGGCACAACGAGGCCAGAAGCAGACCCACACAACCCCGCACTCCACACCCCCTTCTTCGGCTCCGGAATGAAACCCGAGTTCAGGCCAGCCCCAACCCGACTAGTCCTTCAGCAAGAACGACATTTTGACGCCGGCGACTTCCAGCAGATCGCCGTCTTTCAGGTCGGCCCGGCCCTGGATCGGCACGCCGTTGACCAACACCTTCTTGGAGTCTTCCGACAAACTGATGTTGTACCCATCCGGCCGACGGCTGATCATCGCCGCCACCTTCGGGGCGAACCAGCCCGTGAGCCGGACCGTGGAGCCGTCCTGCGACCCGATCAGCACGATACGGCCGGTGAGCTGATATTCCTTTTTATCCGTCCCGCCTGACAGGACTTGCAGCATCCCGATTCGCTCCTTCGGCTTGGGCTGCAAGGTCTGGTCGGCCCCGAGCAGCTCCCGCTGTCGCTGCGTATCCAACACCACCGTCTTATCCGAATCCGAGGCCGGCGGAGGCGGCGGAGGCATGCCTTTGACTTCGTCTTCATAGATCAACAGGTGTTTGCCGATCGTCACCCGATCCCCGTTTTTCAGTTGTCGCTTGTCGATCTTTTTCTCGTTGACGAAGGTGCCGTTGGTGCTGCCCAGGTCTTCGAGAAAATAGACCGCTTGCACGCGGGACAGTTTGGCATGGTGTCCGGACACGGCCGGGTTGTCGATCACGACGTCGTTATCGGGCTTGCGGCCGATGGTGAGCTGCTCGCGGTTCAAGGGCACGTCTCTGATGACCGCCTCGTTGAATTTCACGATGATTTTTGGCATACCTGCTTTACCTCGACCTGGCTCCGTACACCCCTCCGCCGGCGGTCACCCCCATATCCGACGCCAGAACCCCGCGGGCCGCCCCCCGCGCAGAGCGATCAACACGACCGTGGTATTATCCTCTCCTCCGGCGGCATTCGCCAGTTCAACCAGTCGGTCGGCCGCGGCCTGCGGCGTCATCCCGCCGCGCACCACCTGCAAGATGTCATCCGGTTTGACCCCGCGTGTCAAGCCGTCCGAGCACAACAGCACCGCGTCGCCCGGCTCCAAGGGCCACTCGTCGAGCGCGACGGCCACCGTGGCTTCGACGCCCAAGGCCCGCGTCACGATGTTCTTCTGGGGCGACCGCTCGGCCTCTTCCTCGGTCAACAATCCGCGACGGACCTGCTCCGCCACCAACGAATGGTCTTCCGTCAAGGGCTGGATGCCGCCGCCACGGATCAAATACAGGCGACTGTCCCCGATGTGCGCCACCGACAACATCGGCCCGGTGATCAGCGCAGACACCACCGTGGTGCCCATGCCGGCCTGCCCGGCTTGGCTCCGTGCCGCCCCGTTCACGACCTGGTTGGCCAACCGAAGCGCGCTGGCCAGCCGGTTGGTCTGCGGCGAGAAGCCGGCATCATAGGGCCCGACCATCGCCAGCGAGGCATTCTCGCCCGCCTCGCGGATATGCCGCTGGATCACGTCCACCGCCAGACGGCTCGCCACCTCTCCCGCGTTGCGTCCGCCCATGCCGTCGCAGACCACGTAGAGGCCGAGTTCGGGCGCCGCACAGAAATAATCCTCATTGTGATCTCGTTTGAGGCCGACGTCCGTTTTGGCTCCGACCACGCTGTCCATCGTTGAGCCCGTCCGTTCCCTTCGCGATGCTGCCCGTCCTAGGCCCCTTGAAGACATCCCCGCAAGTCTTGGGCCATCTCGTTCCCACGCTGGTACCGCACCCGCACATCTTTTTGCAAGGCCCGATCGATCACCGCTTGAAAGGACGCCGGCAAGTCGGGCCGGATCTTGGTCGGCGATTGATGGGGCTGGTTCGCGATCTGGAACAGCAGGGTGGCGATGCTGTCGTCCTGAAACGGCTTCTCGCCGGTCAGCAATTCGAACAGGACCACCCCCAAGGAGAACGAGTCGGACCGGCCGTCCACCTTGCCGCCGGCCAGCTGCTCCGGAGACATGTAGCTGGGCGTGCCCAACACCACACCGGTCTGGGTCTTCGAGGACGCCGTGATCCGCGCGATGCCGAAATCGGTCACCTTCGGCGTGGACCGTATCGCCTGATCCCACTTCCGTTCGATCGCCTGCTTGGTCTGCTCCCACTTGGCCTCGATCTCCCGTTCCCGCTGCGTCCACTGGGCTTCCATGGTTTGCCGCTTGGCCCGATATTCTTCGTGCAGGCCGCGAAGCGCATCGGCTCCCTGTTGCTGCTTCTCCTGAAACCGGCGGTCGATCTCCTGAAAGGGGTCGGCGGCAGGCGCCGGACCGGGAGCCACCAAGCCGGCTCCGATCCCAACGATCAGTCCAAACATCGCCATCTGCCGCCTGCCCCGCATCATCGGGACTGCCTCGCGCGTTGCGCTCGACTAAATGCCGAATTGCCGCTTCAGCTTGCTGATCTCGGCCGGGTCGTACTTTTTCCGAATGTCCAACTCTTTCTTGAGCGCCGAGACTTGCTCGGACAGCTCGAGAAAATCCCTGATCCAGTGGCCGGGCACGAACGCTTTGACGTCGGTGGAACGGTAGGCCGGACCGTAGGGCGTCGCCTCTTCGATCAAGTCGATCGCAAACAGCGTGACGCCGGCCCCGTTGCAGAAGGACAAGAGCGCGGGTGCGGGAACGCCCTTCGTCAAGCCCCCGGGAATCCGGCTCAGACGGAGAGTATACCCATGTCTGTTCTGGTCGAAACGGAGGAATTGCTCCGTGCCGGTGTCGCCGGTGTCGGCCTCGCCGGGCTGAGAAGCCGGCCCCCCTCCCGCTTGCGCCTCGCTCGTGGATACGCTGCCGGTCGCAACGGGAGCGGCCGTCTCCCAACTGGGAGACCCTTGAACCTGTTCGTACATATCCAACAGCCGCCGGCTCAACTCCAGGCTGCGAGCCAAGGCTTTGCGTTGTTCCACTTGGGCGTGCACATTGCCGGTCATTTTTTTCAAGTCCTGCTCCAGGCGGCGGAGCCGGTCGTCGAGCGCCCGGCGGAGCGAGACCAGGTCGTGGAATTTCGGTTCGTCGTTCATGGGTCCACCACAAAGACGGAGCGGCGCTTGCTCAAGATCCAGCGTCGGCCGCGACAGGGCTCCAGCTTAGCATTGAGGCGGATGGCGCACAACTCCGCCACGCCATTCGATCGAGCCGCCGGCGGGCCGGGTAGCGGGGGTGCGGTTGCACGTCAAGGAGCGTCCAGGTACAGTACTTCCGCAACGTGACGGGCGGCCGCGGAGGAGGATCCATGCAGTATCGGCGTCTGGGAAAAACGGGCTGGCAGGTTTCCGAGGTCGGCTTCGGCGCCTGGGGCATCGGCGGCAGCATGTGGGTCGGCGCGCAGGATGCGGAATCCCTCTCGGCCCTCCACGCTTCCATCGATGCGGGCCTGAATTTCATCGACACGGCCCTCGTCTACGGAGACGGGCACAGCGAAGCCCTCGTGGGCCAGGTGGTCCGGTCGCGCAAGGAACGCCTCTATGTCGCCTCCAAGATCCCCCCGAAAAACCTTCATTGGCCGGCCTTGCCGGGCGACACGGTCGAGAGCACCTTCCCGCCTGCCCACATCATCGACTGTACCGAACAGAGCCTGAAGAACCTCCAACTCGATTGCATCGACTTGCAGCAGTTGCACATCTGGCGCGACGAATGGATGGAAGACCAGCGCTGGCTGGAGGCCTTGCTCACGCTCAAGCGCCAGGGAAAGATTCGGGCCATCGGCGTGTCCATCAACGACCATGAGCCGGACTCGGCGCTCCGCCTGGTCGCCAGCGGCCTGGTCGATGCCGTGCAGGTGATCTACAACATTTTCGACCAGTCCCCGAACCGGGCGCTGCTCCCGGCCTGCCTCAAACATGACGTCGGCGTCCTGGCCCGTTGCCCCTTCGACGAAGGGGGCCTGACCGGCAAGATCACCCCCGAGACGATCTTTCCCGCAGGCGATTGGCGCAACGACTACTTCAAAGGCGACCGCAAGGCCCAGGTCGCCGCGCATATCGCACCGATCAAACAACTACTGGGAGCGGAAGCGGCCACCTTGCCCGAACTGGCCCTGCGCTATTGCCTGGCCCATCCGGCGGTCAGCACGGTCATTCCCGGCATGCGCACCCTGGCCAACGTGCGCGCGAACTGTGCCTGTTCGGATGGGCGGCGCTTGAGTGAGGGACTCGTAAAGACCCTCCAGGCCCATGCCTGGGAGAGAAACTTTTACGACTGATCGAAATCCGGTGAGGTCACGATGGGCAGCTTGAAGGTCGGCGATCCCGCTCCGGACTTTACCGCGAAAGCCGGGACCGGCGAAGAAGTCTCGCTCCGCTCTCTGCGCGGCAAGCAGGTCGTGTTGTACTTCTATCCGAAGGATGACACGTCCGGCTGCACGATCGAAGCTTGCGGGTTTCGGGACGCCACGACCTCATTGGAGCAAGCGGGCGCGGTGGTGCTGGGCGTCAGCCGGGACGGACAGGCTTCCCATCAATCGTTCAGCCAGAAATTCAACCTGCCGTTCCGCCTGCTCTGCGACGAGGACGGGGCGATCGAGCGGGCCTACGGAGCCCACTGGCCGGTCCTGAGTTGCCTGCCGGTCATCGGCCGCTTGCTCGGCTCCAAACGCAAGACCTTCGTCATCGATTCCACCGGCAACCTCAAAGCCATCTTCCCCAGCGTCAACGTGAACGGGCATGTCGAAGAAGTATTGGCTGCCCTCCGTACCTAGCCCGATACAACGGGGAACCGTCGGCTGACGCATCCCGACGCTAGGCGCTTCGCCGTCGCGCCACAGTCCGACGTTTATGTCGAAGAACTGGAGCGAGCGCGCGGAGTGCTTCGTTCACGGACGCGCTGGTAGGAAACACGTCGAGCACATCCGGATCGATGACGACGACGTTCGCACCCTGCGCATATCTAGTTGCGGTGCTCCCGCGCACGGCACGGGAGAAATCGTGCTCCGGACGCATGGTATCGCGGTCAGTCGTCCGCCCCTTTCGGCTAACGCCCTTCTTCATATTGCCTCTGCATAATGGTCAGCGGCCTGCATCAAGAGGTTGCCCGATCGTCGGAAACCATTGATGATTTGGGCGCAGAGCTAGCCTCAGTCGAC
>JAGWTI010000087.1 GCA_028876065.1 Nitrospirota bacterium
GAACGGAGTGATTCCATCGGTTGATACCGACCGGCGCCAGTTGATTCTGGGGGAACATCGAGAAATCCGCACCATCACCCAGACCGCTACCTTGGACATCAACTATGGGCTGACGGACCGGTTCGGTATCGAGGTGGCGATCCCCTATGCGAGCAAGAAGCATCAGCATGTGGATGGACTGGGGGAAACCAACGGCGGCGCCGGTGACCTTACGCAGTTCTATGGTTCCGGCATCGGCGACGTCAAAGTCGCGCTCAAGTACAATGTGTTGCCGACGCTCAGGAGCATGATTGTTGCCGGGATTGACGTGTATCTCCCGACCGGCAATTGGGCGCAAAATTCCGCCGTGGCGGGCGGAGGCGCCGGCAGAATGGAACCGACCATGCAGATCGGGCGCGGCAATGCCGGACTCGGCGGCTCGTTTTACCAAACCTACGAACTGATCCCGCACCGATTGAACGAATTTGCGTTCGGCAGCTATCGACACACCTTCCGCAACAATTTCGGGTATCAGTTTGGCGATCAATACGACATTGCTGTGGGCGCAAACCTGGTCACCGTCCCCTGGCTCGTCCTTACCAGTCAGATCAACTATCGGTATATGGTGCACGATACGTTTAGCTCATCATTAGCCGTCGCCCAACAGCCAGGGAATCCTGATTTTCCCGGTGAGCCAACCGTGCTCGATCCTACAATTAAGAATCGGCCTGTGCCGACTACGGGATCAACGTATCTCGCTTACACGCCCGGCTTCCAGATTTCGTTGCGGGATACGACGTCTCTCTATTTCTATTCGCAGATTCCACTCGTGCGTGACTTCAATGGCAACCTTGCGCAGGGAGTCAGTTACGTGTTTGGACTCACTCAGTACTTCCAGGGTCCAACGCTGTTCTAGGAGGTGGAATCGATGAACGAAATTTCCTTGCAGCGGTTCGCCGGGGCTCGACACCACGTGCAGAGTTGGGCGCTATCAGCGTTCGTGCACGGGTTGGCTGTCGGTGCGGCCGTGCTGGTGCTGGGCGATTTGAAGCTGGCGCCCAAGCCTGAGCCCTTCAAGTGGGATGTCGCGCTGGTGGAGCCGCCGCCGAAACCGGTCGCCCAACCGGCAGAGCCGAAGCCGCGGCCCAAGGCCGCGGCAAAGCCGGCTCCGACTCCGGCCCCGAAGCAGGCGGAGCCAAAGCCGGTCGAACGGCAGGCGATGGTCGTGCAGGCGGCCCCTCCTCCGCAAGCCCCGCCCATGCCGGTGGTGCAGCGTCAAGAGCCGATTCAACCGGCGGTGGAGAAAAAGCCTGAACCGGAGGTCAAGCCGGAACCCAAGCCCGAGATCAAGCCCGTGCTCAAGGACGTGCAGCCGGAGGTCCCGCCGCCCATGCCGCTTGTGGCCAAGCCCGTTGAACCGATTGAGCCGGTGGAACCGCTGGTCCAGCACCCGACCCATGACATCGGCACGCAGTCGGCCGAATCTCACAGGCCGCCGGCCGAACCGGTCGCCGAACAGGCGAGCGCCCATGCGGAGCCGGCTCCCTCGCATCCGGCCCCGTCTGCGTCGCCTGCTCCCCCTGCTCCAATGGTCGCCAGCGTGGCGCCCAGCGCGCCGGTGGAGCCGGCGCCGCCGACTCCCGCGCACCAAGCCGCCCAGGAGTCAGCCAAGGAGCAGTCCGCCGAATCGTCGCCCGCGCCGGTCCAAGAGGCCGCCGTTCACCCTGCACCGGCTCACTCCGGCGCCGGCCATGCGGCCAAGGCCGATTATGGCTGGCTGGCCCAGACGCTCTGGGAGCGCGTGGCCAATCTGAAGCGCTATCCCCATTTCGCCAGGGTCAAACACTTGGAAGGGCGGGTCGTCGTCCGGGCCGTGATCAACGCGGATGGGCATCTTGTGCGGGCCGAAGTCGTCCAAAGTTCGGGATATGCCGTGCTGGACGACGATGCGCTGGAAACTCTGCACAAGGCCTGTCCGTTGCACCTGGCCCAGCCGCTCGGCCGGGCCGAGGTGGTGGTGCAAGTGCCGATCAATTACCGCCTGCACTAAAAAGGGATGCCTGTGTGCAAGGAGCGGAGCGTGACGGCGTGCCGTACGACGGTCCTGGCCGCCTGGCTGCTGGTGCTCAGCCTGTTGGGGGGCGTCGCGGGGGCATCGGAAGGCGCGGCGGACCCGGCCGCCGCGCTTCGGATCAGTCGCGTCGGAATGGGCGGCGACATGCCGGGGTTCAGCCTTGCGGCCCTGGATGGACGGCCGGTTCGATCCTCCGACTTGAAGGGGAAGGTCGTTGTGCTCAACTTCTGGGCCACCTGGTGCGGCCCCTGCAAAGAGGAAATGCCCGCCCTCGATCGCCTGCGCAAACGGTTCGGCCATCAGGATGTCGCCGTGCTGACCGTGACGACGGACCAGCAGCGTGACGGCATCGCCGGCTTTCTCAAGCACCTGCAGTTGTCTCTGCCCGTGCTGCTGGACGAGTCGCGCGAGGTTTCGGACGCCTTCCTGGTCCGCGGGCTTCCAACCACGTTTGTCATCGGGAAGGACGGGAAGATGGTCGGCCGAGCGGTGGGGCCCAGGGCCTGGGATGGGCAGGATGCGGTGGCGCTCATTCAAGCGCTTCGGGATACGGACAAGTAATCGGAAACGCACATCGGATCGCCCATGCCTGAGCGCCGCACGAAACACGCAGCAGGAACCATGTTTGCGCTGGCCCTGTGCCTGGCCGCCTCCGGAACCGGCTGGGCGGAGCCGCCGCTGGTTCTCGGAGCCAAGAAGAAAATCGTCGAGGGGACGCTGCAAGTGTCGCCTCCGGCGTTGCAGTTCGATCGGGCCGGTTCGTTGCACGTCGCCTGGATCGAAAAGCGGGGAGAAGTCCGCGGCCTCTATACGGTGACGGCGGGCGGGGGGGAGCAGGACCTGCCGGCGCCGGTTCAGGTCAATCAGCAAGGGTCGGAGCCGGACGCGATGCATCAGTCGCCGGGGCTGGCGGCAGGTCCGCAGGGCGAGATCTACGTGACCTGGGCAACGCCAAAACCGGGTGGCCCCTTTGCGGCGGACCTGCGTCTGGCCCGGTCGACGGACGGAGGCCGAAGCTTCGAGGCCGCGCTCGTCGTCAACGACGACGGCGCGCCCATCAATCACACCTTCGAACACGTCACGGCCGCGGGAACCGGGGACGTGTACCTGGCCTGGCTGGACAACCGGAACAAGGAACAAAGCGGGGCCGGGGCGATGTTTGCCTGTTCGCGGGACAAGGGCGCAACCGTGGAGAAGAATCTGGCGCTCGACGGGATGGCCTGTCCCTGCTGCCGCCCGATGGCGGCCACCGCTCCGGATGGGAGTCTCTGGGTGGCCTGGCGGAAAACCTTCGACGGCAACGTGCGCGACATCGTGGTCGCCCGTTCGACCGACCGGGGGCGCACGTTTTCTCCGCCGATGCTGGTCCGGCGGGACAGCTGGAGCTTTGCCGCCTGCCCGCATCGGGGGCCGTCGATCGGGGTTGACCGGCAGGGGCGGCTCTACGTGGGATGGTACACGGAAGGGGCCGACGAACAGCCGCGCATCCTCGTCGCCACGTCCGACGACCAGGGCAAGACCTTTTCGGCGCCGGTGTCCTTGCACACGTCGACGACCTCGCTTCCGGACCAGTTCCGTCTGGCGGTCCACCCGGAAGGCACGGTGGTGGCGGCGTGGGAGGAAGTGACGGGCGTCCGCAAGCGGGTGGTGATGCGGGTGTCGGCCGACCGGGGGCGGACCTTCGGGCCTGTTCTGACGTTGAGCGAGGGCGCGAAAGCGGAAAATCCGACGGTGGCCGTTCATGAGAGCGGCGCGATGGCCGTGGCCTGGACCGAACATGCCTGGCCGCGCAATCGCATCGTGCTTCAACAAGGCGCGCTCACGGTTGCGCAACCGGCGGCGTTACGGTAAGGACCCCGACGCACGAACGGCATGACGATGGCGTGCAGGCGAACGATACGGCCCTCCCCAGCGGCACAAATACTGGCCGGCGGGCTGGTCTGTCTCTATTTGGTCCTCGCGGTCGCGGCCTCGCTGTGCATCTTCGGGCACGCCTCCTCCGGAAGCGGCGCGCACCACCATTCCCAAAACGTGTCCCATTCCGTGCTCTGCGTTTGGGCCTGTCAGGCGACCTCGACGGCGCTCGCCGTCAAGGTCGAATGCTCAAGCGCCCCGATGCTGATCGCCCTCGGGCTGCTGTTGCCCTGGCGGGTCTCTCGGCCGCATCGCTTCGCCAGTCGCATCGCCGCACGCGCTCCTCCTGCGTTCTGATCTCCTTTCATTTCCTCCGATACGGATAGGCGATGGGCACGCTCCCTCGGTGGGAGCGGTCGGTTCGCATTGGGCGAGGACCGTCGGCCCCGATCGACAGGGACCGATCGGTGTCAATGCGCGATAGCATGAAAGGGAGTTCTGACATGGGCACGGATAATCACCGGCGCAAATGGCGTCGGGTGGCGGTGATCGCAGGGGTGGCGGGCACGCTTGTGACGGGCGGTGCAGGGTGGGCGCAGGAATCGCCTCCGGCCGAACCGGTTTCGTCCGGCGGCGAGATGGTGCTCGAAACAAGGGATGTCGAGATCAAGGGACAGAAGATCGAAAACATCGAGACCATCAGGAGGGAGCTGGAGACGCGGCCGGGCAGCAATATTCTGATCGAGGAGCAACAGATCAAGGAATCGCGGATGGTGAACTTGCAGGACGTGCTGCAATTCGCGCCGGGCGTGCGGTTTCAGTCGCGGTTCGGCGCCGACGAGGGGCAGTTCCAGATCCGCGGCACGTCGCTGCGCAACAACTTCCACCACCGGGGCATCAATATCCTGATCAACGGCATCTTTTTCGGCGATGCGGACGGGTTTTCCGACTTCGAGTCCATCGACCTGATGGCCTATGAGCGCATCGAGGTCTACAAGGGGGCGAACGCGCTGCGCTACGGGGCGAATTCGATCGGGGGCGCGATCAACTTCGTGCCGCGCACGGGCTACAATGCCTCCGCGCTTCAGATGCAGAGCTTCGGCGGCAGTTTCGGCATGTACATGGGCCAGGTGTCCAGCGGCAAGGTCTTGCAGCCGTTCAAGGTCGGCAACATGAACGCGACCAGCGACTATTACATCAGCACGTCCGGCACGCACATGGACGGGTATCAGACCAACGGCCAGCAGTCTCGGCAGCGGCTCAACGCGAATTTCGGCCTGCAGCTCGGCGAGCATCAGGAACTGCGGTTGTACATTCTGCAGTCCAACGTCTCCGAGCG
Source organism: Nitrospirota bacterium (assembly GCA_028876065.1). Lineage (GTDB taxonomy): Bacteria > Nitrospirota > Nitrospiria > Nitrospirales > Nitrospiraceae > SYGV01. The sequence continues at coordinate 5,247 of JAGWTI010000087.1, forward strand.
GCTCCCTGGCTCCCTGACCACCGGGCAGCTCTTTGCGGACCCCACGCAGGCGGGCGGCCGCACGCCGGGCGCCAATCCGGCCGGCGGGACCTTCTTTTCCTGCAACTTGAGCAACGAAGCCTGCAAGTACGGGCGGTATCAAAACTACCAGCGGATCGGGGTGGCCTACCGTTACGAATTCACGCCGACCCAGTTCATCGAGGTCGTGCCGTACTTCTCCAATCAGTACATCGACCATCCGATCTTCCAGACCATCCGCCAGGACAACATGAACGTCGGCGGCGAGATTCGGTACAGCAACAACGACCGGCTTTTGGGGATGGACAGCCGATTCGTCGTCGGGCACCAACCTCGATACACCAATCAGCACCAGCAGCGGTTCGTCAATATCAACGGGAGCATCGGCGCGTTGGCGCAAAATGCCTTCCTCCGCACGACCTATTTCGGCACCTATGCCGAAGACCAGCTCGATGTGAACGAGAAGCTCACCCTCGTGGCCGGCATCCGGTGGGATTATTCGGGCCGGCAAGGGGTCTTGCAGAGCTACAGCCCGGTGGGGGCGCCGACGCAGAATGCGGCCTCGGCCCTCTCCAGCACCCAGAATCCTCTCCGCCATTACAACGCGATCAATCCCAAGTTCGGGTTCGTGTATCGCACGACCGAGACGTCACAACTCTACTTCAACGCCAGCCGTGGGTATGAAGCGCCGATCAACGCCGAATTGACCTCGGCGTTCAACTTCAATGGAACCGCCAATACCGGCTTCCTGAATCTGGACGCCCAACGCGCCTGGCAATTCGAATTGGGGCATCGGGGCAAGACCAAGGACGGCCGGTATCAATGGGACTTCACGGTCTATAACCTCGAGATGCAGAAGGAAATTCTCACCAACGTGATCAACAACCAAAACACGTTCATGAACGCCAACGGCACCAGGCACACGGGCCTGGAACTGGGGGGCGGCATGGTGGCGACGCGCGGGCTCTTCGTGAAAGGCGCCTCGGAGGAGGCCGATCAGATCAGCCTGCGGGCCATGTACACCTGGTCCCATTTCGTGTTCACCGAGGATGTCTACGGCGCGACGACTCAAGGCGGTCCGGCCAATCAGGTGATCGCCAAGAAGGGGAATTTCGTCGCGGGCGCGCCGCAACACAGCATCGCCTATGAGATGCGGTATGACCATCCGAAGAGCTGGTGGATCGCGCCGAACATCGAATACGTGCCCACGGGGATCGACGTGAATTATTTGAACACGGCGAAGGCCCCGGCCTATTTCGTCGTGAACATGAAGGCGGGATGGGAGATCGGCAACGGGCTGCGGTTCTTCGCGGAAGGGCGAAACCTGACCGACAAGACCTATGCCGGCGCGGTGGTGGTGAACGATCCGTTCCTCCGCTACGCCAACGTGGCCTGGGGGCGCAACGCCTTTGCCGGCCTCGAATGGAAATTCTGACGTTTTGCAGCGGCGCCTCGCGGGGCCGGCTGATTTATTACGCCGGCCCCGCGACGAGATTGAGGCGCGTGCAATTCTGAGACAGGCCTGTGTGAATTCGGAGGTGTCCTATGTTGAAAGCAGGGCTCAGCGCGACCGGCGTCTTGTTGCTTACGATCGTGCACCACGTCTACGGCGCCCTCGCGTACCACACACCCTGGCGCATGCACATCGCGTTCGTCGCGGTGCCGGGCATCCTTATTCTTGGAGGGGCGTGGTCGGTTTTTCAGAGACAACGGGGCACCGGGGTCGGCACGGCCGCCTTGTGGGCGTTTGTGGTCGTCAGTATGGTCTTGCCCATCGGATGGATCGGGTTGTTCGAGGGGGGCTACAATCATGCGGCCAAGGACATACTGTTCGTTTCCGGCACGTCGGAGGCCTTGATGCGGCAGCTGTTTCCCCCTCCGCTCTATGAAATGCCGAACGATGTCTTCTTCGAGATCACCGGTGTGGCGCAATTCCCCCTGGCCCTATGGGCGGCCTATGAGATGTCCCGCCTGCTTCGAACGGTGCGAAAGACGGGGGGAAGGTTGCCGGAACTGTAGCAAGCGTGAGCGATCGTCTGTAGACAGTCGTCAGGTTTTGGTCTACATGATCAGCTTGAACGATAAGGATAGAGGTGAGGATGTTCACCCCGTGAAGCGTGCGCTGTTTCCCATGGCCGTTGTGCTGGCGGGTCTGTATCTCCTGCTGGCCGTGATGGCCTCGGCCTGCCTCTTTGGCCACGGGGAGGCGCACGCCGGCGATCACCATCATCACGGCAGCCAACCGGCCCATTCGACGCTCTGCGTCTGGGCCTGTCAAGCCAACGACGGATCAAGTCAGACTTCGGCGCCTCCGGCCATCGTGCTCGTTCTTTTGAGTTTCGGCGTCGCCTCTATCCTCGCAGCCTCCGAGGCACGTGTCCTTCTCGGTTCGACTCACTCCCGCGCTCCTCCCCGCTGATCCGATCCCTCTCTGAATCCGACTGTCGCGCCGACAAGGTGCGGTGCGCGTTCGTGCCGAGCCCGGCTCGCGCCTTTCGTGGAGCCGCGTGAAGCCGCGCTGGGCTGGACACACCCGGTCGACCGATTTGGCATATGGCGTACGCATGAGCTGACAAGGGTCCGAGGTGGACTGGCCTCCTGACTCGGACCTGTACCGGGGCGCAGGTGTCCTCCTGCGCCTGCTCCCCGGCCCAATGGAGACAGAGTGTAATGAACCATTTTGCAAAGGAGCGATGTGCGGTGGTGACACGAATCATCGTCGGGTTGGCGTTGATGGTCCTTCCGGTTGCGGCCTCGGCCTTGGCTGAGGAATCACCAGGCCCCGTTCTTCAGGTTGACGCGCAGGGGACGGAGCACACGATCGTCCAGATCGGAGGGCGGATGTGCGAATACCATCGCAGCGAGGTGGAGGGGGCGCTCCGCCAATTCGAGGCGGTCCGGCAGATCGAATTCTTGAACAATCACGGGACGGTGCTGGTGAAGTACCGGAGCGGCGCCATGTCGCCGGAGCAATTAGCCGAGGCCGTCGAGCGGGCCCTGGCGATGGGCTGGGGATGTAAAGCCTGGGTGGAGCGGGGCGGATGAGGGAAGAGCGATGGGTCAAGGTGTCAACCAAACGACGGCGCGGAGACGGACCCGGATGAGGCGGTCTAGCCTACCTCCCTGCTGGGTCCTGCGGGCGGCAATTCTCAACGCCGCCCGCCCGCGCTGAAGCCCGATCGAGAGAGGTGAGGCATGGACAAACCGTTGCTGCGGGTCGGTGAGGCGGCGCAAGCCCTGAATGTCAGCCGGTGGACGATCTATCGGTGGATCGAAGAGGGGCGTCTGGAGGCGACCAAACTCGGCAAATGCAGTCTGCGCGTGTTTCGGGAATCCGTGACAGAGCTGGTGGAACGCAATCGCGTCGAGGATGGAAGGCCGGTCCGAGCCGTCCGCGAGATCCCTCCACGGCTGCGTGTCGGACATCGGCCGGCCATGTGAATCGGACGCGGGAGATGTTCCTGGTGGTCGGCAAGCCATACAACAGGTCCGGATGTTGTCGCACCCTTCATCCGGATCGTACCGGGGTGGGAGAGGTGCCTCCCTCTTCCACCCCGGCCCTTCGGGGAAAGCGGTTGTCGCAAGGGGGAGGCGAGGGAATGTCGCATGTTCAATCGGTGCTGTGTTGTGTGATCGGCCTGCTGGCTGGGTTTTCTGTCCGGCCCGATGCCTATGCCCACCGCAGTCCGTCGGATGCGGGAGGGGAGTGTTCGCAGTTTCAGTTCGACATGCCGGCCGACGTGGCGGGAGCGATGGCGAACCCGGCGCGTACCGTGGTGACGCTGAGAGAGCGGGACGTCATGGCTCTCGTGAGCCCGTCCGGCCAAGCCCTGAAAGTCGCCTTGCATCGGGCCGGCCACGTTCATGGGGCGTCCGGACCGACGGCGGGAGGAAGGCTTCCGGGATCGTACGCCGGGCTCTTGTCGGTGGCGGTTCCGCAAGACGGAGACTATCGCGTGAGCGTGGCGGCGTCTCTCTGGCTGAAAGTGTTCGAGGGCCGGACTCGTGTGCCGTCGCGGGCATTTGACGTGCAGATGGGATGCGGCAGGACGTTCAAGAGTTTCACCTACCGGCTGCGGGCCGGTGTGACCTACTGGATCGAACTGTCGTCGGATCAACAAGAACTCATTCTGGCAATGACGCCGGAATGACATCGAAGGAGAGGGCGATGAAAAAGACCACGATCGCGTTGTTCACCGTCGCGTGTTTCTGCCTTGGCGCGTCGCTGGCGGTCGATCCGTCATGTGCCGGAGGCCCGGACGAGCATATCAAGGAAAGCGTGAAGCATGCCAAGGAAGGGATCGGCCATGCGAAAGACGCCGTGAAACATTTGGAGGCATCGCTCAAGGCCGGAGGGGATGCCCATGCCAAAGAGGCGCTTCAACATGCCAAGGAGGCGATCACGCATGCCGAAGAGGCGCTGGCTCATGCGGAGCACGGCGCGGATCGATCCTCGCCGACGAAGAAGTGAGGCAGACCACGGCAAGATGGAGCAGGGGCGGGTAGGCGGCGGCAGACGAGGCGGGACGAACCGCAGGAGATGCCGAGGTAGATTCCCACGCCCTTCCGGGCGTGGCACTCTCAGAATTCAAGCTGCGCTTGTCCAGCGCGAGGCGTTGAACCTTGCTCTCACCCCCGCCCTACCAGGCGGGGACCTCCCGCTGGATTAGATCGGCCATGAAAGGACCATGATGCGACAAGCGCTGACATATCTCTTGGTTGTGGGCATGGTATTGGGGAGCGCGCCGGTGTGGGCGGACGACATGGCGCTCGAACGGCTGCTTCGAGCGCATTTTTTCAACAAAGAGTTCGACGGGTTCAACTATTACCTGTTGGAGATCGAGTCCGATCAGCCGGGGGACGGGGGCGCGAGGGAAGTGACGGCCGTGGCCAAGGGGGAATTTCTCGGCCAGGTCCAACGGGTGAAGGCGCTGTTTTTAATCGTGGGGGATCGGGTCGAGGGGGGGCAAGTCCTTGAAAAAAATGGACTCCCTCCTTGCCTGTCTTCCGCTCCCAAGTCCGGAAAGTCCTTATAGCCATTCGGTATTGGACAACCAGAGGAGGTGGCCGATGCGTGCGAGTTTGTCGTCGGGATTGGTTGCGGCAGTCGTGTTGCTGGCCGGCGTGTCCGTCGGTCTGGCCCACCATGCGGGTGGCGTGGAGATCGGCGATCTGGAGACCGGCGGGGTGGCCGGGCAGCCGTTCAAGGAACTGCCGGTGGATGCGGATCTGGTCGCCATCGAGGCGGGCGGTCTCAAAATGTGGTATCCGGACGTGACGATCCTGGATCTAAAGGTACGGCCCGGTCGTCCGGTGGTGTTCAAGGTCACGAATAAAACGTCCGTGGAACGCGGGTTTTTGATGACAGCGGACGGAGCGTTTGAAGCGCCGACGGTGCTGAAGGCGCAGGTGGTGCTCAAGCCGGGCGAAACCAAATACATCGGCGTGCCGCTCAGCGATCTGCTCTACGCGACTCAGGGCAGCACCTTGGTCTACAAGGACCAACTGAATCCCGGTTCGGCCGGCGGTAAGCTGCTCATGATCCGCTAGCCCCCGACATTCGGAACTCATTGCAACGCCTCGTCCGCCGATCCGGCGGGCGGGGCGTTGTTGCTATCGCCAGTAGGGAGAGCGGTACCAGGGGCCGTAAAAGGGGTGCCAGGCCGGGCCAGAGTAAGAGCCGGGTCTGGATGCCTGGTTGTCCCTCATGGGCCAGACCTTCAGGTGTTTGATCTCCAGCGTCGGGTAGGTATAGTCCGTTTCGTCCAGCGGCAGGGTCATGGCGCCCGTCGCCTCCCCGATGATCGTCACGCGGGTGCCGGGCGGGATCGTGGCCGGGTCCAAAAACTCCCTCTGGATCGCCAGCAATCGGCCTTCCGAGGTCATCCGGTCCGTGCCCGGCGCCTGCGACTCCTCCAGCGGAATCTGCAGGATCTCGACCCGCGTGCCGTCTTTCAGCCGCTTGGCGGAGAGGACTTCGCCGCCGACGAGGATCAGCCGGCCCCGGTAGCTGTCCGGCGACTCTTTGAGTCGGGCGAAGGTGAGGGTCCGATCCACCTGCAGTTGGAGCGAGGCCGGCACGATGGACGGTGAGGCGCATCCGACCGTCGCTCCGAGCAGCGCGACGAAGAGCAGTCGGGGCAAACCGGCGGCGACCATGTACGATTATAACAAAGAGGCGCCGGCCGCGGCTTTGGATTATAATGGCGGCTTCGGGGCCATTCTCCATGGGAAAGGAGCGGAGGGTATGAAGTGTGGCATCGGTTGGAAAAGCGTCGCAACGGGTGTGGCTTTGGCCGGGCTGGTCGCGGCGGGCGGAACGGTGTCGCTTGCGCAAGCCGGTCAGGCCGGGCTCAAGGGCAAGTTCGAAGAGATCAAGGAACCGTCCACCCATACACCGGGCAAGGTGAAGCTCACGGAGTTTGCGGATTTCTACTGTCCGCACTGCCACCGGTTCGAGCAGGAAGCCCTGCCGATTTTGGAAAAGGAATTCGGGAGCAAACTGGAAGTCACGATGGTGGGCTTCCCGGTGATTCCGAACAAGCTGCCCATCCCGTTTGAAATGTACGAGCAAGCCAAAACGATGGGCAAAGGCAACGAGATGAAGCGGGTCCTGTTCCGCACGATCCACAAGGACAAGGCGGACCTGCTGTACGGGACGATCCGCGAGGCGGTGATCAGGGAAGTCGGGCTGGACGTCGCGGCGTTCGAAGCGGGGCTGGCCAGCGGCAAGCCGTTGAAAACGCTGGAGCTGGGCAAGGAATGGGGCAAACGGGTGAACGTCCAGCAGACGCCCACCGTGGTGCTGGACGGCAACATCAAGGTCGAGGCGATCGATCCGGACAATCTCCGGACCGTGATCCGCAGCATTTTGGATTCGGACAAGAAAAAGTGACGCCGCGAGCGCGAACGACCATTTCCCCGGCATCCCTCCTTCTGGCCGGCTTGTTGGCCGGACTGGTGTTGGGTCGCGCCGATGGGGCTCTGGCGGCGAAGCGGGATGTGCCGACTCCCCCTGCGCAGGCCGATCTGCAAGCGCAGATCCGAGGCGCGGCCTCGAAGGTGAAACCGGCCATCGTCAACATTGCGGCGACCGTGCTGGTCCGCGATCAGGCCCTCAGCGACGAAGGCCTGCCGTTCGGCCTGTTTCCGGAGGGGCCGCCCCGCCGCCAGTACGGCCAGGGCTCCGGCGTGATCGTGTCCGAGGACGGCTACATCGTCACGAACAACCACGTGGTGGCGGATGCGACCGAGGTGGAGGTCTTGCTGGCGGACCGGCGCCAGTTCAAGGGCCGCGTGGTGGCCACCGATCCCAAGACCGATGTGGCGGTCGTCAAGATCGAGGCGACCGGTCTGCCCGCCGTGGCCTGGGGCGATTCCAGCCAGTTGGCCGTGGGCGATTTCGTGCTGGCCGTCGGCAATCCGATGGGGCTCAGCCAGACCGTGACCTTCGGCATCGTGAGCGCGGTCGGGCGCGCGGACGTGGGCGTGGCCGACTATGAAGATTTCATCCAGGTGGACGCGCCGATCAATCCGGGCAATTCGGGCGGGGCGCTGGTCAACGTCAAAGGCGAGCTGGTGGGGATCAATACCGCCATCGCCAGCGTCACGGGCGGCAGCGTCGGCGTCGGTTTCGCGATCCCCAGCAACATGGCGCGGGCGGCGATGCAGAGTTTGCTGAAGACCGGCCGCGTGGTGCGCGGCTTCCTGGGCGCGACCACGCAGGATGTCCTGCCGCAGTTGGGCAAGCTCTTCGGCCTGCCGGACGTGAAGGGGGCGATCGTCACCGATGTGTTCGCCAGGGGCTCCGCGGAGAAAGCCGGCCTGAAGCGGGGCGACGTGGTGGTCCGGTTCGACGGCAAGGAGGTGTTGGATTCGGGCCGCCTCCGCAATTGGATCGCCGTGTCGGCGATCGGCAGCAAGCACAAGCTCGATGTCGTCCGCGATGGGAAACCCCTCCAGACGGATCTTGTGATTCAGGAAGCGCCCCGCGAACGGACCAAACGCGTTTTGCCGCAGGTGAAGTCGGACACCGACGGCCATCCGTTCGGCGGGCTGATGGTGGACGAGATCACGCCGGCCATCGGCCGCCAGTTGGGGTTCGGGTCGATCACCGGCGTCGTCGTGACCACGGTGGACGAAGGGAGCCTGGCCGAAGGGGCCGGCCTGATGACAGGCGACCTGATCATGGAGGTCAACCGCCAACCCATCACGGACCTCGCCTCGTTCCAGAAAGCCGTCCAGCCGATCAAGCCCAAAGACGTGGCCCTCCTGCTCATCAACCGCCAGAGCATCTATCTGTACATCCCACTCGAGGGCGAGTAACGGCTGCTGAAAAAGGCCTCCAACTGCGTTCTCGGTCGCCCGTCTCCCTGCGACGTACCGAGAAGCAATGGGCAAAGTAACTATCCGCTCGCATGTGATCGAAGCGAGCCGTTCAAGCGAAGCTTGGTATGTACCTCCTCAGGCGCCGGGCTTCCTGCGGCCTTGTTGGATGACCTTTTTGAGCAGCCTTAGATTAACGGTAGAACGGAGGCGGTTAGCATCTCTTTGCTCCCAAAGCGTGCACGCTCAGAAGGTGCTCGCCCAATGCGCGCAGTGGGAGGCACCCAGGCAGCCCTCCGAGGGGGTGGAACAAGTAAGGAAGAGCAGAGTGTCCGTGCGGCTGCGCAATGAGAGGTGTATCCGTTGCCTATATGATGGTCAGCCCATTGCCGAGTCTCCGAGTCTGTGCTAGAGTTTAACCCAGTTCAACCCGCTTCACGTGAGGTGCTCAATGGGGCGCAATACGGCCGTGCTGGGGTTTTCGGTCAGTCCAAGCCTGGCGGAAGAGTATGAAAAACTGGCGGAGCGCGAAGGCACGACAAAAAGCGAATTGTTCCGTCGGATGGTCGAATCCTATAAGGCGGAGCGTGAAGAGGAAGAGTTCTTCAGACTGCAACGCAAAATGACCAAGCGTGCGCGTACAGCCGGCGTGCTGACGGAAAAGGAGATTGAGCGGATCGTGTTCGAGGGTCGCTAGTGAAGGCGGTCTTCGACACGAATGTCTATATCTCGGCCTTGCTCATTCCGGGCAGTAAAGGCGAGCAAGCCTTTCTGCTCGCCCGACGCAGGCAAATCGCGTTATACGGGTCAGTCCCCATCCTCACGGAGACGGCGAAAGTCCTCCGAACCAAGTTCAACCAATCGGAACAAGACGTCAAGGCGGCTTTGAAGGTCATCAGCCGTGCCGCGCAGAT
>JAGWTI010000156.1 GCA_028876065.1 Nitrospirota bacterium
TGCCTCAAGGTCAAGCCCACCTACTCAGCCGCGTACTATGCGCTGGCCCAGTCGCTCCACAAACTGGGCCGGAATGAAGAGTGCCGCCGAATCTGCGACCAGGGGATTGAGGTCTCGACGAAAAACGGCGACGCGATGGTCACGAAAAATCTGGCGCTCCTGAAACAAACTCTCGGCTGAGACAAGCCGTCGCGCGCTCACGCCTCTTTGGGGGCGTCCTTCAGCACCAGGTCGCACATCTGATCCAGCCAGCGGCCCGCGCACCCGAGGATTTCCCGAACCAGCGGCTCCGGATGCCCCGTCCGCCGCATCGTCCACCGGCACACGTACTCCATGAGGGCGTCCCGTTCGAATGTCTGATGCGTGGATGTCGCCAGCGCCTCCAATTCTCCCAAACCGGTCTGAATAATCCCGGCGACGGTGTCACGGCCATACGAGGTGCTGGCCGTGACATACTGGATGGCCCGGTTGATTTCCTGGTCCGTCACTGATCGGCTCCCCGAACGATGAGGAGATTGTAACACTCCGGCTCGAACTGTCAACGCCACCCTGGTCATTCGGCCGGCGCCCCCGTTGAACCTCCGGAGATAGTCCCTCTCGCAATCTATGGTCGGCCCAAGCAAAGAAACGGCTTGAAGACCGGGCAAGCGCGAATGGTAAGATGGCGGAGCTTGGATGGGCTCGCGTCGGAAAGGCACAGGATGAAACGGACGGGCACGACACACCGCGGGGCGACGCCGGCGCCACCGCGCAAGCAGGCAGGGACGACGCCGGATCGATGGGACTTGTCCCACTTGCTCAAACGGCCGCAACACGACCTCGAACGGTTGCTTGCGGATATGGACCGTCGCGTCCGCCGGTTCGAGGCCTGCCGGGAACATTTACGCCCCGACCTTCCGCCCCAGACGTTCCTCGGCCTGCTGCAACAATTGGAGGCCATGGCCGCCGAGACCGCCAAGTTGGGCGCCTATGCCTACCTGTGGTTTTCGGAAAACACCAAGAATGCCCATGCCCGAGCGCTGAAGGCGACCGTGGAAGAGCGCCTCACCGGCCTGCAAAACCGCCTGCTGTTCTTCGATCTCTGGTGGCAATCCGTGGACGACGCGAACGCCGCCCGCCTGCTCGATGCGGCGGGCGATTTTCGCTACTACCTGGAATCCATCCGCCGGTTCAAAGCCTACACGCTTTCCGAACCGGAGGAAAAAATCATCAACCTGAAAACCGTCACCGGCCGGAGCGCCGTCAATACGCTATATGACGTGCTGACGAACGGCTTCACGTTCACGCTCACGGTCAACGGCAAACCCAAGGCCCTCTCGCGCGAACAGCTGGCCGCCTACCTCCGGCACCCGAAGCCGCAGGTACGGGAGGCCGCGTACCGAGAGCTCTACCGCGTCTTCGACGCCCATCACGACGTCCTCGGCGAAATCTATGCGACGATCGTCAAGGATTGGAAGGGCGAGAACCTTGAACTGCGCAAATACGCGTCGCCGATGACCGTCAGGAACGTGGGGAACGACATCCCGGACCAGGCAACCTCGGCCCTGCTGGCCGTCTGCGCCGACAACGCCGGCATCTTCCAGGAATACTTTCGTTTGAAAGCACGTATCTGCAAGATCACACCCATGAACCGTTTTCACATCTATGCTCCCCATCCCGCCGATCGAAAACGCTACCGCTATGCCGATGCGGTCCAGATGGTGCTGGATGCGTACCGCGCCTTCTCTCCCCAATTGGGCGACTTGGCTCGCCGGGTCTTCGACGAACGTCACATCGACGCCCGGACCAGGCCCGGCAAGCTCAGCGGGGCCTACTGCTACAGCGTCGTCCCCGGTTTCACCCCCTACGTGTTGCTGAACTATACCGGCGAGGCGCGGGACGTCGCCACGTTGGCCCACGAACTCGGCCATGCGGTGCACGGCCTGATGGCCGAGCGTCATACCGTGTTCACGTTTCACTCCACCCTGCCCTTGGCTGAAACCGCCTCCGTCTTCGGCGAGCGGATTCTGTCCGATGCGCTGACCGCCCAGGAGCATCATCGGTCGGTCAAACAAGGCCTCCTCCTCGCCCAGCTGGACGACATCTACGCCACGGTCCTTCGCCAAGCCTACTTTGTCTTGTTCGAACAACGCGCGCACGACATGATCGCTCACGGCGCCACCGCCGAGGACCTGGCGGCGGCTTACCAGGCCAACTTGCGCGAACAGTTCGGGAAGGCGGTCCCGGTCCCGGCGATCTTCCGTTGGGAATGGCTGACCATCCCGCATATCTTCGCCAGCCCCTTCTATTGCTACGCCTACAGTTTCGGCAACCTCCTGGTGCTGGCCCTCTACCACATGTACAAGCAGCAAGGCCAGGCCTTCGTGCCCCAATACCTCGCGCTGCTGGCCGCAGGGGGCTCACAAAGCCCCGACTCGATCTTGGCCGACGTGGGCGTCAACATGCGCGACAAGGCCTTCTGGCAATCTGGATTCGACACCATCAAGGGGATGGTGGAAGAATTGGACCGTACGATGGACTAAGGTTTGGGATCTGTCCCTCCGTCCCGGTTCGCCACCCGGTAGAGGCTACCACCCAGCCCCCCTCGCCCAATCCAGCCAGTCGAGCAATCGGAAATCCTGCTTGACACGCAAGGTTAAAACGATTATGATCATGCCACGAGATGAGAATGGTTATCATAATCGTTCCCGACAGAAGCCAACCATCCTAGCACGCGCTTCGCGAAGGAGCCGGCACCATGTATGTAT
>JAGWTI010000088.1 GCA_028876065.1 Nitrospirota bacterium
TACGGATCGTATTGTCTTGATCGGTTTCGCGTGGGGGGGCGGCTTGCCCCGGCGTAGGAGCCCACAGAGCAAGCGAGAGCACCAAACAGAACAGGAGCCGTTGTACTCCGTTTGTAGCCGTTCGCGTCATGGAGAAAGACCGCCTCGGGTGAATGGCCCGTCACGCTTGTTCCGTCTTATCGTCCGAATCGGGTCGCAACTTGAATGGGCCGCATCACCGATTTCTGGTCGGTGCCGGCAAAGGGAAACCGGTTGCTTTTTCGGCAAGACAGGCGTACCCGTGGAAGGGCGGCCTTGGGGCTTCAACAACCTCTCACGAACGAACCGGAATGCCGATGCGGAACGATCACGGTTGCAGGTTCTTTGTCGGGCTGCTCGCGATCCTGCTGCTGGGAACCGGTGCGCCAGCCGGAGCCCAGCAATCCTCCGACGACATCATGGACCTCACCAAGGCCATGATCGGGCTGCAACAAGCGGGGAAACCCGCGGAAGCCCTGCCCCTGGCGGAGCGGGCCGCGGCCTTGTCGGAGCGAAATCTGGGGCCGGACCATCAGACCGTGGCCCTGTACCTCGATCACTTGGCCTGGCTGCACCATCTGGTGGGGAACCAAGCCAAGGCTGAGCCGTTATTTCAGCGGGCGCTGGCCATTCAAGAGCAAATCAAGGGGGGCGAGCATGTCGCGGCCGCCGCCACCTGCTACAAGCTCGCGCTGCTCTACCGGACCATGGGAAGGGACCGGGAGGCGGAAGCCCTGCTGAAACGCGCGATGGCCATCCGGAGCAAGACGCTGGGAGCCAAGGCCTCGGGCGTGGCGACCGTGGCCGGAGCGCTGGCGTCGCTCTACCAGGATCAAGGGCGGTACAAAGAAGCGGAGCCGCTCTTTGTGCAAGCTCTGGCGATCGAAGACAATCAGCAAGGCGTGCCCCATCCCGCCCTCAAGACGACACTCGAACGCTATGCCAAGCTGCTGAGTGACACACACCGATCTGAGCAAGCCGCGCAAGTCGAAGCCCGTGCCAAGGCGGTGCCGAAACAGCCCAAGCCGGAACGGCCGGCTCCCTAGCCGATCGTTCCGTGCGATGCGGAACGGTCCCCTCATCATCGCCATGGCGGGCGGAGCGGCGCTCTGGTTGCTATCGGCCGCAGGATGGGCCGACGACCGGTCGCCTCTCTTGGCGCAAGCGAGCCTGTTGCAACAGCAGGCGGAGGAACTCTATCAGCGACGGCAGTATGAACAGGGGGTCGCGCTTGCAAGGCACGCGCTCGCGTTGCGGGAGCAGGTGCATGGAATGACCCACCAAGACGTGGCCGAAAGCCTGGCGCTTCTCGCCCAAGGACTCAATGAGATGGGCCACGAGAAAGAGGTCGAGTCCCTCTATCGGCGGGAGTTGCACATCTACGAAGAGACGGGCGGGCCGAACCATCCTCGCATGGCCGACATCCTGAACCGATTGGCCGGCTGGCGCTTTCGGCGTAACCAGGGGGCAGAAGCGGAAGCCTACGCCTGGAGCGCGTTGGCCGCAGCCGAGCGAACCGAGCAGGCCGGCTCTCCGCAAGCGGCCATCGCGTTCACGCATTTGGGCAATCTGCGTCGGGAACGACGCCGCTATGTCGAAAGCGAAATGTTCTACCGGCAGGCCCTGGCGATTCGGGAACAGACGTTCGGGGCGGACCACCCGGCCGTGAGCGACTCGCTGATCGCCCTGGCCGATTTGTATCGGGACTGGCGGCGCTATCAAGAAGCGGAATTCTTTTACCGTCGCGCCCTCGATATTCGTCTGAAGGCCTTGGGGGCGGACCATCCGGAGGTCGGGCATGCGCTGACCCGTTTGGCGGTGCTCTATAAAGTCCAGGAACGACCGGCCCAGGCGGAAGTCTACTATCGCCGCGCCTTGACTCTGTGGGAGAAGGCGCTGGGGCCTGACGGTCCGTTGGTTGGCGTCACGCCTGAAAACTATGCGCGGCTGCTCAGGCGGGCTGGACGCGAGGAAGAAGCCGAAAAAATGGAAACCCGCGCCGCGCGCATCCGAGGCGGAGCCCAAACCCTGCAACCGACGCAGAAGTAAGCTGATGGCGTTTCGCTGCCCCGCACTTCCTTTCCCCAATACCACAACGCCAGATGCTGGCGACAATAGCAGGCGGTGGGGTGGCAGCTTTGGGCAGAGTTCTCGAATACCCGTTCTCAAGGCCGGCCGTATTTTCACCGCCGAGATCTGAGATGCGCTTACACGCCCGGATAGTACTTGTCGAGGCAGATCGGGCAAATGCCGTGGCTGAAGTCGGCGTTTGAACGGCCCCGGACATAAGTTTCGACGGCCTGCCACTGGCCTTGTTCGTCACGGATCCGTTTGCAGTGGGCGCAAATGGGCAGGATGCCTTCCAGCGACTTGACGCGGGACAGCGAGTCCTGCAGCTGGGCGATCAGGCTCTCCCGCTCCTGCTCCAGGCGCTTGCGTTCGGTAATGTCCATGACCGTGCCGAGCAGTTTGCTCGGATGGCCCTGTTCGTCGTGATGGACGCGCCCTCTGGCCGCAATCCAGTGCAGGGATTGGTCTTGCCAGAGGATCCGGCATTCGAAGTTGAGCCGTCCGGTGGCGCGCGCCTCTTCAAACTTCCGTTGCACGCCCTCCCGGTCTTCGGGCACGACATGGGTCAGGAAGATGGCTTTTCCCCACTCGGGCTGCAGCGCGTCATAGCCGAAAATGGCGTCGTGTTGAATGGAGCGAAGGGCCGTGTCGTGCCGGAGGTCGAGCTCCCACGCGCCCATCTGCGCCGCTTCCAACGCCAGATTGAGCCGTGCTTCGCTTTCTTTGACCGCCTCCACCAATCGTTGGCGCAGTTCGCTTTCCCGCAGCGCTGTCTCGGTGGCCTCGCGTTTGGCAATCTCCCGAGCCAGCGTCATCCTGCCGGTGATTTCCCGCCGGGCGAGGTAGCCGCCGAGCATGATGACCAAGCTGATCATGAGGCGGTTGGTGAGGCCGTACCAGAGCGGAGCCGAACTCGGCGGAGAGATCAGGGCGTCCAGTAGCGTGAGCGTGACGCACAACAGCGACAGCTTGAGCGGGGCCGCCGGGACATTCGACCAGACGGTCAGCCAGACCGGGATGACATAGAGCAACCCGACGGCCAAGCCCAGGGGGGACCATATGTCCAGGGCAAGAATACCCACAACCAGCGCGCCGATTGTCAGATCAAGTTTCGACCAGCCGGCGATGCCGTCGCGTGTCATGGGTCTTGTGCTCCAGGGTCCGTCGTTGAGCCGCGCACTTTCATAGGGGCGGGGCTCGGCCGGAGGTGCAAGTCTTTAGATGTTCCTGCTGCGCGAAGGTTACCGCAGGGATTCAATCATCGTCCACATTTTCCGCCGGAAGTCACGCAGTCCGGCCCAATTCACCATACGCCTGTCTGTTGGCGCAAAAAATGAAGGAACCTATTTCGCTCGTCAGGCCTCAGTCAATGGCGGTGCTTTGCTTTCAGGTGGGTTACGAGGAGCGCAACCTGGTGCGCAGCCAGACGCCAGCGGCGAGAGCGAGGCGGTGGGCCGGGGCTATGGTGATGCGGGGACCGAACACCTGATAGTCGTTGGCGATGATCCGGTCCAGGATGCGGCTATAGACCCCGCGCATGATCTCCGCCGGCGTCAGGGCTTGCCGGTCGGCCTTGGGCATTTTCCGGATCGCCTGGTTAGCCTTATCGTAGTAGCTTGTGGTCCGTTCGGTTTGAAACCGCATCAGCTCTCGGAATGCCGGCGAATAGCTCTTCCCCAGCATCTCCTCCTCCCGATAGCCGAATCGCGCCAGCTCGTCCTGCGGCAGATAGATGCGGCCCCGGTCTGCGTCCGAGCCCAGATCGCGGAGGATATTGGTGAGCTGGAAGGCCATGCCGAGATCGATCGCGTAGTCGCGCGCCAGCGGCGAGCGCGTGCCGAAGACGTGCAGGCAGATGAGCCCCACCACGGAGGCCGCCCGGTAACAGTAGCGCGAGAGCTCGTCGAAGGTCTTGTACCGCAGGGTGGTCAGGTCCATCTCCATGCCGGCGATGAGCTCGTCGAAGTATTCTTGCGGAATCGCCAACTCCCGCGCATGCCGCGCCAGACTGATGGTGACCGGATGGGTGGGGGCGCCCCGATAGGCGGCGGCCAGTTCGTCCCGCCACTGCGCGATGGCTTGCTGCGGGTCGCTGCCGGCCGGCGCGTCGTCCACGGCGTTGTCCACCTCCCGGCAGAAGGCATAGACCGTGTACATGGCGTCGCGTCTGGCTTGGGGCAGGAAGAAGAAGGAGTAATAGAAATTGCTGCCGCTCTGTTTGGTGAGCGCGGTGCAATAGGCCTGAGCGTCAGCAGGAGTCATAGGAGCCGAAGTTATGCCGGTCGAGCCCAGCGTTGGGCTTGCGCCTGGGTCGGCCGTTCGTGGTCTGGGAAGAGTTCCGGATGCAAGAGCGCGGCAAGGATGGCGACTCCGTCCAGCAGGCGCGGACCGGGACGGCTGAAGTAGGCGGCGGCGTCCACCAGGAAGACGCGGTTCTGTTGCACGGCGGGCAGGCTCTCCCAGCCGGCCCAGCGGGCACGGGGGTTGATGGCCGCCAGCTCTCGTTGCGCTCTGGCGACGGAGAAGCCGCAAGGCATCATGATCAGAACATCCGGTCGGGCGGTTCGCACTTGCTCCCAGGTCACGATGCCGGAGGGGGCGCCGCCCGTGCCGAGCAGATCCTTGCCTCCGGCCCAGTCCACCATCTCGGGAACCCAATGGCCGCCGAGATAGAGCGGGTCGAACCATTCCAGGCATACGACGGTCGGCTTGTGCGTGCTCGCGGCGACTCGCTCGCGGATGGCCTGCAGGCGGGCGCGGAGGGAGGCGGCGAAGGCGGCACCCTTGTCCTTCTGCCCCGCGGCCGAACCGATACGCTCCACGTCGGCGATAACGTCCGCCAGGCTGGTCGGATTCAACGTGAGCAGCCGCGGCTGCTTCGGCAGTTGTTGCAGGGCACGTCCCAGTTGGTCCGGCGTGACGGCGCAGACCTGGCAGAGGTCCTGGGTGATGACGAGGTCCGGCTGCGCCTGGGCGAACCGCCGTTCGTCGAGGGCGTAGAGCCGGTTCCCAGCCGCCAGGGTCTCCCGCACCTGCCGGTCGATCTCGCCGCTGCTGGCCTGTTCCGCATCAATGGCCGGCGTGACCAGTACCGGCTTGTGGCGCATGGCCGGCGGATAGTCGCATTCGTGGCTGACCCCGACCACCTCGTCGGCGAGGCCGAGGGTGGCCACGACTTCAGTCGCACCGGGCAAGAGAGAACAGATTCTCATTTTATGCGGTGCCGCGCTTCCACAGCCGGCTTTCAAGTTCGGTCAGATTCACGTCCGCCAGGGAGTGGGTGATGGCGTCCGCTTCCCGGAGATCCTGGACATGGTGCGTATTCGCGACGGCCAGGACTTTCATGCCCGCCGCATGGGCCGCTTGTATGCCGGGGATGGAGTCCTCGATCACCAAACAATCCGCGGGAGCGAGGGGGTTTTGTCCCGCCGGGGTGCGGCGGTTCAAGGCAGCCAGGGCGTGGAGGTATCCTTCGGGGCTCGGTTTGCCCTGCTGGACATCCTCGGCGCTGGTGATGTGTTCGAATTCCTTTCGGATGCCGGCTTGTTCGAGAATGAATTCGATTTCATGCCGAAGGGCGCCGGAGGCGATGGCCAGCCGATGCCGGGTGGCGGCTTCGCGCACCAATTCGCGCACGCCGGGAAAGATCACCAGGTGGTCCCGGATGTAGGCCAGATAGGCGCGGGCTTTGCGGTCAATCAGGTCGTGAATCAGCTCTGGCGGTGCCGGTCGGCCCTGTGCGGCCAGCACGGCGGCGAAACAGCCCTTGTCGTCGAAGCCGAGGTACTTGGCGTAGTAGTCGGCTTCCGTGAAGGGCAGCCCGATTTCCCCCAGCACCTGATGAAACATGGCATAGTGGATGGGCTCGTTGTCGGCCACCACTCCGTCAAAATCGAAAATGATCGCTCGCATCA
Source organism: Nitrospirota bacterium (assembly GCA_028876065.1). GTDB lineage: Bacteria > Nitrospirota > Nitrospiria > Nitrospirales > Nitrospiraceae > SYGV01. The sequence continues at coordinate 6,003 of JAGWTI010000088.1, forward strand.
TCGGGTGTGCGCGGTTGGGTCCACTGCCGCGGCATTATAGCATGGGCGTGACGAGACGGAGGTGACGGCAGAAGGTTGAAGCGGTCCGTGAGCCCCCCCGCTCCGGCGGATTATTTCGCCCGCAGTTGTTTTTCAGAGACCCAGCCGGTGGCGCCTTGCGCTGTGCGGATGGAATAGATCCACCCGTTGTTCCGCAACTCTCCGTCCTGCACCGTGGCCGTCGCATTGGGGGCCACGGTCGGGCCGGGGCGGTTGCTGCTGGCATCGGCCATCAGGGAGACGGGTCCGGTCGGCTTGGCCGGATCGGCCAAGATCAAGACTTGCTGGCCTTCGCTGAAAAGCGGCGAGAAGCCGGTTGTCGAGGCCGGCCTCGGAGAGACCGCGCCCGGCATGGCTGGGGCTGGAACCGACGCGGTGGCCGGCATCATGGGCTTGGGCTGTGGTGGAGCCGATGGTGGCGGCATGGTGGGCACGGCTTGCTGGGCCGGGGCTGCGGCCATCGGTTGTGGCGCGTTGGCCGGAGCGGGAACAGGCCCTGGTGTCTGAGGCGTTGGAGCCATCGGAGTCGGCGCTGCAGCTTGTGTCGATGGGGCCGCTGCTCGAGGGGCTGCGGCCGGGGCCTGCGCAGCCTTGGGCGGGGCCGACATCGGAGCCGGTTCCTCGGACGGGCCGATCAGAATGCTGGGGTCCATCGCCACATAGAGGCCGGCTCCTGCCAGGGCTGCCAGCGCCACCAGCTTGATCAGCTTTTGCTTCTTGTCGTCTCCGGAGCCCTGAGGATCATCTCCGCCATCGCCGGGGTGGCCGGTCTCATCCATATCGGTGCTGGTTTCGTCCAAGTCCAGGTCCGGCTCCGGTTCCGGTTCGCGGGCGAACAGAATGGTCCAAGCGGGAAGACTGCTGACGGCCGCTGGGCTGCCGGACGTTCTGAACATCAGACTCCTCCTTCTGGTATCAGGCTCGAATAAGGCCGGTCGCGCACGAAAGAAAGCATGTACTTACCATTGTCCCGTGGTCCTGTCAAACGCTTCTCGCCTGCGATCGGGGGGATCGGGTCGTCCGTCAGGCGACCACCAGCCCGGCATACCCGACAACGGAGTCGCGGTCCCCGGTGATGTCGCCGGAGGTGGCGTACCGCGCCAGGGACGCATGGTCGGCGCCCAGAGCACGGGCTGCGTGGAGCATGGCCACGGTGGCCCCATACCCGCACATGGTGATGCGGTGGGCGCGGACGGCTGCGCCCAGTCCTTCCGGGTCGAGCTGTCGGATGGCGTCGATGGCGTGCCGGTCTTTGGCCCTGGTTACGGCGTCGGGTTCGTAGTGAGTGAGGTCCGTGCTCGCAACGAGCAAGGGCAGCGGCGGGCGGCCCTCGCGGCCGGCCATCTCGCGCAACATGCCGCCCAGGCACAGGCCCAAATCCGTGTACGCCCGGTCGGGCATGTGACTGAGCAGGATCGGAACAATCCGCACGTCCGGCCGGAGCCGCCGCAGGAAGGGGAGTTGGACTTCCAGACAATGTTCATACTGATGGGCGGTCGTGTCGGCTTGTGCCTCCGGGTAGCGAGCCAGCAGCGTCTCCGCTAACGCTTCATCCACCGACAGGGCACCTCCGGGAATCAGCCACGTTCCGCGGGCATAAACGGAGACCGGCGGACCGGCGCCGCGATGGTTGGGCCCGAGCAAGATGACGGTCCTGGGAACGGTCACTTGGGCGTAGGTGGCCCCGGCGACGTGCCCCGAATACATGAGCCCCGCATGGGGACTGACGACGGCGATCGCCGGGGCCGCCGTGGCGCCTGTGTCCAAATACCGCTGCAGATCGTCGGCGAGAACGGCCTCGTCGTCGCTGTAGAACTGACCGGCCACGGCGGGCTGACGAATCATGGTCATGGGTGCCTAGCAGTACTGCACGTTCGCGCAGGACAGGACTTGCTTTTCACGGCTGCCGGTCCGGAACACGGTGATGCCTTTGCATCCCAGTTGGTAGGCCAGCCGGAAGGCATGGGCCACGTCGGCTTTGGTGGCGTTGCGGGGCAGATTGATCGTCTTCGAGACGCCGCTGTCGCTGTACCGTTGGAAGCAGGCCTGCATGCGGACGTGCTGCTCCGGCGCGATGTCGTGGGCGGTGACGAACAGCCGGCGCAGGTCGGCGGGAATGTCCGTCAGCTCTTGGATGGACTCGTCGGCGGCGACGCGCGTGCGCAGGCCCGTCGTATAGATGCCGGCCGCTCGCGCCCGTCGGACAAATTCCGGATGGAAGGTGGTCAACCGCACGTCCTCCATGACGGTTCGGACGAAGCTGACGCCATAGAGGGGTTCGATGCCCGCCGAGCAGTCCGCGATGATGCTGAGCGTTCCCGTGGGGGCGATGGTCGTCACCGTCGCGTTGCGCAGCCGATGTCCGTCGCTTTCCAGGCGGCTGCCTTTGAAATTGGGAAACAGCCCGCGCTCGCGCGCGAGGGATTCGGAGGCGGCTCTGGCCCGTTCCTGAACGAACCGCATGACCCGCTCGCCGACGGTGAGCGCATGGGCCGTGTCGTACGGGACTTCCAGCTTGATCAGGAGGTCGGCGAATCCCATGACGCCGAGGCCGATCTTGCGGTTGCCTTTCGTGATGGCTTCGATCTCGGGCAGGGGATAGCGGTTCATGTCGAGCACGTTGTCCAGGAACCGGACGGCGGAGGGGATGACGGCGCCCAGACGATCGAAGTCGATGCGGGGCCGGCCGGCCGGCCCGGCGACGAACTGCGAGAGGTTGATCGAGCCCAGGGTGCAGGACTCGTAGGGCAACAGCGGCTGCTCGCCGCAGTTATGAACGACAAATCCATTGGCATCAAACGCCCGAGGCCCCGGCACCTGAACGTCAAACACGTCCTCAATGTCGTCAGCGCGCACGCTCGTCACGCGCGCCACGAAGCGTTCGCGGTTGAGGTGGCGTCGGTAGGTCTGCAGGTGACGAGCTAATTTGGCGGCTTTTTCTGCGTCCGCAAAGCCGATGCATTCTTGGAAGCGAAGCAGATTGTCTCCGGACACCACCAGTTCATGCTGGCTCCGGGTTGCATAATCCTTCGAGCCGCCCTTCCCGTCAGGCAGGCGGCTGGATCCCTGTCGTCTTCGGTTCATGTAGATTCTGGAGGCAATGCCCAGTCGAAGCAGCATCCTCTGGACGGCTTTCAGCCGGGCTACGTCGCTTTGTCCAAGGCGCACACTGATTCCCTTGATGAGGTTGCCCTGCACCGAACCGTCCGCATCGAAGAACCCACGGAGAAACCCTCTGCAAAAATCGCTCGATCCTTGCTCGGCCTGAGCGGTGATCGCTTTGTTGCCCGGGCGCATGCCGCATGTGATGGCAAGTTGACGGAGAGCGGCGAGGGCAAGCCGGCATTCATGGCGTCCGGGTACGGCGCCCCAGCCCTTGAAATCGCTCCGATGGGGCAGGGTATAGGCACAACGCAGGACTTCACTCATGATGCCCGCGGTTCCTTTGCCGCCCGTGTGCCAGACGGACAGAACGGCTTTGTCTTTTTTGAGAACGCCATCCCCGACCAAGAGGCCGAGCAGGTATCCTTGCTCGAATGTATAGTCGCCCTTCCAACCGACGTTGGCCCGGTGATCGTTGAGGAGTACGTGGTCTCCCGGCATGAGGTCGCCGGCCCGATGCCATTCACTTTCAACGACGTCGCGGGTCTTTCGACTGACGCGACGGATCAGGTGGGCGGCGGTCAGCCTTAAGGTATAGCCTTCGGCGGTCTGAATGCGCAGGACCGGCTGCCTGCCCGTATGAAAAAAACCATTCGGACCGGTCGCATGCGGCTCACCATGAACCTGAGCAAGAAAGGGCCTGCCGATCAGGGCCCTGACTTGTCGTGGCCCGTCAGCTGTATGGACCCAGGTATCCGCCGTCACACAGGGGTTCGTCGCTTCGATGCGGCCGATGTGCGGGGTGGGGTTGGCGGCGTTGATGGTATCCAGAAAGACCACGCCCGGTTCGCCCGATTCCCAGGCGGCTTCCGCGAGGCGGTCGAAGACTTCGGCGGCGTGCCGTTGCGCGACGCGGCGACCCGTGCGGGGGTTGATGATGGCGTAGGGCTGCTTGCGGTGCAGCGCGCGCATGAAGGCATCCGTGATGCCGACCGAAAGGTTGAAGTTGGTCAGTTCTCCCGGCGAACGTTTGGCGGCGATGAAGTCCAGAATGTCCGGATGGTCCACGCGGAGGATGCCCATGTTGGCCCCGCGCCTGGTCCCGCCTTGCTTGATGACCTCGGTGGCCATGTTGAAGACGCGCATGAAGGAAACCGGGCCGGACGCGACCCCGCTGGTGGAGGCGACGCGGTCGCGCCTCGGGCGCAGATGGCTGAACGAGAATCCGGTGCCGCCCCCCGATTGATGGATCAGGGCCTGCTCTTTCACCGCCTCGAAAATCGACTCCAGGGAATCCTCGACCGGCAGGACGAAGCAGGCCGACAGTTGCTGCAGTCTGCGGCCGGCGTTCATGAGGGTCGGCGAGTTCGGCAGGAAATCGAGGCGGCGCATCAGCCGGAAGAAGTCCTGGGCGGCCCGACGCCGTGCGGCGCCGTCGCCGGCATAGAGCGCCTCGGCGGCGGCGATGTTGGCGGCCACGCGCCGGAACATCTGCGCCGGCGTTTCGAGGGGCGTGCCGTCGGCGCTCTTGGCCAGATACCGCCGGCGCAGCACGGCCAGGGCGTTGGCCGACAGGCGAGGGAGGGGCCGAGGGCTGTGCGGGAGATGGCGCATGAACCGGAGACCTCGCACGACCAGGCTGCCGGGCGCATCGAATCCTGATGCATTATAGTCGAAAGTCGGGCGAGGAGCCATGCGTGTCTCGGCGGTCTTGCATCGGACGGGAAACCTGATGCAGAATGGTCGCGGTCATACGCGTGACTCTCCGATGAAATCCTACCGCGAGGAACTCTGGTTCGAGACGAAGACGCGCCGAGCCTATCTGAACATCACACCGCTGGTGGAAGCCGCCGTGAAAAAGAGCGGGGTGAAGGAGGGGGTGGTGCTCGTCAATGCGATGCACATCACGGCCAGCGTCTATATCAACGACGACGAGTCCGGCTTGCTCAAGGACTACGATGAGTTTTTGGAACGGATGGCGCCCCAGCAGGCGGCCTACCGGCACAACGAGACCGGCGAGGACAACGGCGACGCGCACATCAAGCGGCAGGTGATGGGGCGGGAAGTGTTGGTGGCGATCACCGATGGGCGGATGGATTTCGGACCCTGGGAGCAGATTTTTTACGGCGAGTTCGACGGACGGCGTCGGAAGCGGGTGTTGGTGAAAGTGATCGGAGAATAGTGATGAATGAGAAATGCGGAATGATAAACGAGGGACGGGTTTATCATTCATCGTTCTGCGTTCATCGTTTTCAAAGGGCTTGCCTCTGCCGGGAAACTTTGGCAACATGATTTGCGCCATGTCGACGTGCCCGGATCAACCGACCGCGATCGCGGCAAGACAGGACACAGGAGGCGGGTATGAGTAGCTGGAACAGGCCCGATCCCTTGACGCGCGATCTCATCCATCTTATCAACGCGCGCCGGCATGACCACGGGGATGCCGACGCCGCCGTGGAGACGCTGCAAGCGTTTTTGGAGCAGGACCGCGAGCAGGACCTGCTCACCGTGCTCGCCGCCTTGGACGAGGAGATGGCCGAGTGGCTGTTCGACCTCCTGGCGGAAGCCGCCTGCTCGGTGATGATGGACGGGGAGCCGGACGAGAAACCGACCTATGCGGTGATGGCGGCGCTGGAATTGCCGCTGCAGGCGAATTTGCCGACGCCGCTGGGATTGAAAATCGATCCGCTCAGAACCGCCGACCTGCTGCACAAGTATTTGCGGTTGCCTCCGGGCACGGTGGTGCTGGCCGAGCCCCGGCTGTTGACCGACTCGACCCTGGAACTGCTGACGCTCCATGGCCTGTACGATCACACGTCGGCGCTGGCCGAGTCCCAGCGTCGGCAATATATGGCGGCGCGCCTGCATGCGCCGGTGGAGTCCACGGCCTACTTGATCTTCGAACTCATCGGGACACCCGACCACGGACTGCCGGAGTCGCTGGAGGACGAAGATCGCCAAGCTCTCTTGGACGGCCTGGTGGCCCAATGTCCGGAACTGGCGCCGGCTCCGCAGATGCTCGAAGCGCCGGTGTACGCGGCCTATGCGATGTTCGATGCGCAGAATGCGGTGCGGCTGCACCGGCTGGCCGACGAAACCGTGGCGGTCTGGCGGGAGTTGGACCCGGCGGTCCGCAGCCGCACGATCGTGCACTTGCACACGCAATGCGGCAACGGGGTCTACATGCCGGTCTGGACGGACCTGTTCGATCCGGAATTGCCGGAAGAACATGGCCCGGTGTGGACGTCGCCCGATGTCTGGGTGTTCACGGCCGATCTGCCGATCGAATGGCCTGGGGAAATGCTGACCAACCGGCTGCTGGCGGAAGGCTGCACCAGGTTCGAGAACCACATCGTCGAAGCGCCGGAAAACTAGACGGCAGAAGGCGGACCACAGGGGCGGCAGGGGCTGCTTTCTGCTCGTTGCCCGCCGACTCCTCCGGATTACCGCCCGGCTCCATCTCGCCCGTGACCGTCGCCCGAGTGGCTCTGTCGATTCATGCTGTCGCCGGAAGGCAGAAGCGGCACGAGCGGTGTCACCGAGGGGGGCGGCATGGCGGAATGAGACGGCCGCGGCAGGCGGGATGTCGTCCCTGATGCGGTGTCGCCCGCGGCGCCTGTGAACTGGTTTCGCGGGATGGTTCCAAAGTTGTAGGCCGTGCCCGTGCTGCCGCGCGAGTCCGGGGCCAGCTTGATCCCGTCGAAATCGTTGATCGTCCCTCTGGTCCCGTTATCCCCTTGCAACAGGCCGGGTCCGGATGCCCAGGCAGAGCCGACACTCAGGAGCAGCGCCACTGTCGCCCATCCGAGCGTCGTGCTGTCCCCGCTGGGGATGCCACTGCGTCGTGCCCGGTTACCTGTGATCCGATTCATAGTGTCAAGGTGCCGGTGTTTAGCCGGCGGCGGCCCGAAGCGGCTCCAGGAGCTTGCCGGAGACTTTGAGCCCTCCGCACCCCACGCCCACTGCGATATCCGGCTTTGTGAGCCCATGGAAATCGCTTCCGCCCGTGACCAGGAGGCCGAGGCGCTGGGCGATGTTCAGGTACTCGGCCGTCTGCGCCCGTTTGTGGGTGCTGTAATGGACCTCGATGCCCATCAGGCCTGCGGCCTTGAGGGTCTCGCAGAGCTTCAACAGGCCGGCTTCGTCCATGCGGACCCAGGTCGGGTGCGCGAGGACAGGGATGCCTTTGGCCGCTCTGATCCAGCCGATGGCTTCGGCCGGAGCGGGTAACTCCCGCTGGACGTAGGCGGCTTTGCCGTTCCCCAGATACCGGTCGAAGGCCTCCTTCGCCGACCGGACGTACCCCTTCTCTATGAGCACGCGGGCGATGTGCGGGCGCCCCACCGATTCGGTGCCGGCCAAGGTCTTGACCTCTTCGTAGGTGAGCGCCAAGCCGAGTTCGTTGAGCTTTTGGACGATGAGCGGGTTGCGCCGGTGGCGGCTGGCGCGCAAGCCGGCCAGGTGTTGATTCAGCACGGGATCCTTCCAGTCGAGGAAATACCCGAGAATATGCAGTTCGCTCTCCTGGAACTGGGAGCTGATCTCGATCCCCGGAATCACCTCGATCCCCAGTTCGGCCCCGGCCCGGATGGCCTCCGGGATGCCGTCGGTGATGTCGTGGTCCGTGATGGCCAAAGCGGTGACACCGGCCTTGTGCGCCAAGGCCAACACCTCGGACGGCGGAAGGCTGCCGTCCGAGTACGTCGTGTGGAGATGCAAATCAATACGGCTCATGTCGTATCCCTATCCTTGTCATGCTGGGCGTTGGGCGAGCAAGCGCGCCGTGTAGGCCGGCTCCATCCCGCCCTCATGCTCGCCCTCGTCGTAATGCAGCACCCGCAAACCGTCGGTGAGGCGCAAGAGCTCGTTGTGGGCCAGGCAGAATTCTTTGCGTCGTGGGTGCTGTCTGCGTATGTGGTTGTCGATGAGAAAGGTCTCGTAAACCAGCACGCCTCCTGCGTTCAATGCCCGGAGCAAGGAGGGAAACAACGGACGGTGCAGATAGAAAAAGACCAGGATGACGTCGTACTGCGCCGCGCCGAGGTCCGGAGAATTGGCTGGATCGGCTTCCAAGTCCACGTGCCGGGTCGTCAGGTTCGGGAAGCGGCGTTGGCCGGCGATGCCGGCCAGCGAGGCCAGGGCCTGCCGATCCCGATCCACGGCGTCCACGGTGTATCCCAGGCTGGCCAAATAG
>JAGWTI010000089.1 GCA_028876065.1 Nitrospirota bacterium
CAAGGAGGAGCAGGGGGAGGTGGCCAATGTGGCACGCGCCGCGCAGCCGGGAGAAGAGAGGCTCGGAACGTCCGATTTGAGCCCCGAGGCAAGCTGTGTCAGCGCCTCCTGGTCCATATCGGGCGCAGCGGGATTGGCGTCCGACGCTTCTGGGACAAAATGGAGCTGCTCGGCCAGTTCCACGCACCCAAAAAATAACCACAGGGCCAGCAAGCCCCGTGTCATCAGTCGAAGGCCTGGGCTTCGGGGACGCAAGAACATAGCGGAACAATAGTTCAACCGCGAGGACCAGTCAAGTCAATGGAAGCCCGCACGAGAACTCCGTCGCGCGCGGTGACTCGGCGCGATTCGTTGGTACAGCAATTTCAAGGATGCGACTCCTCGGTCAGGGTAAATGTGGAAATTTGAGGGAGTTGCGGGTATAGGCAAATTTTGCCGTCTCGTGGCATGCCCTACCCAGATCCTCTATGCAAGCTGCTCATGCCCTACACAATATTGGGGAGACATTCATTCCTCCGCCCCAGTTTTCGATGGCACAGGGTATGCTTTCAAGCATTGGCGAACGATGTTCATTGGTATGCCTTGCGTGCAGGCTTTTAACTGACCCGCTGTCAGTAGGCTCACATTTACCACATGACCGTGGAAGGAGAAACATCTATGTTTATTCCTCAGACCCGTTGGGCCCTCGTGAAGCCTCTCAATCCACAGCCTGTGCATCGCTCGTTACCTTCAAGTCCTAAATTAAGGAATAGAGTTGCCCCCCCTCCAGTGAAACCAGTCTCTGTCCCTGCGCTCCCACAGAGTAAGCCGACGGACTCCGTCACCCTTTCCTCTACTGCCCAAGCGCAAGCGGCACCGCCTTCGTCTAGTGCGTCAGGCACCGCCTCCGGCCCGTCCGCTTTCGACAAAAACTGTGCATGCAACCCGTCAGCCACAGGCCTCCCGCGCGACCAACGCAGCCTCACGGCAGACCGCCACGACATTCTGCAGGGCTCTGAGAATACGGAGGATGACGAGGGGAACGACGATGGTGATAATATCAGTGCAATGGTGGGACCCAACAGCGAGGGGAACAAGGGTGCGCTGCTCTTGTCTCAAGATCTCAGCATGAGCGCAAGTACACAGGATAGCTTCAGCGGTGAACAGGGTCTTTCAGTTGACCAGAGAGATGACGGGTACGTCCTCAGCCATAATCTACTTGATGCGCAAAAGGCACAGCCAATCCTTCATCAGAACCCGCCCTCTGCCCCACGGGTGGAGCAGATCCTTCGGGATCTCGTATGGCCAACCAAGAGAGTGGTCTAATAACCGAGTACGGGTCAATCTTGTCGTGGAAGATTGGGACCGGGTTGCAAGGGCACGTCTTGGGAGCCAATGGACCGACCTCGCCATAAGGCATAGAGAGCTGGGATCACCAACAGGGTCAGCATTGTCGAGCTCACCATCCCCCCGATCATCGGCGCTGCAATCCGTTTCATGACATCGGCCCCTGTCCCATGACTCCACATGATCGGCAGCAATCCGATCAGGATCGCTGAAGCCGTCATAAGTTTCGGCCTGACTCGCTGAACCGCCCCCTCGATGATGGCCTCGCGAAGATCGGCCATAGAGTGGAGCCGCCCTTCTCGCTGCCGGCGGTCATAGGCCTCGTCCAGAAAGATGATCATCAGCACCCCGGTCTCGGCCGCGACGCCGGCCAGCGCAATGATACCCACCCAGACGGCGACACTCAGGTGATAGTGCAGGAGGGAGAGGAACACCACCGCACCCACCACGGCGAACGGCACGGAGAGTAGGACGATCAGACTCCGTGCCACCGATCTGAAATTCACATAGAGCAGCACGAACATCAGGAAGATTGTCACCGGGACCACGATCCTAAGCCGTGCCGTGGCGCGTTCGAGGTAGTGAAATTGGCCGCCCCACGTGAGCGAGTATCCGGGGGGCAGGGCCACCCGCTCGCGAATCAGGCGCTGGACCTCCTCCACATAACGGCCCAGATCACGGCCGGCCACATCCACAAACACCAGGCCGGCCAGGGAGCCATTTTCATCACGAATTGCCGGGGGACCGCTGGCCATCGTGATCCGAGCCAGTTGGGCCATGGGAATCTTGGCGCTCGTGGGGGTGTCCACGAGTACCCGTTGGAGGGACTCCGGGTTGTCCCGTAGTTCTCGCACATAGCGGACATTGATCGGATAGCGTTCCCGCCCCTCGATCGTCTGCGCAATGTTCTTTCCGCCAACGGCGGATTCGATCACATCCTCCACATCCTCGACCGTCAATCCGTACCGGGCGGCCGCGTCACGATCGATGTGAAAATCCAGGTAATACCCGCCGGTGACGCGCTCGGCATAAGCGCTACGGGTCCCTGGAATCCCTTGCAGCAGCCCTTCGATCTCCACCCCGATCCGTTCGATCTCGGCTAGATTCGGCCCAAGAATCTTGATGCCCAGGCTGCTGCGTATGCCGGTTGCGAGCATCTCGGTCCGGGTCTGGATCGGCATCCACCAGATATTGGGCATCCCGGGAAATTTCACGGCCTGGTCCATCTCAGCAATCAAGGAGTCCCAGGTGACCCCTGGACGCCACTGTGTTTCAGGCTTGAGCGTCACCACCGTCTCGGCCATGCTGAAGTGGGCGGGGTCGGTGGGGGTCTTGGCCCGGCCAATCTTGCCAAAGACATGGTCCACCTCGGGAAACTGTTTGAGCAGTTGGTCTTGCCGTTGCAGCAGCGTGCTGGCCTCGGTGACGGAAATGCCTGGTAACGTGGTCGGCATAAAGAGGATCGTCCCTTCATTGAGCGGTGGCATGAACTCGGAGCCGAGCTGTCCATACAACGGTACGGTGGCCCCAACGGCCAGGATGGCCACCATCACGACCAACCAACGCGCGCGGAGGACGCCGGCGACCACCGGCCGGTACAGCCAGATCAACAGCTTGTTGAGGGGATTCCTTTCTTCCGGTACGATCTTGCCCCTGATCAGCCACACCATCAAGAGCGGCGCCACGGTAATCGAGACGACGGCGGCGAAAAACATGGCCGCTGTTTTGGTCACGGCGAGGGGTCTGAACAGTCGGCCCTCCTGCGCTTCCAGCGTGAAGATCGGCAGGAACGAGACCGTGATGATGAGCAACGAGAAAAAGAGCGGCCTGCCGACTTCTTGGGCGGCGCGGATGATCACGGCGGTGCGGGAACCCGGCTGCCCGGCCTGCTCCCACTGCTCCAATCGCTTATGGGCATTTTCGAGCATGACGATGACGGCATCCACCATCGCGCCCATGGCGATCGCCAGGCCGGCCAGCGACATGATGTTCGAAGTGATGCCCAGGTAGTACATCGCCACGAACGAGAGCAGGAGGGCGACCGGCAGCGTCAGGATGGCCACCAGGGCCGAGCGAACATGAAATAGAAACACCAGACTCATGACGCTGACGACGAAGCTGATTTCCAGCAACTTGTCCTTCAGGGTGGCGATGGCCCGGAGGATCAGCTCGGAGCGATCATAGACGGGAATGATGTCGAGTCCCTCCGGGAGAGACGGCTTGAGCTCGTGGAGCTTCTCCTTGACCCGCGTAATCACCGCCAGCGCATTCTCTCCGTATCGCATGACCACGATGCCGCCCACCGTCTCGCCTTGGCCGTCGAGTTCGGCGACGCCGCGGCGCATGTCAGGCCCCACCAGCACGTGCGCGATGTCCTGGACCAGGATCGGGGTTCCTTGCCGATCCGTCCCCAGCGGGATGCGCCGAATATCGTCGAGGGACTGGATATAGCCGCGCCCCCGCACCATGTACTCTCGCTCGCTGGCTTCGATCACGCGCCCCCCGACATCGTTATTGCTGCGCCGAATCGCCTCGATCACGGTCTTGAGCGGGATGCGGTAGCCCAAGAGCTTGGTCGGGTCCACCTGCACTTGGTACTGCTTGACGAAGCCGCCGATGGAGGCCACCTCGGCCACTCCCGGCACACTCTGTAGCCAATACCGGAGATGCCAGTCCTGAACACTCCGGAGTTCCGCGAGATCGTGTCGGCCGGATTTGTCCACCAGCGCATACTGGAAGACCCAGCCGACGCCGGTCGCATCCGGGCCAAGGGCGGGGACCACCCCGTCCGGCAATTTGCCCGTGACGCCCTGCAGGTACTCCACGACTCGGCTCCGAGCCCAGTACATGTCGGTGCCATCCTGGAAGATGATGTAGACGAACGAGAGGCCCAGGAAAGACTGCCCACGGACCGATTGGACCCGCGGCGCGCCCAGCATCGAGGTGACGAGGGGATAGGTGAGTTGATCTTCGACCAGGTCCGGGCTTCGTCCTGGCCACTCGGTGAACACGATAACTTGCACATCCGAGAGATCCGGAATGGCATCCAGCGGCGTATGCCAGACGGCCCAAACGCCCCACCCCACCACAAAGAGCGTCGCCAGGCACACCAAGACGGCATTCCTCGCACTCCACTCGATCACACGTTCGATCATCGCCTACTCCGATTCTCGCCGAGATGGCTACATGCCTGACAGACCACTCCCGCTGGCCGTCACGGAAAAGGATTCCGTGACAGCAGGCTGACCGACACGCTGCACCGTCACCGTCAAGTCCCACCGGCCTCCCATGCCGAAATTCGCCCGTGCCTCATAGGCACCATCCTGGCCCTGTTTCATGGGGACCGTCGCGGGCAGCATGCCCGGCATGGGCATGGTATAGGTGAGCTGGACCGTGGCGTTCAACACCGGCTTGTTTCCTTCTCCCCGCACGGTGACTCGAATCAGGTTGTCACCGACACGCGGGGGCGCGGGCTCCGTCGAGAGCATGAGTGTGAGTCCTCCCGTGCTCTTGTCCCCTTTGGTGGAGGTCGTGGGGGTGTCTGTCTGTGCCGAGTGTCCCTTCATCCCCATGCCGCTCATGTCCATCGTGCCCATATGGGCCTGCTCCATCCCGATGCCACCCATACCCAACGCACCCATCATGTTCGTGGCGGCCATCAGCTTGCTTTCCGAGTCGATCAGGAAATGACCGGAGGTGACCACTCGCTCGCCTTGGGCAATCCCTTCACGGACCTCATAATAGGCCCCCACCTTCGGCCCAAGCTTCACCGTGCGCGGCTCGAAGAGCCCCGCGCCCCGAACAACAAACACCAGTTGTCGCGTGCCGGAATCGAGCACAGCCTGTTCCGGAATGGCCAGCGTGGGTCCGCGATGAACCTGGATCAGCACCTCCCCATACATCTCCGGTTTCAGGAGGAGGCCGGGGTTCGGCAGTTCCAGGCGGACCTTGACGGTCCGGGCTTCCTTATTCAGGTACGGATAGATGTACGACACACGACCGGAGAATTGCTTCCCAGGATACGAGGCGAGAGTCACGGTGGCTGGTTGGCCGAGGTGCACGAAGGGCACCTCCTGCTCATAGATTTCGGCATGGACCCACACCGTGGAAAGATCAGCAATCGTATACAGCGTCATGGCCGGTTCGACGAACATCCCTTGAAACACGTGCTTGTCAATCACATGCCCTCGGATCGGCGAGGAGAGCGTCACCGCGGTCTGGGCCTTCCCCCGCCGAGCCAGTTCAGTGATCTGCTCATCCGTGAGGGTCCAGAGTTGCAGACGGTCGCGCGAGGCCTCCACCATCCGTTCCGTCTGCTGCCGGACTTCCGGGATCGGGCTCTCACGGACCTTGTCCTGCGCCCGTAGCGCCAGCAGGTACTCGTCCTGCGTGGCGACCAGATCCGGGCTGTAGAGTGTGAGCAGCGGTTGCCCCTTGGTCACGACCTGACCGGTGTAATCGACCAACAGGTCCTCCACCCAGCCTGAGACTCGCAGGTTGATGCGGGCAATCCGTTGTTCGTCATAGTCGATTCTCCCCACCGCGCGAAGGACGGTCTCCAGCGGGCGTGGTTCCACCGCGGCGGTTTTGACGCCGATCAGTTGCTGTTGGATCGGAGCCACCATCGCGTAGGCCTGCGCGGGACCCGATTCGGAGCTCGGAGCCATTGATATCGCCTGGCTAGGGCCACCTTCTGGCTCCGTCTGTCGCGGTGGACTGGCTATTGTGTCATCTGGGGCGTTCGGGTGATACCGGTCCCATTCGTTCACCAGCGAGGGCACAAATGCCAACAGGACGATCACGCCGACAAGCGTGATCCAGATCGTTCGATGCTGTCGCCACGTTGTCATCAGCATGTGCAACCTCTCGTCACAATTCCGCGCCAACGACCTGTTCCAGTTCAGCCAAGCGCTGTTCCCTGTCGACCAGGGCGCGATGGTAGGCCAGCTGAAACTCCCGCAGGCTTCGGTCGGCGTCAATGAGATCCAAGAAAGCGGTTTTCCCCGTGCGGTAGCCGGCTCGCGCGGCCTCCACGCTCTGCTCGGCCTGTGGCAACACCGTGGTCCGGTACAGCACCGCAACTTCCCAACTGGCTCGGATTTTTGCCAGCAAGTCTCGAATCTGGAAACGGGTCACGTTGCCCAGGGTGTGGAGGTCTGCACGCGCGGCTGCGACCGCCGCGGCTGCCTCCTGCACGGCCGCGTCGTATTTGGGTTTGGTCCAGAATGCAAAGGGAAGGTTGAGCGAAACCATCGCGCCGAATCCGTCGTTGGTCTGATAGTTTTGAAAACGCTCAACGGTCAAATTGAGGTCTGGGTAGTACTGGCGAAGAGCCAGTGCGCGTGAGTGTTCGTGTCGTTGGATGGCCAGGTCGGCCGCCTTCAATTCCGGCCTTGTATTCGTGGCCATCTGATACAGGTCTTCAAGGTCCTTGTCGAACCGCCCCTCGCGTGGCCCTTGCGGAGGCTCCAGCGGGCGCCGGGGGTCTCGATCCAGGAGCGTATTCAGTTTGGCCTGGACCGTATCACGCTGCTGTTCCAGCACGGGCAGTTGCTGGTACAGGGTGGAAAGCTCGACCTGGGCTTTAAGGACTTCCACTTGGCTGCCCTTCCCAGTTCGGAACTTGGCCGTGGCGATCTCCACAAACTGGGTGAGCAGGTCGAGCTGCTCATGATGGATCTGGATCGCCTTATGGGCGAAAAAGAGATCGTAGTAGGCCTGCTTGAGACGGGCGGTCAGCTCGCGTTCCTTGGCGTGCAAGGCCTGCTCCGTCATCTCCGCCGATCGACTGGCCACCTCTTCCTTCAGGGCGAGTTTTCCCGGAAAGGGGAACTTTTGCGAGAGCCCAATGATGGTGTTCTGCGCCCGGCCGAGGTTGAAGGACTCGGGAGTATTCCACCACTGGACTTGCAGAGAGGGATCATCCAGCGACCGTGCCTGCGGAATCCGCTGTGATGCGGCTTCCCATTGCTGGCGCGCCGCTTGGATTTCAGGATTCCGGGCCAAGCCTTCCCGGACTAAATCGGACAAGGACGATGGCCCCTGCGACGGTGGATCGGCTCCTATGGCTACACCAGCGGCAAGCGACCACGCCAGCAGCATGACGGTGAAACAACGGCGTTGTGAATTCCCATGCATGGAAAGGGTCCTCCTCGACGGCTCGATCGCTCAACGCAGGGCCTGGCCATGCGTTGCAATGGGCCAGAACAACCGGCGCGCACCCGAACACTCAACGCGAGCGCCAGGCTGCAGAGCTATGACAAGTGATGCTGCGAGAGCAGGAGTGGAGGAATTCAGATGCGACGCACGGTGGTTTTTAACAGGAGGTCTTGTGGAGGCCGGTCCGCGGAATGCTCATACGAGAGGATGTGACGGGCGTGGACGCTGACCAGGGAAAACAGCGAGGCGGTATCCTCGGAACAGAACGTCTGGCAATCTAGTGCCGGCTGGCTCTCGGTTGAAGACTGGACGGCACTGCTCTTGAAGGTATCACAGAACTGGCGAACCGGTTCTTCTTGAGACGATGGACAGTCACTTCCCATCGTCCCCCCTATCACATCAATCGGCACCAGACAGGCGTAGGCATTGAAGCTCAGCGCGACAAACAGCACGACCAATACGAATGCGAGCACGGCTTGCAAAGGTTTCATACTGTCCGAATGATAGGCTTGTACCGTGATGCATGTCAAGGCAGTCATTTTCTTGAAGAACGATGCGGTAGGTTCATGGTGCTGACGAACACACTGGTGCAAAAATTCTGGGCGACGATCAACCCAAGAGGGATGAGAATCAAGACGAGACCGGCGCAGACTCACCTCAACGAATTCTGGTGCCACACGGGCCTATCTCACTAAAAACGTCAGCGCTTTCGAAAGCTACAGTACAGGAAGGCCTGTTCGGCCCCCAGTGGTGTCCGATGAAGTTCCCGCACGGTTGTCACCAACTCGAATTCGGCTCCGAACTCATCTTGGAGGCTTGCGGGCGTGTACCTAGCGACATCCCGTCCACTACATCGCGTCGGGCCTTCGAGCGCAAACGTGGCCACAATCACATACCCGTCGCTTCTCACCGCCTGGCGCATCGTCTCCACATACCGGTCGCGCTCTTCAGGCTCCGAGAGAAAATGAAACACGGCTCGGTCGTGCCAGACGTCATAGCCCTGATGCGGAAGCGCGACATGCATGATATCAGCCTCGACCCAGGTGACCGCAGCGGCATGAGAGCCGAGCCGTTGCCGATCACGCTCAAGCGCCGTGCCAGCTATATCGAGGACGGTGATGTGTTGGTAGCCCTCCGCGAGCAGGTCATCAACGAGTGTCGAGATCCCGCCGCCCACGTCAATGATTTGAGCCGCTTTGCTCACTCCAGTACGATGGATCAGCTCTAATGAAAGACGAAGGTGTTCCTGATACCAACTGACCTGGGGCGGAGCCAACGTTTGGTACACTCGTTCCCAGTGCGACTTGGCGTCCATTCTTTATGACCCCCTGATGCAAAGGGTTGTACAACCCCCAACTTTAAGGCATAAGTCTGGCTTCATGTCTTTGCACATGCCTAGGAATCCACCCATCATCGGCATCCAGCCGCAATCCGTGAGACGTGCCATCTCAAAGACCTCTCCACCACCTTGTCCATCACCAGCTCTTGCTGCGGCCAACAAACCGTCTTCTTCATATTCGTAATGCCGTCAATCGTTTGCGTTGAATTCAAACGGCTAGGACTCAGAAAAATGGGTGCGGAGGCCGTGCAAACCGCGTCTCTTTATTCGGGCGATCCTCCCACGCATGTCCTTGCATGCGCCATCCCCCGTTCTCATACACGAGGTAGTGAACCTCTCCAAACCAACTATCGATATTGACTCGTTGGCCGGTCTGCTTGGAAATCCCCCAGAGGCTTCCCGTGCAAGTGATCTGAGCCGTGGGAGGCATTTTGTCGGCCTCGACCTTGATGCTAGAAAACACGTGCGTGCTTGAGACATCGCGATACTCCTGCAATAAGTCCTTCCATACACTCCGCAACGTGGTCTCATCGAAGCCATGGTGCCTATAGGTCTTCGCGTAGAGTCCCATCACGCCATCTACATCCCCGCGTTGGAGCGCATCTTCAGCCTGCTTAAACGCGGACGTGATGTCGTCCACCGTTTTTTGATCCGCTTGGATGTCGGCATTGTGCGCGATATAGGTTCCGCTGAGGTCCGGGATCGCGTGCCGTGGTTCGAACAACTGGCATCCCTGAAGCCCAATGCCAAATCCTAGGAAGGCTCCGATCGTCGCCAGCGCTATTCTCCAGTGCATAATTCCCTCCTCTTTCTTAACGGCACCATACGCGCTTGTCCTGTCAGCTCTTGGGGCTTCTCCACATTTCCTCCAAACGAAGGCAGCGCCCGTTAGCCGGAAGAAACAGCCATTGCCGCACTCCCCCTTCAGCTGATCAGGGCGTCAGTACGCTCTGATCCGTTCCTGGGACTGACTAGAACCTATCTCAAAATCAATTCTCGATGAGGCGTAGCGCTTCCGTTACGGGCATGCGCATGAAAAAACGCCGATCTGCTGGGAAAAGCAGGGGTGCGTCCTTGAGCTTCTTGTTACTGGCAGATCTTCGGAATGCCGCATTCCAATTTTGAGATAGGTTTTAGTATTTCAAGATTCTCTGCCGTATCGCCGTTCGGAGCAGCTGTGCGACATTCTTGGCGCCAAGCCGGCGCATGAGGAGGTATCGGTGGACCTCGACGGTACGCACACTGAGCCCAAAGCGATTGGCGATTTCCCGACTCGTCAGCCCGTCTCTGACGAGTCGAAGGACCTGCCGTTGTCGTGGGGTGAGCTGGGGGTGCCGCTCACGCCGTGGCTCTTTTTGTGCGGAAGGGCGTGCTCTCTTGTGGG
This sequence comes from Nitrospirota bacterium, assembly GCA_028876065.1. Classification (GTDB taxonomy): domain Bacteria; phylum Nitrospirota; class Nitrospiria; order Nitrospirales; family Nitrospiraceae; genus SYGV01. The sequence goes on from JAGWTI010000089.1 coordinate 10,209, forward strand.
TCGGTTTCACAATGTGGCTCTCCTTGCTGGAAGATATTCCAAGAGACTCGTTGGCATGGAGGAGCGCCGTGACCATTTCGTATTCCGATACAGCTCCAAAACTATCCCCACTTCAAACTCTTACCGGTAACGGACGGACCGTACAGAACATGTGTCAACTCCTCAGCCTCCAAGGCGAAAGAGATGCCACCGGACATTCAACATGACGGGCCGCCTTGGGCCAACACTTGGTACACCTTTTCGAGCAAGACCTGCATAGAAAACGGCTTTTGCAGGAACGCCAGCTGCGCACCTGACACCCCGTCCTGTAACACCCTATCATCCGTATAGCCTGACATGAAGAGCACCTGCAGCAACGGATCTTGGGCGATCGCTTTGGCTGCTAACTCACGTCCGTTCATCCCCGGCATGACCACATCGGTCAGCAACAGGTGGATCGGGGCCTGGGTGTTGGACAACACCTGTATCGCTTCCTTGCCACTCGCGCAAGCCAGCACTCGGTAGCCCTCGGATTGGAGCGCATCCTGCACGAGCTCTCGCACCAGCGGCTCATCGTCCACGAGCAGGATTGTGGTGGAGCCATGCGCCACCGCTGCCACCTGTCGCGCGGGCACAGATGGTTGCGGTGGAGGCAGACTCAGCGGGAGATCAATAATGACGGTCGTACCCTGCCCCCAGACACTGTTGGCCGCAATGGTTCCGCCGATTTGTGCGATGATCTCATAGGCGATAGCAAGCCCAAGCCCGGCGCTTTCGCCAATCTCTTTCGTGGTGAAAATGGGCTCAACAACACGTCGCGCGGTCTCGGCATCCATCCCCATCTCCGTATTGCTGACGGTCAGCCGGACGATCGGTTCGTCCTTCTGGGAAGCGGCTGAAGCAGACTTGGACTCAGGTCGAATCACAACGGTCTCAATGGCCAGCTGGCCCCCGTGGGGCATGGCAACATGGGCATTGGCGGCAAGGTTAATGAGCACTTGATCGAGCTGGTTTTTGTCCGCTCGGACCCAGCCGGGGATGGGCGCCAGCCGAAGGTGCACCGGAATCGAGTCGCCGACGAGCTGTTTAAGCAACCCCTCAAGCTGCACGATGACCGCATTGACGTCCAGAATCATCGGCTGCAAGGCTTGCTGTCGACTAAACGCGAGCAGCTGTCGAGGGAGGCTGCCGGCACGCTCCGTCGAGTCAATGATTTTTTGCACATGCCCACGCAAAATATGATCGTGAGCCAACTGGCGCACCAGGAGATCGCTATAGCCCTTGATAATCATCAGGAGGTTATTGAAATCATGCGCGACTCCTGCCGCCAATCGTCCGACCGCCTCCATTTTGGCCCCTTCCCGCGCCTGGGCTTCTATGCGCTTGCGCTCCGTTATATCTTGAATCTGCGCGATAAATTGGAGAGGCTGGCCCTGGGCATCCCGCACCAGCGACACGCTCAGCAAAATCCAGACGGCATGCCCGTGCTTATGAAAATACCGCTTTTCCATCTGGTACCAACGAATCTCGCCCGCAAGCATCTGACGCACGTAGGCGAGATCCCGTTCAAGATCCTCTGGATGGGTAATGTCTTGAAACGTCTTGCCATGCAATTCTTCCTCGGAATAGCCGGTGATCTCGCATACCGTCTGGCTCACCTTCAGCCAGTGGCCATCCAGCGCGACCAGCGCCATGCCGATTGCCGCACTGTCGAAGGCACGACTGAATTGTTGGGTGCTCAGCCGTAACGCCTCTTCCGCGCGTTTCCGCGCCGTCACATCCGTAAAGGTCACCACGGCACCGACAAGTTGGTTCGTCGCGTTTCGCATTGGAAACGACGAGAGCGCGGCAGGGAAATAGGTCCCATCCTTCCGCCAGAGAACATCCTCGTCAAGTCGAGTGCCTTACCCGGTCCGAAATGCGGCATAGAGCGGACAGGATATTGACGGATATGCCGCCCCATCGGGGCGAGTGTGATGCACCAGCGCATGCATGTCCTTTCCGATCACCTCCTCCGGCCGATACCCCAGCATCGTTGCGCCGGCCGGGTTCAGAAAGATGCACTGGCCGGCATGGTCCAGTCCCCAGATGCCATCACCCGAGGATTCCAGCAGCGCCCGAAACTTGCTTTCAGCATCAGGAAAGAAGCGGTCGTGTGGAGCCGTCATCGAGTTGATCCCCATTTTCAGTGGACGTTCTGAGCATAGCCATCGAACGGTCAAGTAGTTAGTTTTACACTATAGCCTCAACCTGACAGCCGGATCAAGAAAGCGGAACGGACGGCATTGGTCAATTGTGAAGCTTCGCGCACGGGACTAGGCCTGGAACCTAGAGGCTTTTCGTTTGCGGTACCCTGAACGTGTGGTTAGCCCAACGCTCCCAATATGTCACGGACTTTCTGCAGTAACACACCTGGCGAAAAGGGTTTCTGAAGAAACGCGACCGCTTCTTCCAAATCGAGATCCTGCATGAGAAGGCCATCATCATTGCCGGACATATACAGGACGTGCATCTGTGGACGCACAGCGAGTGCGTAGGAGGCGAGATCTCGGCCGTTCATGTAAGGCATCACGATATCCGTAAGCAGCAGGTGGATGGGGTCAGGATAGTGTTCGCAGAGTTGCAACGCATGGATGGCGTGGCGGGCTTCCAGGACCACATACCCCTGCGGAGCGAGGATGGCGACGAGGAGCTGCTGAATGGCGGGCTCGTCATCGACAACCAGAATCGTCTGACGCTCGATAGCCATGGAGTGCATGCTCTTTACTTTCCCCAATAAGCGTAATATATGCCTGTATTATTGCAAAATAAAGGTATATGTACGGTTTTTCGATCGGTGGGTTCTTGCCATACTCTCCAGTCAGTCTGGAGGGTCTATGGATACACGGACGCAACTTGGGAGGCGGATTAGAGATCTGAGGAAAAAACGAGGACTTACCCAGGAGCGATTGGCAGAAGCCGCAAGCGTTGACGTGAAGTATCTTGGAAGTATTGAGCGCGGGAAGGAAAATCCAACGATTGGGACGCTTGAGAAGCTCGCCGTTACCCTTTCCGTAACGGTCCAGCAAGTGCTGGACTGTGAGCATGAGGTCACAGGGAAACGGGTCTTGCAGAGACGCATTACCCAGGCGCTTCACGACTGTGATGAAAGAGAGTTGCAGATCATTCTCCGGCTTGTCCATTCCATCAAGGATTAGCGCGGCCCTCGTAACCTGCTTCCGTCGGAAGTTCTCCTTTGAAAGTGTCTCCTTGACGGGGGAGCTTACGTTTTCATCGTCTCCGGGATGAGGAAATTCAAGTCCATGTAGCCCTGTCCGTGAGCATGGCTTCGGAGGTTCAGCGGCATCCCGTCTAGGAATCCAGCCAGATCGGTCCCGTGATCGGCGTCAAAGCCACGGAGTAAATAGTTATCGGCTTTGCCTGGCCCACCGCCCGGGTTGGTCGTGATGAGGCCCGGCACCAAGCGAAGCAAGTTCCCCGGTCGATCCAAGGACTGGAGTTCAATATCTTGTTCCGTGATGATAGCTTGGGAAGCCGCCTCGAAGGTTGAGGCATGCGTATGGGTCACTTCGATATCAGGCAGAAGGATGGTTTCGTCGGGTTCTTCGGTGTGCCCCAATGAATTCCAGAGAATCGTGCATACGAAGACCATGAGCCCAAGGATCTGAACAGGCAAGATTCACTCCCCTTTGTTCCCGAAAGGTGTGCACGCGGAGTCTCCACGTACCCAGGTCTCCTGACTCTCGGCTCGTCCTACTCTCTGCGCCTTCCCGTCCTAACAGACAGTGGCTGATGCAGATTTCGTCCCCGATCACAGTTGCGGACCAGTGGCGGCTTTTCACCGCGCTTCCCTTGGGGCACATGGGCTACGAACTCACTGATTTAACAAATCCCTATAGCAAGCCTCCTTTCGGCTACGACACCTAGCAGGCCGTTGAAAAACTGACATGCACGGTCCGAATTTGCCTCTCTTGGCTGTATCGCCGACGATTTCCGTTGCTCTGACGGGAGTCCGGGGATCGCCTTCTCAACGTCTGAGCCTCCTGGCGCATGCG
>JAGWTI010000157.1 GCA_028876065.1 Nitrospirota bacterium
GGAAGAAGCGGACCATCAGGACCCTCCTAATCGTTGCAGGGTTCGAGGCCGGTTGACGGAGTCGATTCCTTTCGGAGCTCGGTCGCGTTGGCGCGTGATCCGGCTTGGTGCTCCAAGAGCGTGCGCAGCCGGGCCGAGTTTCTGGCAAAGCCGACGGCCAGAACGGTGGAGGACAGCAGGAAGGTCAGACGCGCGGGCGTCGGGTCGTCCCAGAGTGAGGCCAGGGTCTCCAGCAAGGGCCGGTCCGCGCAGGCCGAGGCGATGGCGATCGGCAGGGCCAGACCCATCCCCCATCGCCAGAGCGTATCGCGGTTCCACGGTCGCATCGCAGGCCTCGCCGATGATTCAGGCAAACGGCGGCGACTCTACCAGAACCCCTTTCCACCTGTCACGAAGATTCTTGCGCGGGGGTATGCGCGGAGCCGCGTTGACGCGCTTGACTGGGGCTCCGGCTCGTGTACGATGCCGCGAGGTCCGGTCGGTTCGCGGCCAGGCCGGTTCACGTCGTGAGGGTGGTATGCGCGATGACGAGTTCATGCGGATCGCTCTGGAGACCGCGTGGCACGGGGTCAAGCAGGGGGAGGCGCCGTTTGGCGCCTGTCTGGTGAAGGAGGGGCGCGTGGTCGTACGGGTGCATAACGTAGCCCGCCGGAGCTGGGACATCACGGCCCATGCGGAAGTCCAGGCGATTCGGGAAGCCTGCCGGACGCTGAAAACGCTCGACTTGTCGGGCACGGAGCTCTATGCCACCTGCGAACCTTGTCCCATGTGCTTCAGCTCCTGTGTCTGGGCCAAGCTTCCCAGGATCGTGTACGGAGCCAGGATCGAGGATGCCGAGCGGCTGGGCATCAGGCAAATCCCGATCGGTTCGAGCCGGATGCAACAGCTCAGCCGATGGTCCGGGGAACTGGTGGGGGATGTGCTGCGCGCGGAGGGCGTCGAACTGCTCAAGGCCTGGCCGCGCAAAGGCTAGCGTCACCCGCCTGACGACTGCTCCAGGTTGAGCGTCGCAGCCCGCGGCCACGAGCGGTTCCACGCCATCCTGGGGCCGTTCCATCCGGAATAGACGGGCCGGCGGGCGATTGCCTTTCGCGCCGGTGGTACGATATGCTCCGACTGTTGTCTGCAACGGAGGCCGGAGCCGCATGATCAGTCCCGATGCGCTCACCCACTATATTCGCAAAACGATGCCGGATGCCTCGGTGACGGTGACGGACCGCACCGGCACCATGGACCACTTGAACGTGCGGGTGGTGTCGGCCCATTTCGCGGGCAAGAACCTGCTGGACCGGCACCGGATGATTTACCAGGCGTTGGACGAGCCGATGAAAGACGGGCGCATCCATGCCTTGGAGTTGAAAGCAGAGACGCCGGAGGAACGATAAATGATAAATGATGAACGCTGAACTCAGCATTCATCATTCTGTTAGGAGGAAACCATGGGCAATCCGATAGAAGACGAGATTCAAGCCGAGATCAAGCAGCACAAGATCCTGATTTACGGGAAGGGCACCAAGCAAATGCCCATGTGCGGGTTCACGCGGGAGACCATGCAGTTTTTCGACAAGTACGGGTTTCCGTACGAGTTGATCGACGTGCTGCAGAATCCCGCCAAGCGCGAAGCGCTCACCAAGATGACCAACTGGCCGACCCTGCCCAAGGTCTTCATCAACGGGCAATTCTACGGCGACACCGACATCCTCGACCCGATGGCCGCCAAGGGCGAGATCGAACCGCTGCTGAAGCAGGCGTTCGGCAAGTAGCAGAGATTTGCCTGGCTGACGGAGGGAGTCGCCGGGCTCACTGCTTCCGCTCGATCCCAGAGCCGTTTCGGTCTGCCGTAAGCCTCTTCTCCGCTTGGCTGCGGAACTCGTTCCGTTCCGACGCTTCGTTGAACGGAACTTCACACAATCCTCGCCACCCGCTTTCAGCGGGCCGCTTCGATTCGGCAACGGCCGAAGCACGAAACGGCTCCGATGCACGCTCCAGCAGTTTAGCCCGGCAAATGAGACGCAGCGGCTCTGGGGTGAGAGAGTGGCCGGCGAGGTGAGCGCTCTCTGGCTCACCTCGCCGGTTAGCCGTCCTGGGTCGTGGGCATCGTTGACAAGTCGGTGAAATCCGTCGAGAATTGCGCAGTAGCGTACAGTCTGCAAGAGGGGCTTGTGCCGGTCAGCATACTTGCTAGGTAGGCTGTGAACGGAGATGAACAGAGATGGTATGTAGACTCTCTCCATGAGCCCAACGATTTTCCGAGATGGCGGGTTTCGATTCTATTTTTTCTCACGGGAAGAGACCCGAATACATGTGCATGTGTATCACACGGGCGGCGAAGCCAAGTTCTGGCTGGAACCGCAGCTTGAGCTTGCCCAAAACTATGGCCTGACCGATCGCCAACTCTCGAAAGTCAGTCGCCTCATTCAGGAGCACGAAGATGAAATCCGCGCTGCGTGGGAAAAGCATTTCGGCGGTTGAAGTCACAAACGTCTCCAAACATGGGTTCTGGCTACTCATCCACGGGCGGGAGAAGTTCTTGCCGTTCGAGCAATTCCCCTGGTTTAAGGATGCCCCCATTAGCCAACTGCTGCATGTCGAGTTGCCGCAGCCGCACCATCTGTACTGGCCCGACTTGGACGTGGACCTGGCGGTCGAGTCGCTTGACCACCCGGAACAATTCCCGCTTGTGAGCAGGGCG
>JAGWTI010000090.1 GCA_028876065.1 Nitrospirota bacterium
AGCGGCACCTGGTAGCTCTCGGAGAGGACACGGGCATGACCGGCCAGGTCTTCCGGTTCCGTCATGGCGCAGAGGGTCACGTTGCCTGGCGCGTCGAATTCCGTGTAGTCCTCGACGATGTTGTACAGGATCGGGGCTTTTCCTGAGGTTGGGGCGCGCTTTTTAATTTTGAACATCCGGCTGACTCCTCATGGGTTCTGCGGCTCATAGGGTGGAAGCGTGGTCAGCCGGGCGTCTTCGACCGACCCGCCGACCGTGAAATGGTAAAGCGACTGCACCTCCGTGCCTGTGATCCCGAAGGTCTGATGTACGGGGTCGTCGAAGTAGCAGCCGATGCCTGTGGCGCGCAGACCGGCGGCCTCCGCTTCCAGATACAAAATTTGCCCGACCAATCCCGCCTCCCAAAACAGACGGCGATAGAACCAGGGGCCGTGGCGGCTCAGGTTCGAGTCGAATTCCGCGAGCATGCCCAAGGAAAAGGCGCTGTCGCCGGCGATGTCCTGCCCGCAGCTCACTTGGGCCGCCACCCGCCGCGCATCGCCCTCTTGTAAGAGAAAAAGCGGGAGGTCGTTGGGACAACCGGGAGGCGTGGTCCAGGCAAAGGCATCGTGCAGGATCTGCTTGAGCCGATGGGCGAAGGCCGGATTGCGAACCAAGCCATAGAGGCCAGGAGGGATGCCCTCGACTCGATGCACAAAGAGCAGCAGGTGGATGGTCGGGGCCCAGGGGAGACAGTCCCAAGGAACAGGGCGCGCAAGGACCGCCACCGAGGGGGCCGGCATCAGCCTGGCCAGCATGGCAAAGAAATCCACGGCAGCCATGCCGGTTTTTCCGTCAAAGGCGACGGCGCTGCGCCGCTGATGAATGATCTGCCCTGCGGACAGGCGCCTCGGGCCGGACAAGGCGGCGGAGGGGCGTCGTTCCTCCGACGAGGCAGGCGGAAGATCCAGCAAGGCGGATTCTCCGGCCGCCTTCCATGAGGCCGTGGCTGCCTCGTCAATGATGGGCCAGGCAACCGGCTCGTCGGGACTGAGCCGGTTGCCTGGCCCATACCAACGGCATCCGGTCTGCGTCCGTACCGTCTCCGAATCGAGGAACAGAGGAATCGTAGGAGTTGGCGACGCGGCCGCGCGCCGCTCGTCGGGCCAAATCGCCATCAGGCAATCCGGATGTTCGCGCTCGGCGCCGTCGAAGTCCTCAGGCCGGTCCAAGCCAAGCAGGGCCGCAATCTGATCGTCGGAAACGCCTTCCAGCAATACCGCTCTCCATCCCAAAGCCGCCGCGGCAATCCGCGCCGTACCGATCGCATGGCCCACGTCATGCTGACAGTATCGGAAGGCCCGTTCCCCGTACTTCCAAGCTTCACGCCAGTGAACGGATGAGAGTCCGAACAGGAAGGTGTCCGGGGGAAACGGTTGCAGCAGGCGCGAGAACGCTGTATCGCTCCAGTCGCTCCGCCGCTCCAACCCATGTTCCTTGGACGCATAATGGTACAGCCCTGGTGTCGTCGCCACTTGTGGGAGGGCACCGAGTAAGACATACCCTTCCGTCGGATGGAGGTTGCCGCTGGATGGATTGCTCCGCAGGGCCCAACGAACCTCCCCTGCCTGTTTCCATGCCGTCAGGCTCAAGGCATACTCGAAAAAACGCGATATGGCGTGCAGGGTCAAGGACTGGGCCGGAACGGCTCCTCGTCGATAGAGGTCATCGTACAGGGGCGAAACCGGTTGGTCGTCCGGCTTGAGTCGCGGGAGATGCAGCACCGGGGCATTCTGATACCGACGGAAGGGGTCTGGCTGATTGGCCCAATCCAAATAGCCCAAGGATCGCGCAAAACGATGAAATTGATGCTTGGTTTCTTGATGGTACCGGAGCACGGTTTTCAGGCTATCCATGGGACTCAGCGGATCAGGATAGGGTCGATGAAAAGATTTTTGTGCATGTGGCGTGAGTCTACAAGGCCGCTGCGGGAAAGTAAATCAAGGCGTTTGCTCGTTGACGGATCACGGAGGGCTGCGTATGCTCAGCCGGAGGGAGGATCTTCGCCATGCATTTCGACCCGGCGCTCGCCGCACAGATCGCCTTCAAACAGGTGCTGGCTTCAGGCGTCTTAGGCGCTGACGAAGACACAGCCGTCGAAGCGGAAGAAGTGTTTTCCGCAAGCGCCGGATCGGAAGCCAAAGCCGCCTATGCGACCTTGCAAGCGCTTGGCCGCCGCCATTCCGACATCCAAGCGTTTCAGGAGTTTTTGATTTACATTACCTGGCAGCAAGTCACGGAAGAGACGATCCCCCGGCACTTCCAGCACGGGTTGGAACTTTGTAACCGGTATCTGGCTCGATTCGGCCAATCAGCCGGGTCAGACGGTGCGCACCTTGGGCAAGTCCGGGCCTTGCGGGAGTCATTCCGCGGCGGGCTGGGTCTGTCAGAGCACGATGACCATACTGAAGAATATGACAAGGATGCGTTCAAAGGCGGGGATTAACATCGGCCTGTTGCTGAGCTTGCTCGGTTGGCCCGCGCTCGTGCCGTCGTTTGCGGCGGACGAAGCCGGAGTGGGGACTCACGTTCCGTTCCCCACCGAAATTGGAATTGGACACCCGCCCGCTTCCGCGTCTTCTCCCACGCAGGCCAGAGCCATGGCCGAACGGGGCGCTTTTCTCGATGCGATTCGTCGTTTGGCACGGAGAAGCGGACAGCCGGCCCCCTTGGACTATCGGGGGCCGGTCATAGTCGGTACGGTGGTGCGGGGATTTCGTGTTCAGAAGATCGTTCAACGCCCTGATGGGACAGTGGAAGTCGAGGTGGCTCTGACCGCCCCATCCCCTCCTCCTTAACGGTCTCGTCCACGGCGGCGTTCCGTAAATGCCCGCCGGATAGTCCTTGTCGTCCGGCCACCGCTGGATGACCTGGGTTTTGCCGAGCCGCACACGGGCCATGCTATGCGCCTGAACGGATGGTCGCTCGCAACGATCCAAGTGGATTTCACCCGTGCGTCGTCCTATCCTAACCGTCATGTCTGAGGCTCATAAGGAAAAAGGAAAAATCTTCGTGCACCGGGGCGACCTTGCCCAGGCCCGCCACTACTATGAGTTGGCGCTCATGGAGGAGAGGGCCAGCGGCCCGACCTCGTCTCTCACCGACACGCTCGGCAACTTGGGCAATGTCTGTGCGATGCTCGGCGCGCTCGATGAGGCCGACCGGTATTACCGCGAGGTCTTGGCCCTCCAACGAGCTGAGCCGGATCCGCGCGCCATCGGGCATACCTTGGTCAATCTCGGCAATATTCACGCCGAGTCGGGCTATCCGGACCGAGCACGGCCGTACTACCTCGAAGCCTTGGATCTGCTTCTTCCCCTCCAGGATCATCGGGCGCTGGGCATCCTCTATTCGAATCTTGGACTCCAGGAAGCCGCCGCCCAACATTATGAAGAGGCGATCGCCTTCTTCGCGCAGGCGCTGGATGCTCACCGTGTGGTGGGGGATGAAGATGGGTTGGCTGTGACCTATAGCCAGCTGGGCAAGACCTTTTGGGATGCAGGCCAAGCCGACAGAGCCGAGAAGTGCCTCAATAACGCCTCGGAGCATTTCATCAAGCTTGGCAACGAGCCGGGGGAAGCCGCAGTCCTCCGTCTCTTGGCTTCGCTCTACGACCGGCGCGGCGATCGGCTCTCGGCGATTCGATGCCTGGAGCGAGTGGTGCCGATCGATCATCGATACCGGCTGGCGCAGGCTGAAGAAGATGCCGCTCGATTAGGAGTCTTGCGGCAAAGCTGAGATGCAGGCACCATCGTTGTCGTTGTAGAAGGCAGACGGCGCATAGTGCTATGATGCCGCGCTCTCTTCGACCGTTGTGCTGGAACGAACACCATGCTCCCCTTCTCCTCCAACTTGCCCATCCGACGCTGATGCCGCTGATCTGGTGCTCGATTTCCGGACATGGGTACGGGCATGCAGCGCAAGTGGTTCCCGTACTCAATGAACTGGGGAGGCGCATCCCCGGGCTCAAGGTGTTGCTTCGAACGACCTTGCCTCGTCAATTTTTTGAGGGGCGCGTCGAGGTGCCCTGGGAGCTCAGCTACCAACCGCAAGATGTGGGCTGTGTCCAAGAGAGCCCCCTTCGCATCGACCGCCGTGCCACCTGGGCCGAAACGCTGCAATTTCATGAGGAGTGGGAGTCTCGGCTTGAAGAAGAGACCCGAGCGATCCATGCCCGATCCCCTACTCTGCTGCTGTCCAATATTTCCCATCTCGCCGTTGCCGCAGGAGCGCAGGTCGGCATCCCCACGATCGCAATGTCCAGTTTGTCCTGGGACCAGATCCTGGAACCGTTGTTGACGCCGGGCGATGCACAACAGGCTCGCGTCATTCAGGAAATTCGACGAGCCTACAGCCAGGCAGACCTCTTGATTCGCGTCACGCCGGGCATGGCCTTTCCTGCCTTTTCAAAACAAACGGTGATCGCTCCTATTGTGCGCCCATTGGTCTCGGACCGTGCCCGCCTCGCCGAGGCGTTGGGAGGATTGCCGAGCGACTACCTCGTGTTAGTAGGTTTTGGAGGCATCGCCCTGAACCGCCTGCCCTTCGATCAACTCGAAGCCCTGCAAGGCTACCGATTTATCGTGGGCGAGGCGGTTCCGTTTCACTATGATCGGGTAAGCTCGTCAAGCGGGCTCTCATTTACCTTCGGTTCGCTGATGGCCTCGGTGGACGCGATTGTCACCAAGCCGGGTTACAACATGACGGTCGAAGCCGTGACGGCGGACAAGCCAACCCTCTATGTCAGGCGCTATGATTTCGCGGAAGAAGAGTGTCTTGTACAGTTTCTTCATCGGCATGGGCGGGCGCTGCAACTATCCGTGCAGGATTTCGAGGCCGGCTGCTGGGGGGAGTCGCTCGATAGGCTCCGGCGGCTCCCGGCTCCGCACCATTCCCCGCCCGCGCGCACAGGAGCCGCCGAGGCGGCAACGATCCTGGCCGGTTATATGTCCTGAGCGCGTCTGGTTTCCAGCCGGTTCCACAGGAACAGATGCCCCAATGCCGTCGCCGCCGGCAGAACCTGTACGCTGATCTGGCCCTGCAGCAGTAATTCCAGCAGGGCCAAGACATATCCGAGCAGAAATCCGTTGTTTTCGTGAAAGAAAAGGGATTTGACGCGGTCGAATTGCACCCGAGCATGTCGGAAGAAATAGCCGCTGTAGAGAGCCGTGGCGAAAATCAGGCCCAAGTATAGCGGCAATAGACGCAGATCATAGGGATACTGCCGAAGCGCCCAGCCGAAGGCATAATAGGCGCAAAGGCCCGCAACCACCAACACAAGCGTCACGGAATCCTTCCGGATCAGCAGGCCGGCCAACCCGCCCAATAGCCACATACCCAACATCGCATAGAAGGACACGACCGTGGCCGAGAGATAAAACTCCAACTGAATAAAATACCCCACCTGGCAGGCCGCGAAGTAGAGGCCGGCCGTGCCGGCAAATAGAACGGGTCCCAGGAGTTTCACGGTGTGTTCCCGAGCCGCGACAACGGCTCTCGGTAAGCGGAGGGGGCCCATTCCATGACGATTCCGAGATCGTCCATGGAGGTCGCTTTGTTGCCGACCAGCAACGGCCGGACCTCTTCGCGCGTCAGCACCGTCTCGCCGCCCACGCGCGTCGATTCCACGAGCAAACGCGCGACGTCGTTCCGTCCGAAGGGCAATTTGGAGGAGGCATAGACAAACCCATTCTTGCCGGCCTGGCTGCTGACCACGAGGTACTCGGGGAATACCGCCTCGATGGTGGCGATCGGAGAATAGCGGGTGCCGGCCATGCTCGCCTTGTCCACCACATGGCCGGTATAAATGGAAAGCACGCCTGTCGGTGAAAGTCGGCGCTTGGCCAGTTCGTAGAATTCTTTTGAGAACAGCAGGGCGGTCTGCACATAGACGGGAGGCACCAGGTCGATGACGATGAGATCGTATTGCTGCGCGGTCGCCCCGAGAAAATGCTTGGCATCGTCGATGTGCAGCGTCCAGTTGTGCACGTGATCCAAGTGGTTGAAAGCCCGGAACCGATTCCGTGTCAGCCGGACGACCTGCTCGTCGATTTCGACCGATTCGACCGAGGCCGCATGGCGGGACGCGTGGTACACGGAAGACATGGAGCCGGTTCCGACAATCAACACGCGGCTGCCGGGCATGAGCTCCGACGGAAGGCCGGACAGATAGCGGTTGAAAACCTCCAAGTCGGCCGGATTGAAATATTCCCGTCCGTTCATGAGCAGCCGCAGGCCGCCGTCATCGGTTGTGACGATGTCGATTCGATTGTACAGGGATTGTGCGGAGTCCAGCAGCTGCAAAGAGGCATCTTGCTCCCTGTTCCGATAGAGGTCTTGCGCTGCGGATCGGTCGAGCGGCTCGTACAGCAGGCCGTAGCTCAGCGCGACCGGAAGGCAGACGAGAGCCGCGAGCGGCCGATCGAAGAGCAGCCCGATCAGCACGGCAAACACCGCAAAATAGATCACGAGCAGCCACACGTGACTGGACCGGCCGACGAGGAGGATCACGCCGATGCCAAGCAGGGCCCCGAGCAGTTCGAAGCCGTAACAACGCACGAGCGCCTGCGCTCCCGCCGTTCCGGATACGCGTTCTCGGGCCTCCACGAGCATAGGTAAGATGACGGTATAGAGCGGCGCCATGACCACCAAACCGAATCCCGCCAGCCAGAAGGTGAGGTGCGGGACGTCGTAGCGAAAAAAGACGGCGGTCGCTGCCTTGATCATCCAGGGCATGGCCAGGTGCAGGGCAAAGACTCCGACCGCCAGCCGAGGGACCCAAGGGCTCGCACCGGCAGGTGCCAGCCAATACCCAAACGAGCCGCTGGCGATGAAGACCGAGGCCGCGATCAGGAGCGAGACTTCGGAGCTCGCCAGGACCAGAAGATATTCCTTCATCGTCCAGTACTGGGCCAGAATCAGATTGATGCCGGCACAGACCAGGATCCACGACGAGCGTATCCGCATCATGCCTCTGCCCTTTGCCCAATACGAAAGACTAACAGGGGGATGACATTCGCTCAGCCTCATGTACACGGTTTTCACGTGGGCAGCAAGCGTCCGTTTCTTGACTTCCACCCAGTTGGACGATACCCTACGTGAATCAAGGAGACTGTACGCCGCCGCTCCACCGGATGATCTGACTTCATGCAACCAAGCCTCTCCCTCGCCTCCCGCATTGCAATCGCCGATGGGGTCGTATTCCGCGACCTACAAGGAGAATTGGTTCTGTTGAACCTTCAGACCGGCGTCTATTTCGGCCTCGACCCGGTCGGAACCCGTATCTGGCAGCTGTTGCAGGACCATCGCAGCGTGCAGACGGTGCTCGAGCGCCTACTTGAAGAATACGACATCGCCGAAGCCCAATGTCGCGACGACTTGATGCGCTTCATCGCCCTGGGGTTGGAGAAGGGGCTCTTTGAACTTCACGATGGAACGGCTGCGTAAGCTCCGTCGGCTCGCGCCGGGCGAGATCCTCTGTCTGGGACAAGCCTGGCTGCTGTTCTGGGCGATCGACCTTGCGCTTCGCGCCATGCCATTTCGGTCGCTGCTCAACTGCATCCAACGTATTCCGGCCAGCTTCGTGAAACTTCCCTTGAATACAGAAGCCGCAGCGCCACGGCTGGCTTGGCTGGTGGAGCGAGCGGCAGGGCTGAGTCCCCTCAACGGTACGTGCCTCAGGCAGGCGCTGGTCCTCCTCTGCCTGCTGCGGAGGCGCGGCCAGTCCGGCCTGGTACAAATCGGCGTGGCGCGTGTTTCGGGGGCCCTGCACGCGCACGCGTGGATCGAACAAGATGGCCGAGTCCTGTTGGGCTATGCCGGAGAGAACCAATACACGCCGCTTTTCCCGTAAGACAAGAACTGCCCGTCCTCGCACACTTCGTCACGTTGACGTAAATTGGGAACGCCTTTTCTTACTCCACAGTTTCAGGCGCGCCGGTTGTCTCCCCTGAAATTCACCCGACCCGTCCTGCCCCAACCGGAGAATGCATGAGCGGGATTCTCGGTATGTACCAATGGAATGGCCAGCCGGTTGATAAGGCCGTGTTGGGTCGCATGGTGGATCATCTCGCCCACCGCGGGCCGGACGGGCGAGCCATGTGGATCGACGGGGCCGTCGGGTTAGCCCATCTGATGTTGCATACGACGCCGGAGTCCTTGCCGGACTCGCAACCCTGCGCAGATCCGTCGGGACTTCTGCGGCTGACCTGGGACGGGCGGCTTGACAATCGCGAAGAACTGAAAGAAGCCTTCTTCGCGAAAGGCATGACGTTGCGTGCCGACACGGATGCCGAACTGGTACTGGCCGCCTATGAATGCTGGGAGGAGGAGGCACCGCTCCATCTGCTCGGTGACTTTGCATTTGCCATCTGGGACGGACGTCGGCAGCGCCTGTTTTGCGCCAGAGATCAGATAGGCATCAAACCCTTTTACTATTACCGAGGCGAAGGATTCTTCCTGTTTAGCTCGGAGCTTCGACCGTTACTGGCCCACCCTCGTGCCCGACGGGAACCCAATGAAGGAATGCTGGGGGAATACCTGGCAAGCCAAGTCACCAGCCAGGAAGAGACCCTGTTCCGGAACTTCTTCCGCCTTCCGCCGGCCCATCGGCTCATCGTGACTTCCGGTTCAGTCCGCAAAGCCCGTTACTGGGACGCCGACCCCTCGAACGAACTGCGTTACCGCAGCGACGCCGAGTACGCAGAGCACTTCCTGTCCGTCTTCGGCGAAGCGGTACGATGCCGTCTCCGCAGTTCCACCCCGGTCGGATCTGACCTGAGCGGTGGGCTCGATTCTTCCTCTGTCGTCGGCATGGCGCAATCCTTGATCCGCCGGGGAGCCGTCCTCGACAAGGGTTTTGAGACCTTTTCGCTGATCTTCCCCGGCATGGCGTGCGACGAGAGCCGCTACATTGACGCCGTCGTTCGTCGGTGGAATCTTCACGCCAACAAGCTTCCGCCGGAATTCATGGATGCGGATACGCTCTCCGAGCAAATTCATCATCACCTGGATTTTCCGGACTATCCCAACCAGACGATGTCCAATCCCTTAGCCGTCCTGGCGCGGGAGAAGCGCATCGTGGTCGTCTTGACGGGGATCGGCGGCGACGAGTGGATGGGCACGGGCTTCCCTCCCTTTGCGGATCTGCTCCGATCCGGCAGCCTGCTTGCGCTGATCCAAGAGCTGCGGAAAGACCCAGAAGGGCTCGGGCTGATGCGGAACTTCAAGGAGTTGCTCGCGGTCGTTCTTCCCAACCGAGTGCGCCGCGCCTATACCTGGGCGGTTCGGCGAGACGGGGTTCCCCTCTGGATCGACGCGGATTTCGCGCGTCGCGTTGATCTGACCGACCGTCTCCGCGACCCATCGCCGACAGGACCGTTCACCAGCTATGCCCGGCAGGACATCTTTCTCTCGCTCAGGAGTGGAGAGTATGCGCTTGCCTGTGAATTGGTTGACCGTTCCGCCGCCAGGCTGGGCCTTGAAAACCGCCACCCCTTCAACGATCGCCGATTCATCGAATTCGCCCTGTCCCTCCCCCAGTCGCAGCGGCAGCGGGACGGCCAGATCAAGTTCATTTTGCGGCACGCGATGCGCGACTTGCTGCCCGACCTCGTGCGTGAACGTTCGACCAAAGCGGAATTCTCGCCGGTCTTTCTGCGCGCCTTCGAGGCGCTAGGAGGCCGGCAGTTCTTTGCGTCCCTTGTCTCGGCTTCCCAAGGATGGGTGCAAAAGGACACAGTCGGTCGGATGTACGCAGAGACGCTTCGCGTCTCTGCCAGCGACGATGCGGCGGTCCCCCATCTGTGGCCTCTATGGATGATCGCGGGTATCGAGGCATGGTTTAAAACGGTCTTCATGGAGCCGGTGGGTCGTTGACAGTATGTGCGGCCGTATGAAAAAACCGCCGTGCCACTCGCTTAACTCCCCGTTTTGAATTACAATCGGCACAACGGTACGGGGTCGCCACATAGGAGGAACATCGCATGCAACCAGAAGAGCGTCCGGCAGGCAGAAAGAAGCCCTATGCCCCCCCAACCATTTTGGAGTACGGCAGTGTCGCCAAACTGACGGAAAAAAAGAGTGGCTCTACCCCGGACGGCAAATCCGGCATGGCCATGTCCCATGGCAAGGGCGGCAAAGGATATGACTAACGCGCCATGGGCCATCTCCACCAAACAACGTCGAGGCAACCGTTTCCATGTTTTTTATCCTTGATGAACATCGGCAGTACCTCGCTGACGAAGTGCGCATGACCGCCTTTCGTCAGGCGATCAGCGAGGTCGTCAAGTCGGGCGACGTGGTCGTGGATCTGGGGGCAGGCACCGGAATCCTTGGGCTCCTCGCCTGCCAAGCCGGAGCCAAACGCGTGTACTCGATCGAAGAGACGGCGATCATTGATCTAACGAGGGACATCTGCCGCGCCAACGGGTTCGAGGAACGCGTGCGGTTCATCAAGAACCTGTCAACCAGGGTCGATCTCCCGGAACGGGCCGACGTGGTGGTCGCGGATCAGATCGGCGAGTTTGGGTTCGACGCCGGAATCTGCGAATACTTTCGTGATGCCCGCGAGCGTTTTCTCAGGCCTGGCGGAGTGACGATCCCTTCCCACATCGACCTCCTCGTCGCTCCCGTTGAACATCGTCAGGCATGGGATCATGTCGAGTTCTGGCACGCCTCGCCGGCGGGATTCGACTTTTCCCCTGTGCACGCCCGTGCTGTCAATACCGGCTATCCCGCGAAGTTCCGTCCCGAGCAACTCCTTGGAAGCCCGGCGACGCTCGCATCGCTCGACCCCTCGTGTGCACCGACAACCTGGCTGAGACTCGAGGCCTGGTGCCCGGTCCGAAAGGCCGGGGTGCTGCATGGTATCGGCGGGTGGTTCTCCGCCCAGCTTTCCCCGAACGTCACTCTATCCAATTCCCCCCTGGCTGAGGCACCGATCAATAGGCGGGCGGTGTTTTTCCCAATCGCCGGCTCGGTTGCCGTTTCGGAAGGAGACCGGGTCCAAATCACGATGAGCATCGTGCCGGCCGAGACCCTGATGACCTGGAAAGTGGATGTGTGGGGACCAGCTGCCCAAGGCCAACCGAAGGACGAAAATCAGCGGAAGGCCTCCTTCACTCATTCAACTTTCCAAGGGATGCTGCTCTGCAAGGAAGATCTTCAGCGGACCCAACCAGATTTTATCCCCACCCTGTCCCTCTTGGGAGAAGCCCGCCGATGCATCCTGGAATTGTGCGACGGCAAAACCCCGCTGGCCGAGATCGAGAAGGAAGTCCACCGCCGGCACCAAACCCTGTTCCGTTCGCCGGCCGAGGCAGCCCAATTCGTTGCCGAGGTGACGACCCGGTACACGCAATGACCATCTCTTCTGCATCAACGGCGCGGTCGTTTCGATACCGAGCCTATGGGATGACGCTCGACAGCAACATCCCTTTGCCTGAACTGGATCTGCCAGGCCGTCAGCCGGCTGACACCGTGGATATCCGTCTCTCGCTCGTCGAGGGCCACGGCCTGCAACCACACCCATCCGATTGGTTTCTCTTCAGACGGAGCCCTTCGGACGAGTTGTGGCTGACTTGCGCCAAGGTGGCGGACGGGTACTTGCTCCGTTTCCCGGATTTGGCGGACTTCTTCGTCGATCAGCTGGGCCGAGACATCGTCGGAGTGCCCTTCCCTGAGACAGGCGAGGACACCTTCCGCCACCTCTTCCTCGATCAGGTTCTGCCGCTGACGCTGACACTGCACGGCCGGCATGCGCTTCATGCCACGGCCGTTCTGACGCCGGCCGGTGCCTGTGCCTTCCTCGGAGAGGCTGGCGCCGGCAAGTCCACGCTGGCCGCCAGCTTTCTGTTTGCCGGCTACCCCGTGCTATGCGACGATTGTCTCGTGCTGGATCTGGAACGAGAGCGAATCCTTGCACGCCCGGCCTACCCCGGGGTCCGTCTGTGGGACGACTCGTTGGAAGCCTTCGGCACCGATCGGTGCCCGACACGTCCCGTGGCGCAATATACCTCCAAACGTCGGCCGGTGTTGGACGCCTGCCGTGACCACTTTCCCCACACAACACAACCTCTGGTGCGGATCTACTCCCTCTGCCGCCAAGAGGTCGCAGAGGGGGCAGCCCTTGGCAAAGAATGGCTGGAGCCGCTGTCGCAGCAGGCTTCATTTATGGAATTGCTGGCGTGCACGTTCATCCTCGATACCGAGGATCAGGCGGGACTGCTGGGCCAATTTCGATGGCTGGAGCGAGTTGTCTCTGCCGCGCCCGTGCGACGGCTCCATGTTCCCAACGACTTCGGCGCCCTTGCCTCGGTCCGTGCCACGATCCTGACCGATCTCAGGCCCTCATGACGCGGCCGACCATCCACCCGTTCCTGATGAACCTGCTCAGAGAGTCTTCGACCCAGCCCGTCGCCCCTGCGCCGGGCGACGTGGCTCAGTGGGACTCCCTGATCGAGGCGGCCGAGCAACACAACCTGCTTCCAGCACTCTCCCACTGGCTGACCGGCCTTGAGGAACGGGAGCGGACCCATGCTCTTGTTCTCAAGCGGATGAAACCCCTCCTGGCCGGCATCGCCGTACAAAATCTGATGTTGACCGAAGAGCTGGCGTTGATTTTGCGTCGCTTGCACCAACGACAGATTCCCTGCATGCCTATTCGAGGTCCGGCCCTGGCTGAGCAACTGTACGGGGACGTGACGGCCAGAGCGATGGGGGATCTGGATCTTCTGGTGCAGCGGGAGCGACTATCGGACGTGGCGCAGACCCTGGCGGAGCTGGACTATCGGGAAATCGACCGCCGCCCCGGGTTTGCCCGGACCTATTCCTATACCCTGGAATTCGTCAAAACGCGGCATGGATCGATCTACGTGGAGCCCCACTGGACGATTGCTTACCCACCCTTTGCTGATTTGGTGGATATGGACGGAGTCTGGCAGCGGGCCAGACCTAGCAAGGTGGTCGGCGTCGATACCTTGGCGCTGAGCCGGACCGACCTCCTGCTCCACCTCTGTTTCCATTTGATCCACAAGGGGGAGCAGGCCCCATTGCTCTGGTCGTATGAACTGGATCGGCTCATCAGGCAGGATCCGGATGCCATTGACTGGCCGCACATCGTGCACACAGCCAGGCAGACAGGCCAGGGCGAATTGCTGGCCAACATTCTCAGCGAGGTCCACGCTCTCTTCGACTCGCCCATCCCTGGGGCTGTGGTGGCTCAACTTACCGCCTGGCCGGAGGCTCGCCAGGACGGTCCCCCGAGAGGGTTTTGGCACCGGCGGTTCACGCCGCTCTTGCTGGGCGAGTCGGGCGTGGACGGGCGCGAGAGCCTGGCCCAGTTGCTGGCCATGAAAGGGCTCGGCGCCAAGTGGCGCTATGTGTGCGGCATCCTCTTTCCCTCCTCGGATTTCATGCGGACCCACTATGGCCTTTCAGAGTGCGGACACCCCTGGTTGGGCGTTCGCTACGTCGCCCGCCTCTTGTCTGTCCTCTGGGAGGGCAGCAAGGGCCTCGTGAGTTTGGTCGCCTTCAGGCCAACGCCGCGCCAGAGCCCGCCCCGTTAGGC
>JAGWTI010000011.1 GCA_028876065.1 Nitrospirota bacterium
GGGGCCTTGCAGGAGGTGGTCGTCAGGCGGCTCAAGGAGGCGGGCTATCAGGTCGTGACCGACCCGGCGCTGCCGTCCGATGTGGTCTTCAAGGTGAAGTGCGAGCAGCGGAAGGTTTGGGAAGGCACCACCACGATGGGCAGCGACGCCGACTTGCCCGACTCCCCGTCCCGCGTGTGGAAGGGGCCGGCCTGCCAGTTGTCGTATTTGCTGGGCGGCAGGAAGATGGGGTGGCAGAAGGAAGTCCGCACGGAGTTTGCGGATGCGCTCCAGGCAGCGGCGGCGGCCAAGGCAGCGGATCCAGGCCAATACGCCCTCGCGAAACTGAAGGAGCGGTTGGAACAGTATGACTTCCCCGTCCTGGTCACGGCGGACTGGGGGCAGGACGATCGGTTGCTCAAGATGCTGAACGATCCGGCGGCAACGTCGGCGCGCAAGGTGCAGGTTATCACGGCCTTGGGCGATCTGTTTTCGGCTCATGCGGTCCCGAGTTTGTTGAAGGAACTGAAAGGCTCGGATCTCGAAGCGGCGAAAGCCTCGGCCGTGGCGCTGGGCAACATCGGCAATAAAGACAGCATTCCGGCTTTGGTCGAGGCCATGCAATCCGGCAAGCCGGAATTGCAAGCGGCGGCAGCCAAAGGGCTGGGGGTGTTGGGTTCCCTGCACAGCGACTTCACGGTGATCACGCCGCTCCTCGACGCGTTGAAGATCGACGACGTCGGCGTGAAAACCGAGGTGGTGTTGGCGCTCGGCAAGCTGCCAGACAAACGTTCCTATGAACCCATCTTCGCCCTGTATCAGTCGCTCCAGCGGATGCACAGCACCGAGCCGGACCCCAAGCAGAAGAAATTGAAGGACGCGGTGAATTACACGCTGAAGCAGATCGACACGTGGGAATACATCCAATAGTCGGATTCCGTGAAACGTGAAGCGTGAGCGCAAGGAGCTGAGGGAGGACGCGCTGCGGCCGAACCCGTGGACGAGGCGCGTCTTGGCGCGCCTGGGGTGGGCGGGTGTGAAGTTGGCCTGTTTGAACATCCTTGTAGGCTATAGGCTGTTCTATTTTGTTGGCTTGGCCGTCACCTTGTGGGGCGCGAACCTGCCTCTGTTCGCCCAGGTTGTGGGCGAAGAAGCCGAGATGCAGCGGCTGCAGGCCCGTGCCGAGGAAGCGATCGCGAACGGCGATGCGGACGGCGCCGCGCTGCACAGCGGAAAGGCCGCGTTGATGGCGGCGCAACTGGCGGCACAGCACCATGAGCCGGCCGTGGCCGGGCTCTATCGAGGGGCGGAGGCCCTGTTCCGCGCACAGGAGCATGTCTATCGAGCCCAGGCGCTTTTTCAGCGAGCCGGCGGCCAGCTCCCCGCGTCTTCTGGGGTATGCGGCACGTTGAGGATGGCGGACCTCAAGGTGGCGGAAGCCACCAAGAGACTCAATGAGGAACCGGTGTCCGCGATCGACGCCGGATATCGGCCGGAACGGGAGCGGCTGCGCGGGCAGACCGCCGATTGGGCGCAGACGATCGACGGGATGGCGAAGGATTTTCAATGCCGATGAAGATGGGAGCGTATAGCAGATGGCTTATGGCCAGAGGAAGCAAGAGCCTATGGCTGCTGGTCACAAGTAGAAACGCTTTCTCCAACTCCTCCGGCTATACGCCATCGGCCATCAGCTCTTGAAGCCTGTGTCATCAGTTCTTGGTTTTTCCCGCCATACGCCATAGGCTATCAGCTCTTCTCTTCAATCGTCTTCCGGATTGATCGGCGTGATGCCGAAGGGACGGCAGAGCTCCAGGACCTGCCGGTCCGAACTCACGAACGAGAGCCGTAGCGGCCGCAGTTCCTGCGCCAGCACGAGGTGCAGCGCCTGAGCGCTGCGGAGGAACGGATAATCCAGGATGAACTGCTTGGTCGCCAGGAAGGTTCGGCTGGACGGGGTCACGAACTGATAGAGCCCGCGGTCCGCTTCCGCTTCGAACTTGAACAAGACCGAATACCAGTCGTCCCTGGTCAACTCGCCGAGCCGGGCCTTCAGCGCCAGGGCCGCATAAAATTCCGGGATGGCCACCGAACCAAGAATCGCGAGCCGGCCGCGTTTGGCCAGCAGAGCATTGACGGTTTTGGTGCCCCGTTCCCGGCTGTAGCGTTTGACGAGCGCTGAGGTGTCGAAGTAGTAGACGGGCATCGTTCATCCCCTCCTGGACACGATGAATTCCGCGAGCGATGTGCGCAGTTTGGAGAGCCGGTCCTGGATTTCCTCCAGCGGCAACTCTTCGTAGCCCTGCTTGCGCAAGGCGATCAGGAGACTGCCGGCCTGGATCTCTCCGGTGTCCTGCTTGATCCGCTCCAGGACGCGCTTCTTGCCCTGACGGCTGGAACCTTGCCGGCTGTCCGGTTGCGTCGAACGGCGATCGGATGGTGCCGGCTGACGTTCTTGGCCGGTCGTGCGGCTGCTGGTCTTGTGCTTCACGGCTTTTGACATGCAAGTCCCCTCATATGTGATGTGGCGTCGGACCGCTCCCTACCGCCCCTCATCCCGCGGACAGGCGGCCGGAGGAATGGCCGTCGGTGCGTCCACTTCGCCGTAGACGTAGCCGGCCAGGGTTTTGGCCAACTCGGATGTCAATTCCTGTTGCATGACGCGCACGGCCTTGGCCGCGGCTTCGCCTTCGGTCAGGTGGCCTTCCTTGCCGGAGCGGGAGACGGCGCCCACCACACGTTGCGAGTCTGCCTCCACGACGACGAAGTCGCTGCACCAGCGGACGTAGCGAAATCGCGGATCGGGGACGTTGGCATTCCAGAGCCGGACGGTGCCCTTGGCCAGTAGGACCAACGGTGAGCCGCCGGCCTCCCCGCCTGTCTGCCCGTTTGTGGCGGCGTGGGCGAGCGGTGCGGCGAGCACGGGCAAGCCTTCGCGGATCAGCCCCTCCATGACCGCCCTGCGGACCGGCTCGGCTTGCGTGCCGCTCACATCCACGCTGATCGCCAGGTTCGTCGCCATAAACTGTTCGAGTTCCGACGTCAGTTCGGCCACCTTATAGGTGGACGCGGCCCCCTGCCCGCTTTGACGAATGATGCGGAGGTCCGCATTGTGAGCCTCCCGCAAGACCAGGCTTTTGATGGCCCGCCGGAGATGCCGCAGCTTGGCGAGCTTGTCCTGCGCCTGGCGAAACTCTTTCAACTCGGTCTCCACCGTATCGTCCAGCTCTCCGATGCGCCCCAGCATGGCCGTGCCGGCCTGCGCCCGGTTCATCACGGCCAAGGCATAGTGCTGGCCGGTCTTGTCGTCGGACCAGCCGGACATGATCCGTACGTTCTCCAGCACTTTGTCGGTCGAGACGTTGGTGACGTGGTCCAGCGTGAGACGCCGTTCGACGGCGGTAGTGCCGCGATTTTCGAACTGGAGAAAGGATTCCCAATCCCTGGCTTGGGCGGTGACCTCGGCCTTGAAGATCTTGGCCACGGCCCCGTAGGCGCGATCGTTCGCCGCGTCCTGCGCATCGGCTTGGCCGACGCCGGTGAGATATTGGTCCGGCGGATAGTCCTTGCTCGGGCCCAGGATCCAGGCCGGGGGTTTGTTCTGGCCGACCCAGGCGCAGCCGCCCGGGGTCAGCAGCGTGAAGAATGCGCAGGCGATGACGGTGAGGCGTCTCATTCGACGGTCTCCGGTGGCTCTCGTACGTTCGGCCGTCACGGCACGGCCAGTTCGGTGAACAGCCTGGTTTCCCCTGCCTGCAGGGTTACGGATCGCACCATCTCGCGCCCGGTTAAGCCGCCACGGTGGACCGGGCGGACTCTCAGTTCGTAGGTGCCGGGCGGTACCCAGAGCCTGGCGACCTGAATTTCGTCCGGCAGCGTGCGCCAGCTCCGTTTATCCGACTCTTCCGTGCCGATGGCCAAGGCATGGGCTAATCCCCCGACCAGGAGCCCGATCAAGGGGCCGAAGTTTTGATTGCCTTGGCCGGAGGCCGCCATCCGTGCTCCCCGTCCTACTCCTTCGGCCAGGGCATACTTGACCGCCCCGCGGGCGACGGCCTTGCGGACGATCTGTCCATACTCGTCGTTCAACGTTTTGGCGGCCAGAGCGCTGAAGTCCTGCATTAATTCGGTTTTGGCGGAATAGGCCTTGGCGCCGGACACCGTGACCTCTTCATAGGCGACCGCGGTCTTGTGCGGCACCAGTTTGGGCAATGCCACGCGCACGACACGACCGCTCAGTCCGTAGAGCACCGTTTCCGCCCCCCGCGTATCCTGATTGCTCCGTCCCAACGCGCCCTTGGTGAGCAACACGAGGCGCAGGGCGTCCAGGCTGATCGGGAGGTCGATGAACTGGTCCTCTTTGTGCGGCGCCCGGCCATTATAGCTGATCACCACGATCTGGGCGAACCGGCTTAATTTTTCGGCCGACTCCCAGGTCACGCCCGAGAAGGTCTGTTTATACTCGTCATGCTCCTGGGCGAGGTGCAGCGCCTCGCTCGTGCGGAGCAAGTCCGCGCGCAGCATGGGGGGCGGCTGAACGCGAGCCCAGGGCAAGGCCGCCTGATATCGGTCGTAGGCTTTCCGATAGGCGATGAAGGCGTTATTGAGATCTCCGGTGGATTCGTAGAGGATCCCGGTCAGGTAGCGGGCAAAGGCGTCGTCGCGATAGGTATCCTTGTCGCCGGCCTGATCGGCCAGCAGATTGAGCCGTTGATCGATCCGTCGTGCCTCGACCAAGGCGTCCTCCCATTGTCCGGTCATGGCATAGTTCAGGGCCTTGAGGACGTTGAGCATGACTTGTTCGTACGGCTCGCCTTCATAGGGCAGCAACGTGTCGTTGACGAGAAAGGCCTTGGCTTCCGTGCGCACCCGCCTGGTGTAGAGTTCCTCGACTTCGTCTTCCGCTTGCTCCAGCAAGGCCGTGCTGTCCTGATACCGGCCGGTTAAGTGCAGGGTCATGCCCCGATCCATTTGATACAGCACCCGACCGGTGGCGCCGTACTCGCTTTCGGCCTGTTCGATGATCTGATCGGCTTGCTTGGGGTTGCCGGCCATCAGGGAGCGGTCAACTTGCTGGTAGCGGCTACTGAGGGAGCTGCAGCCGCTCAAGAGCAGAAGCCCGAGGAGGCAATGGATGGTGGAGAGCCGAAACCGTGAGGCCGGCCCGGACACTGTCCAAGCCGGAGAGGCCGAGGATGGCATGGCCGGGCTCACGAACGGGCGGGCCTAAAAAACCGTGCGTTTCCGTTCGACGACTTTCTTGATCTTCTTCTGCCCGAACCAGGACTTCACGTTGTTCTCCAGGTCGATCATCTCCAAATCAACCTGGTAGAACATGGCGCGGACGCCCTCGGACTCATCCACGAGCGTGGAAATGCTGCCCTTTAACATGAAGTCGGCGCCGAGTTCTTTGCCCGGCGCCTTTTGGGTGTCTTCGCGGGCCTGTTCGGCTTGGGCGCGCCGCTCATCGCGGAGCTCCTCCCGCTCGGTCCGGTTGGCGACGAAGGTGACCTTCTGCGAATTGGTCAGTTCGCGTTCCAGGTCGGCGATGAAGGTCTGGACGTTGATATGGTCGTTGCTCCGGTTGAGAATGGTGCCGACCACGACGACCGGCGGCCGACCCTTCGCTGCCCTGTACTTGGGAAGCCAGGGATTGTCCAAGGCTTCTCTGACCATGGCTTCGGCCACGAGGCGCGAGTCGGTGTCGTTCCAGCGCCCGCTGAAATCGGTGACGACGCCCGTGTCCACGCGGGTCACCCGCGTGGCTTCCCCGCAGCCGGTCATGGCTGCAAGCATGGCAAGGGCAAGCAGGCACGACCCTGCATGAGCGCGGCATGTCGAACGCTGAACCGGGACGTCAGTCATCATGATCGGCGTCTTCGTACATCGTTCAGCATTCCTCATGCCGCATCGGCTACTTGCCGTCCCGCTTGGCTTCTTCCTTTTCCAGCTTTTCGAAGAGCTTTTCCCCATTCTGGCGGACGAAGTCTCGTACCTGGGGAGAGAGCTCTTTACTCTGCGCCAGCGCCTCCTGCATGGACTTGAGGTCCAGCTTGACGAGCACATAGTAGGTCAGGCTGTCCTCGTCCTTGTACCGATCCACCGGCATGACGCCCGACAGCGTGCCGGAGGCGAAGGTCTTGACCGCCCGCTCGACGTTCTGCTCTTCCGTGGATTTGCTGAAATCCGCCGCGGTGGTGGACGCCGCGTAGTTCCGCATCAGATAAGCCGTGTAAGTCTGGAACCGCTTGGTGATCTCCGCGCGGGCCATGTTTTCAGCCGCATCCCAGGCCAGCGGTTCGTTGCGGATGCCTACGACCGACCCGACTCCATAGATGTTCTTGGCGTCTTTTTCATTGTACGCGGCGGAGCCCTTCTTGACCCAGGCCGGCGGACCTCCGCAAGCCGCGAGACTGACCAGCAGGGCCACTATCAGGCCACTGCGGAGGAACCGAGCGATCGCATCGTTGTTCGGGATCATGGAAGGCCTCCTTCCTGGCGGTTGCATACTAGTATGTGGTGTAGGAAAAAATGACGGACAGGTTACACTCGGCATGACGTGATCGATCAACTCTTCTCGCTCGACGATGATTCGATGCTAACACGCGACCCCTACCCTGTCAACGAAAGGGCGGGTGTTCGGTATCACAGGATGGTGTCCCCGGTCGGACGGTCGCGCCTTGTCTTTGGGGGGCGAGGCGATTACACTCGATCGGGGACGGCTGAACTTCACACTCTGCGGAGGATGTTTTGTGGCTGACGTGAAAATCGAAGACGGGATCATCAAGGTCAGGGACCTGGATATCATGGACCCCAAAGCGGCGGCGGTGCTGGCCGAATATCCGGAGGTGCGGTGGGCGGAGGTGACGCGGCGGGCGCTCAAAATCGGGCTGGGGTATCTCAAAGGCGGGGCGCAGGACTGACACGAGTTATGAATTGAGAATGATGAGTTGAGAGTGTTCGGATCACTCTCAATTCTCCACGCTCCACTCATCATTGTTCACTGTTTTGTGGGCGCTTCGGCTGCGCCGGCTTGGCCGAGATAGTCCCGCACGCGGTTTTCGTTCCCTCCGGTTTCCAGATACCGCTGGTAGGACTCCACGGCTTTCGCTCGGTCCTTCAGGTCTTCGGCATAGAGATCGCCGAGCGAGAGATGGACGTCCGAGTAGCCCGGGTTGACGACGAGGGCTTGGAGAAACGCTTTTTCCGCGTCCTTGTACCGGCCTTTTTTCTGCAGGACGAGCCCGAGCGTGTAGTGGGAGTCCGGGTTGGTCGGCGCATACTTGACGGCAAGCTCTCCTGCGGCCAAGGCCTCGT
The DNA here is from genome assembly GCA_028876065.1 of Nitrospirota bacterium. Lineage (GTDB taxonomy): Bacteria > Nitrospirota > Nitrospiria > Nitrospirales > Nitrospiraceae > SYGV01. Next base: position 7,294 of record JAGWTI010000011.1, read on the forward strand.
CCACCTTGTTCAAACGATCGAGATACAGGTAACTCTTCAGGATGTAGGCATCCCCGAAGGTGGGGCTGAACTGGATGGCTTTCTCCAATCGCTCAAGCGCTTCTTCCAGCGACCTGTCCTTCTGGAGCTGCAAGAGGGTGAAGGCCTTTTCATACTCTTCCTTGGCGGCAGCGGTCCGTTCCGCCTCCGTCGTGGGTTCGGGCCCGGCCCGGTAAGCGCTCATTTTTCCTTCGAGCAGCACCGTGTCCCCGTCCCCGTCCAGACGGGCGAATTGGGGATGCTGGGCGCCGCCGTCGAGCGCGCTCACCTGCTTGGCCACGTAAGCTCCGATCTCGCTGGCCATGATCCAGCCGTTCTTGTTGGCGTCCGCGGCGCCCTGCAGTCCGGCCAGGAGCGTCGTGACGAACACGCTCCGTCCGTCTTTCCGAGCCAAGGTTTCTCCTTGGGCGGCGGCGCTCAAGACCTGCACCGCCCGTTTGTCCGTCTCTTCCTCCGGAGAGAGGCGGCCTTCCAGGGACAGTTGCTGGGGCGGTGTGATGTCCCAGCCGGATACGGCCGTATCCAGCACGAACAAGACATGCTTGGCCATGACGCGGCGGGAAAATTCTTTCAAGTGGTCGAGGGTCACGGCCTTGGAGACGTTGGAGACCTGGGCGTCCCAGGGAACGAGATAGCCGATCTCCTTGTTGTGCATGTCCTGGCTGGCGCCGGCGTGGCCGGCAAAGAAGATCACGACTCGATCCTGCCGCCCGACCTTGCGCGGCAGATAGTCGTTCAGAATGAAGTGCATGCGCTTCGAACTGGCGTCTTTGTTGTAGACTTCGAGGACTTCTTGAAATCCCAGCGTACGGAACGCGTTGGCAACCGCCTTCCCGTCCCCCACGGCTCCGTCCAGCTTGGGGGCCACCAGATAATCGTTGATGCCGATTACGACGGCCCAGGATTTGTAATAGAGCCCTTCGGGGCGGCCGAGTTGGGCGTCCGCGGTCGGGACGAGAAACAAGAAGCAAGCCAGGGTCAGAAGGCCGGCGCGGCAAAGGGAGAGGCTGTGCTGAAGGGATCGGGCCATGGTCAGGCCGATGCTACTCTGCGGCTCTTTTGACTGTCAAGGCGGGACGGACTTGCGCCCTGTCCGCCGCTTGCTCATAATGCAGTGCCGGTTCCGGTTCGACGGTCATCGTGAGCAGGCTGCGGTCGGTCGGTGGTCTGAGAGGGAGCGTTGACATGGGACATGACGAGAAGGCCCTGGAAAGCCTGATGCGGGGGGACCGAGTGGTTTCCCCCACCGCGGCCACCACGGCCGCGGCCTACATTCAGGACTACGATGCCGAATATCGCCGCTCCATCGCCGATCCGGAAGCGTTTTGGGATCGGATTGCCAAGGAGTTGGAATGGTTCACTCCCTGGCGGAAGGTGTTGGACTGGAACTATCCCTGGGCCAAGTGGTTCGTGGGCGCCACCTGCAATATTTCCTACAACTGCCTGGATCGGCACCTCAACGGCTGGCGTAAGAACAAGGTGGCGGTCATCTGGGTCGGCGAGCAAGGGGAAGAGCGGATCTTCACTTATGGAGAACTGGCTCGCCAGGTCAACCGATGCGCCAACGCGCTGAAGGCCCTGGGCTTGAAGCAGGGCGACCGGGTCACCATCTACCTGCCCAAGATTCCCGAGCAGATCGTCGCCATGCTGGCCTGCGCCAGGATCGGCGTGATCCACAGCGTGGTCTACTCCGGCTTCAGCGCGCCGGCGCTGGAGAGCCGGATCAAGGATGCCGAGTCGCGCCTGGTGATCACCGCCGATGTCGGCTATGACCGGAGCAAAGTGATCAAGCTCAAGCCGGTCGTGGATCAAGCCGTCGCCAATTGCGGGTCGGTGGAGACGGTGGTGGTGGTGCGGAGAGAGAAACCGGGCATCGCCTTGGCCGCGCCCAAGGAAGTGGATTGGGACGACTGGCTGGCCGGCGAGAAGCCGGTCTGCGAGGCGGTCCCCCTGGACGCCGAAACGCCGTTGTATATTCTCTACACCTCCGGAACGACCGGGAAGCCCAAGGGCGTGGTGCACGTGCACGGCGGGTACATGGTGGGGACCTACCTGACCACCAAGTATGTGTTCGATCTGAAGGACAACGACGTCTATTTCTGCGTGGCCGATCCCGGCTGGGTCACGGGACACAGCTACATCGTCTACGGTCCCCTGCTGAACGGCGCGACGATCCTGACGGCGGAAGGCAAACCGGACTATCCGAACCCCGGCCGTTGGTGGAACTTGATCGAGCGGTACGGGGTCTCGATCTTCTATACGACGCCGACCGCGGTCCGTTTGTTGATGAAGTATGGCGAAGAATGGCCCCGCAAGTACGACCTGTCCTCCTTGCGGATTCTCGGGAGCGTCGGGGAACCGATCAACCCCGAAGCCTGGGAGTGGTACCACCGGGTCACCGGCGGGACGAAGCCGATTATGGACACCTGGTGGCAGACCGAGACGGGGATGATCCTCATCACGCCGCTCCCGTCGGTGCCGTTGAAGCCCGGGTCCGCCACGAGGCCGTTCCTGGGCGTGGAGGCCGACGTGGTGGATCGCACGGGCAAACCCCTGCCGGCCAACGAGGGCGGCTTCGCGGTGATCACGAAGCCCTGGCCGGCCATGATGCGGACCATCTATAAGGATCCGGATCGGTACCTGACCTACTGGCATACGATTCCCAACTGCTATACCGCGGGCGATGTGTGCCGCAAGGATGACGACGGGTATTTCTGGTTCATGGGCCGGGCCGATGACGTCATCAAAGTGGCGGGCAACCGTATCGGGACGGCCGAGGTGGAGAGCGCCCTGGTCAGCCACCCTGCGGTTGCGGAAGCCGCGGTCATCGGGAAGCCGCACAAGACCGCGGGCGAGGCGATCAAGGCGTTCGTCATTCTCAAGCAGGGCGAGCACGAGAGTCCGGAACTGATCCAGGGGTTGAAAGATCACGTCTTGCAGGAGCTGGGCAAGATCGCCGTGCCGCAGGAAATCGACATCGTCCCCTCGTTGCCCAAAACCAGGTCGGGGAAAATCATGCGCCGGGTGCTCAAGGCCAAGGAGCTGGGGCAGGATCCGGGCGACATCTCGACGATCGAAGAGTAGTCGGAGAGGACTCAATCGAGTCGGTGCTCAAACCGTGCGGATCAATACAAGGAGGCCGGATATGCCAGCCCATGTGAGACGTTTGTACAGGGCGGTCGCCGCGGCCGGGATCGTGACGTTGCTCTTGACCGGTGCCATGTCCTTCGATGCCTATGGGGCGGAGGGGAAGAAGGACGAGAAGAAAAAAGAAACCGTTGCCAAAAAATCCGTCGCGGCGAAAGCCGACCGGAGCGGCACCGCGCATGTCTCCAGCACCAAGGCGTCCGGGGCCGGGATCGTCGCCAAGGAGAAAGCCTGCTTCGGCAATACGCCCAAGATCGAGAAGGTCAAGCCGGACGAGGGCAAGGCCGGCGACACCGTCACCATCACGGGCGAGAGCTTCGGGGCTGCCGGCTGCCTGACGGCCGTGTCGTTTGGACCGGGCAACGAGGCGAAGTTTTCCCACAAGAGCGACACCACGGTGACGGCCACGGTGCCCGAAAGAGGCAAGAAGGGCATTCGGCTGCTGACGGTGACGACGGCCTCCGGCGAGGATACCAAGCCGTTCTTGGTGAAGTAGCTCTCAGCTTTCAGCGCTCAGCTATCAGCTTCGTTCCGAAAAGAACTGAACGCCGATGGCTGAGTGCCGGCAGCGCTTAAATCAAGCCGCGTTTCTGGAGATAGTCCCGGTCGATGACCGGGGCCGGTTTCTGGGGCGCGAGTCCCCGCTCTTGCAGCAGCCGCTCGACGTACTTGCCGATCAGGTCGGACTCCAGGTTGACCGGATCCCCGACCTTCTTGAGGCCCAGCGTGGTGACCTTGGCCGTGTGCGGGATGACGGCGATGCTGAAGGTGTGGGCGGCCACGGCATTGAGCGTCATGCTGATGCCATCGATGGTGATCGAGCCCTTCGGGACGCAGTACCGCAGGATGTCCGGCGGAGCCTCGATCGTTATGACGAGGGCATTGCCGTCCTGACGTTTCTCCCTGATCCAGCCGACCCCGTCCACATGGCCCGCCACCAGATGGCCGCCGATCCGTTCGTTCAGCTTCATCGCCCGTTCGAGATTTACCGGGACCCCGACTGCCAGTTTGCCCAGGGAGGTGACCGCGAGCGTCTCGGGCGAGATGTCCACCGTGAAGTCGCGCGCTCCTTTCGTGACCACGGTCAGGCAGGCGCCGTTCACGCTCACGCTCGCCCCTATCGGCAAGTCGTCCATGATGGTTTCAGCGAGGATGCTCAGTCTGGTTCCGGTCAGGGTCGGCTCGAACATCTTCACGACCCCCATTTCCTCGACGATGCCGGTAAACATGTTGGCGTGTGGGCTCCTATTCTTCTTTCTTCAGCAAGACGGTTTTGACCACGTAGACGAAGACGACGAGCAACACCAGGACGCCAAGGGTGGCTAATACCCCGACGACAATGTCCGCAGTTCCCATCTCCGCTTGCATCCCAACGGCCCTTTCGATCTCTTGCACGGCGACCGGCGCCGCGTCCGAGGGGCATTATAGCATCGGTGCCGGTGCCTGTGTCCCCTACCCGCTCGCGTTCGACTGTTTGACGACCACCCAGAATAAGCCGGCGGCGGCGAGCTGCAGGCCGGCGATCACGGCAAAGGCTGATGGGTAGCCGAAGCCGGCGATCAGGATGCCGGCCAATAATGGGCCTGCCGCGTGGCCGATATCGTTGATCGTGCCCTGCATGCCGATCCCGGCGCCCATCGTTTTGAGGTGGGAAAGGTCGGCCACCAAGGCGGTGGTCGAGGAGGAGACGACCGCCTCCCCGAAGCCGAAGCCGGCGGCGAGGACCAGGAGGATCGGCAGAGAGGCGCTGTGCGGAATCAAGATGAAGGTGCCGGCGCAGATGAACAGGCCGATAAGAATGAGCGGCCGGCGACCGACGCTGTCGGACGTCCGGCCCATCACCGGTTTGGACAGGAAGGACGTGACTCCCTGGACGCCGAAGAGCAGGCCGACTTCTCCGGGATTCAGCCCGACCGCCACGCCGTATATCGGCAGGAAGGCCATGAGGGCGCCGTTCGCGATCATCTTCGCGCCGTCGGTCACGCTGGTGATCAACACCGGTTTGTTGGACCAGACGGTTTGGAATCCTTTCCACATCTCGGCCAGCACCGGGGCCATGCCCTGCGCTCCCTGGCGAGGCGCCGGCGGGGCCAACTGTACGCCGTAGAAGATCAGGAACCCGAGGCAACCGAACACCCCGGCGGTCACGAAGGTCGTCGAGAACCCGGCGGCATAGACCAACCATCCGCCCAGCACGGGGCCGAAGAGGGCGCCGGCTTGCGTGGACGCCGTATACCAGCCCAGAGCCGCGCCGCGTTGTGCGCGATAGAGGTCGGCTACGGTGGCGAGCGCGGCGGGCGCGAAGATGGCGGTGGCCAGGCCGTGCGCAAAGCGCAACCCGGTGAGCATGTCCAAGTCGTGGATGAAGGGGTAGGCAAACGGCGGAAGCCCGAAGGCCAGCACGCCGACGCGCATCAAGATCCGTCGTCCGTAAATGTCGGACAGGGCGCCGGCCGGCAGTTTGAGCAGGACGCCGGTCAGCGTGGAGACCGCCACCACGAGGCCGATACGTTCCGGGCCGGCCCCCAGCGATTGGGCGAAGAGGGCCAGGACCGGCATGCGGACAAGGTTATAGCTGAGAAAGCAGCAGGTTCCGACCCAGCACAGCAGCAGGAATGGACGTTCCGGCGTCATGGGCCTGAGCGGATTGGAGGGTGGTTGGGCGACGGCAGACTCTGCAGCAAGGCGGTGAAGGCCCGCTGCTCCTGCGGATCGATGGTCTGGAGCGCCGGCAGCTCCTGGATAATGCGGTCCGGGTTCTGGGCGATGGCGGTTCCCAACTGGTTGGTGACGTCGAAGCCGCGCGCCAGCTTGCGCGTGACCGCCTCTCCGACCAAGGGACGCAGCATCCACACGAGGCCGGAGAGCATCGGGTCGTTGAGCTTGGTATAGGCGACCAGCGAGGTGTCCACGGCGGGGTGTCCGTTGGACGATGCCGTCGGGGCAATCTTCAGAAAGACCACCGCCTTGGCCCGCACCATCGGAAACACCTGCCCTTCGTGGTATCCATCGATATGGTAAATGCGGGTCGTTCCCTCTCGTTGGAGGAGCGAGAGCAGCCCCTGCGTGCCGTCTCCGTCGTTGGCCCAGAATTGATTCAGCCCCTTGCTCGTGAATTGATAATTGCCCAGGCCCAGCTTGTGGGTCAGGGCCGCCATCAACGGGGGATGGTCCAGGAGGTATTCGTAGAGGGTTTGCGGAACCGGCGTTCGGATCGGGCCGATCAGGCCGGACGTGGTTGGGCTGCCGGCGACGAACGACACCAGGCAACGAGCGGCTGGGTCCAGACGTTCGACGGGAAACGTGATGCTCCCCTGTTCTGCGGCGACGACGCAGTTGTCCGCCGAGGCTGTCCCGTCGGAGAGGGGCAGCCCCATGATCAGTATGGCCAGAATCGCCTGGGCCGACCAGACATGCGGGGTCCGTCGCGTCCGCCGCACGGTCATGGCGCTTCCCCGGCGGATACGTGGAGCACAACCGGGAACAGCCTATGCCGGTCTTGGCGTTGCCGCGCGTCTTTCAGCAGCGTGTCCAGGCTGGGCACGACCTTCTCGTGGAGGCTGATGTGCCCGTTGGTCATGATGGTGAGCGGCTGGGAGAAATCCACCAACTGGTCGTTCAGGTACAAGCTGTACCGTTGCACCCGCTCGGTTCGCACGTCGATGCGATTGGGGCCGGTGAGGGTCGCCTCCAATCGCGCGTAGCGGCGGTTCACGATAGCGTCGTCGCGGCTGTCGGTCAAGAGGTCCGTGAAGGCCGCGATCCGGTCCGTGGCGTCGATGCGCGCCCATCCGAAGGGCAGCAAATGGGTGGCGTCGCGGACCATGACGAGGTGTGTGGGCAAGGCGACGCGGTGTTGACCGTCGAACCAGCGGACCAGGGCCGGCAGTTCGTCGCGCGGAAAAAAGTGTCCGCCGGCCATGGGATGCACGCGGTCATGTTCCTGATAGTGGAATGTGTAACCGAGACGGGTCAACTCCTGCGCGATCGTTCGGCTGAGCTCGACCGGCATGACTTGGTCCTGGCGGCCATGGATGATATAGACCGGTGTATTCTTCAAGTTCTCCAGAAACGGCAGGAGCACGGTGTCCAGCCCGCTGGCCATGGGAGCCAGCCCGGCGAACAGGGACGCATGATGGGTCCCGACGAGGTAGGTCCCGATACCGCCGTTCGACATGCCGGTGAGAAAGATCCGGTCCGGGTCGATGCGGTAGCGTGCCTGCACGGCGCGAAGAGTGGCCAAGACGAGTTCTTCCCCCTGCCTGGTCCACCAGGTGCCCTGCATATAGGTGGGACAAGCCAGGATATAGTTCTCCCCGAGGCGGGTCTGCCACCGCTCCAAATAGGCGTCACCGGTGAAGCCGGCCCCGTGAAGGCACAGGACCAGCGCATAGTCTTTCGCAGGACTGTAGGTGGGCGGCACGTAGAGCCCGTACCGGAAGGTGCGCTCTCGGACCATGACCGGCACGCTAGGCTGAAGCCCGACCGGGGCGGCTCCATAGCTCCTCCCTTGCTTCAGCAGCTCGGTCACCACGGGGACGGTGGCCTGGGGGTCCTTCAGGATATCGGCCAGCAGGACGGTTGCCTTGTCCGGGTCGTCGGTGTCCAGATAAGCCTGGACCACGTCCGGCAAGGATGGGCCGGTCGCGCGCGCGACGGTGGAGAGGTGGTCAGAAGCAGAGGTGAGCAGCAGAGCAAGGCATGTGATGCAGGCCAGGGTCGGAGCAGTGAGGCGGATGCGCACCGGCAGACCGTACCACCTTTGCATTCGGCTTGTCAAAACGGTCGAATGGCTTGTCCCCCGCCGCCGGTGAAGCCGAGACAGCGGCGTGGCGCAGCCCGGCCCAGACGTCGACCGGCACCGTCAGAAAGGCGTCCACGACCAGCGGGTCGAAGTGCGTTCCGCGCTCGGCCTGTATGGCGGATGCGGCCTCGGCGAAGCTGATCGGCCGTCGGTAGGGGCGGATTGACGTGAGGGCGTCCAGCACATCCACGAGCGCACAGATTCTGGCCTCGAGCGAAATCCTCCGTCCTTTCAGCCCCAGCGGATATCCGGACCCATCGTACCACTCATGGTGAGTCAGGATGATGCCGGTGACGGACTCCGGAACAGACCAGGCAGTCGCGATCCGGTGGCCGGAGGCCGGGTGCTGTCGCATCACCGACCATTCGGAGTCGGATAGAAAGCCCGGTTTCGTGAGAATCTGTTCATGCACCAGAAGCTTCCCGATGTCGTGCAGAAAGGCGCCTTGTCGCAAGATGCGGAGTCGGTCCGGAGGGAGGCCGAGGATGGTCCCGATCTTGTGCGCATAGGGAACGAGGCGGGCGGAATGGGCATAGGTGCCGCGGTCTCGTGCGCAAAGCGTCGTGCCGAGTGAGTGCAGCGCCGCCGCGAGAGGGGTATCGTCGGAGAGCGGGTGGCGTAGCGGGAAGAATTGATGCGGTTCCATGGCCGGCGAACAAAGCAAGGCCAATGCCAGCGAGAATGATTGCGAGGCTGTTGAAATTCCAACTTGTTCGGAGCCGGTGCCGAGGGATGAGTCTGTATGAATTCGTGCGGCGAGGAATCCAAACGAGTACGCGAAGAGCAATGCGTCTTGTTACTTCGGTGAAAGGGTCCCCTCTACCACAAGATCCTTGCCGATGGTCTGGACCTGGACGTCGGTGAGGGCCAGGGCTTGCGCCAGCCGTTTGGGCGATCGCCCGCCGATCACGCCCTTGGCATCCTGGCCGCCCAACAATTTTGGAGCCATCAGGAAGACCAGGCGGTTGACCAGCCCGGTCCGAATGGCGGAGGCGTTGACTTCGCTCCCCCCTTCGATCAGCAGGGAGGTGATGCCCATCTTCCCCAGCTCGGCCAAACAGGCGCGCAGGGAGACAGAGCCATGCTGTGTCGGCAGGACCCAGACCTGGGCGCCTTTGGCCTGCACCTGTCGTATCTTCCCGGCCGGGGCTTGGGCCGTGGTGGCGATGGCCGTTCCTGGGCCGAGGACTTTGGATTGGAGGGGAATGTGTAGCCGACTGTCCAGGATCACGCGCAGAGGTTGGCGAGCCGATTCGGCCGAAGCCGCTCCCCGGCCCAGCCGTACGGTCAATCGAGGGTCATCGCGCTGGATCGTCCCCGCCCCGACCAGGATCGCATCCATCCGGCTCCGCAGCCGGTGAACGTAGCGTCTCGCCGACGTTCCGGTGATCCATTGGGACTCTCCGCCGGCCGTGGCGATCTTGCCGTCCAGCGTCATCGCGGCTTTGAGCGTGACGAAAGGCAAGCCGGTCCTGATCCAATGGCGGTAGGCTTCGTTCAGCCGTTCGGCTTCGTCGCGCCGGCACCCGACGGCGACGTCGAGGCCGGCCTTGCGCAGGGCCCGGATGCCTCGTCCGCCGACATGAGGATTGGGGTCCGGCATGGCGACGACGACGCGCTTCAGTCCGGCGGCGACCAGGGCCGGCACACAGGGAGGGGTGCGTTTGTTGGTATGACAGCAGGGTTCGAGGGTAACGTAGAGGGTAGCCTGTTTGGCGCGGGAGCCTGCCGCCTGCAGCGCGAGCACTTCGGCATGGGGACCGCCGGCCCGGCGATGGCACCCCTGCCCGACGATCCGGTTCCCCGCCACGACCACCGCCCCGACCATCGGATTGGGGCTGGTGCGTCCTTGCCCCTTGGCGGCCAACCGGAGGGCCAGCGCCATGTACCGACGGTCGCGGTCCTGGTCCTTCACCGTTTTCTGGACGACCTCGCCGCCGCACCGGTGCGGCGTGCGGATCGGCGGGCCTGGCCGGTCTTGGCCGTTCTTTTCGAGGGGCGAGGCGCCGACTGTTGCTTCGCCTCTTCCGTCAAGGCCGCCTGGGCCGCCGCCAGCCTCGCGATGGCCACGCGATAGGGCGAACAGCTGACATAATCCAACCCCAACTGATGGCAGAATTCCACGGAACTGGGGTCGCCTCCGTGCTCGCCGCAGATGCCGAGCTTGATGTCGGGTCTGGTGGCGCGGCCCTCGGTGATGGCCATCTTCATCATGGCGCCGACCCCCTCCCGGTCCAGGACGGCAAAGGGATCCGCCTCCAGGATGTTGTCGGCCTTCTTGGCGATGGCGGCGCCGCAGGTCCGGCAGCGCATCTCCCGCCAGTCCACGTCGGTGCTCAGACAATGGGGGCAACTGTCCTGCCGGCGCATGTAAAAGGCGATGAACTTGGCCGCGTCGTCCCGCGAGAAGCCGAACGTGGTCTGGGTCAGGTCGTTGGTGCCGAACGAGAAGAATTCGGCCTCCTCCGCGATGCGGCGCGCCGTGACGGCGGCCCGCGGCAATTCGATCATCGTGCCGATCAGGTAGGAGAGCTTGACGCCGCGCTGCTTGAGCGTCTCCTCCGCCACCTCCCGGATCAGATCCTTTTGCGCTTTCATCTCCGAGACCATGCCGACCAGGGGGATCATGATCTCCGGCACGATCTTCTTGCCTTCGCGCGCCAGCTCGCAGGCGGCTTCGATGATGGCCCGGGTTTGCATGCGGGTGATTTCCGGCATGGTGATGCCGAGCCGGCAGCCGCGGAGGCCCAGCATGGGGTTGAACTCGTGGAGTTCCTCGACCCGCGCCAGCAGCTTGCGTTTTTCCTCCACCAGGGCCGGATCGGCGCCGGTCAATTCCAGACGCGCGATCTCGACCATCAAATCCTCCCGCTTGGGCAGGAACTCGTGCAGCGGCGGGTCCAGCAGGCGGATGGTCACCGGGAACCCCTTCATCTCCCGGTACAAGCCGATGAAGTCTTTTTTCTGGAGCGGCAGCAGTTGCGCCAGGTACTGTTCGCGTTCCTTGCTGGTCCGGGCCAGGATCATTTTCTGCATGATGGGGATGCGGTCTTCGGCGAAGAACATGTGTTCGGTGCGGCAGAGCCCGATGCCCTCGGCGCCGAATCCCCGCGCGATCATCGCCTGGTCTGGCACGTCCGCGTTGGCCCGCACCTTGAGCCGTCGGACCTGATCGGCCCAGCCCAGGAGCGTGGCGAAGCACCGGTACTTCTCCGATTGGCGGGCGTCGAGCTTCCCCTGGATCACCTGAATGACTTCCGAAGCCACCACGGGGATGTCGTCCCCGTAGACGTGGCCCGTAAACCCGTTGATCGAAAGAAAGTCTCCTTCCTTAAAGGCCGTGCCCCCGATTTTGACCGTCGTGCTGCCGGTGACTTCCACGGACTCGCACCCGGCGACGCAGACCTTGCCCATCTGCCGGGCGACGACGGCCGCGTGGGAGGTCATGCCGCCGCGGGCGGTCAGGAAGCCCAGCGCCGCATTCATGCCGTGGATGTCGTCCGGACTGGTCTCCTGACGGACCAGGATGACCCGTTCGCCGCGCGCTTGCATCTCCACGGCGCGGTCGGGGGTCAGGGCGATCTTGCCGGCCGCCGCGCCGGGACCGGCCGGCAGGCCCTTCCCCAGCGACGGATGCTTGCCTTCCGCCTCGGCGTCGAACACCGGATAGAGGTATTGGGAGAGTTGTTCGGGGCCGACGCGGAGCACCGCCTCGTTCTTGCTGATCAACCCTTCCTTGACCATGTCCACGGCGATCCGGACGGCGGCGATCCCGGTGCGTTTGCCCACCCGGGTCTGCAGCATGTAGAGCTTGCCTTCCTGGATCGTGAATTCCAGGTCCAGCATGTCCCGGTAATGCTTTTCGAGCGTCCGGTAGGTCTTCACCAGGTCCTTGTAGGCTCCGGGAAGGGTCTTGGCCAGGGCCGTGACCGGCAACGGCGTGCGGATGCCGGCGACCACGTCCTCTCCCTGGGCATTCAACAAACATTCGCCGAAGAAGGCCCGCTCGCCGGTGGCCGGGTTTCTGGTGAAGGACACGCCGGTGCCGCTCGTATCCCCCATGTTGCCGAACACCATGGCGACGACGTTGACGGCGGTGCCCCAGTTGTCGGGAATGTTGTAGAGCCGCCGGTAGGTCACGGCGCGCGCGCCGTACCAGGAGGAGAAGACGGCGTTGATCGCCATGCGGAGCTGGTCGAGCGGGTCTTCCGGGAAGTCCCGGCCGGTCTCCCGTTTGACCAGGGCTTTGAACCGGACCACGAGGTCGGTCAGGGCTTTGGCGTCCAAGTCGGTATCGTGCACGAGCCCGCGCTCGGCTTTTTTCTCTTTCAGGATATGTTCGAAGTGTTCCCGCTCCACACCCATCACGATTGCGCCGTACATGGCGATAAAGCGACGGTAGCTGTCCTGGGCGAATCGTTCGTTCTTCGTCTTTGCGGTGAGCCCCTCGACGGTCCGTTGGTTGAGGCCGACGTTCAACACCGTATCCATCATCCCCGGCATGGAGGCTCTGGCGCCCGAGCGCACCGACACGAGCAGCGGACTGGCCGGATCGCCGAACTGCGCCCCCATGGACCGTTCGACCCGCTTCAGACTCTGGAGGGCCTGCTCCCACATGCCCGGCGGGAAGGTTTTCTTGTGGCGGTAGTATTCGATGCAAGCGTCGGTGGAGATGGTGAATCCGGGAGGCACGGAGATGCCCAGGTTCGTCATCTCGGCCAGGCCGGCGCCTTTGCCGCCCAGGAGATTTTTGTTGTTCCCGTCGCCCTCGGCCTTGCCGTCACCGAAGTAATAGACGAATTTCTTCGTGCTCACGCCTGCCTTCTCCTCTTAATGACGATGTCCGTCCGCGGTGCCATCATGACGGAGTCTCTCCCTGCGTGTCCAGCCTCATGCGATAGCGGGCGATCAGATACCGTTTGGTGGCGACTCCCAACCCGATCACCAAGGCCACAAACGCCGCCAACAGGAACAACCGGTAGTCGACTTGCGCTCCATGATCGAAATAGAGTTTGCCATCTCCGCCCCGCACGACCTTGGTGTCTTTCTGAAACGTGTGGGTCTCTCCCGAGGGGTCCGACAGGTTGATCCACTCGTTGCAGAGCTGCACCGGCTCGTCGGCGCCGATCACGCGATGCCAGGTGAAGCGCAGGCACACGTCCTTGGTGGTATCGAACACGTCGGGGGTGCGGATCAGTGCATCCAGATTGATGCCGCTTCCCCACAATCCGGCCAGGAAGACCGCGTTGCAGACGACGATCAGGACGGCCGAGACGCCATAGGAGTACCGCCGCAACTTTCTGGCTGTGTCGTCGTCGACGGCCGGTTCCGACGGATTCGGCTGCGCTGGCTGCGACTGCATCGCGCCTCACCATGGTTACGCGCCCGGCACCAGAATCTCGGACAAGTCGGCAAACGAGAGAAACAGGCGATCGGTCAGGCACAGGAGTGAAAGCCGGTTGGCTCGAATCCTCTGGTCGTCGGCGTTCACCATGACGCCGGCAAAAAATGCGTCGATGGGCGGTTTCAACCGAACCAATCCCTCCAAGGCGGCTTCAAAGTTTCCCTGCTCAATGGCAAAGGGCACCTGGAGCCGAGCCTCCTCGAGGGCTTTGTGCAATTCCACCTCCGAGGGATGTTGGAACAATGCGGGATTCACCTCGTCCAGCTGCCAGTTTTCTTTCTCTACGATGCGGTGCGCCCGCTTGAAGCCGACGATCAAGGGTGCGAACTCCGGCCTGGCGGTGATGGCCTGCAGGGCTTTCATCTTGTCGTAGAGGGTCAAGAGGTTCAGCTGGGGGCGTGGAGTTGGTTTCAGGACGGCGAGCATCACGTCGTCGCGCAGCCCATCCACCGTGCGGCCATAGTAGCGAAGGCGCTCGAGAATGAAATCGACGGGGTCGCCGGAGGCCCCTGTCGGCTTATAGCCTTCTTCATCCAGCAGGTTCGAGAGACGGAGGGCCAGCTCTCCCAGGTTCAAGGGAAGCCGTCCTTCAAGCGCAATGCGCACAATTGCCAGGGCGTTCCTGCGAAGCGCGAAGGGATCTTCGGAGCCGGATGGGACCAGCCCCACGCGGAAAAAGGCAAAGATCGTGTCCAGGCGATCAGCCAGGGACAGGACTTTGCCGGCGATTGATTCGGGAATGTTCCCTTCCATCGAGGGGGGGAGATACTGTTCGGCAACGGCCCGACTCACCGCGTCCGCCTCTCCGTCATGTGTGGCATACTCCCCGCCCATGATGCCTTGCAGTGTCGGGAACTCGCCGACGATGCCCGTCGTCAGGTCGGCCTTGCAGAGTTCGGCGGCCCTGGCACAGGCCCGGCTCGTGTCGCGGTCGAGCGCGAACATGAGGGCCAGGCGATCGGCTATGTGCCTCACCCGCCGTTGCTTTTGGAAGACGGTGCCCAGTTTTTTGTGGAACGTGATGCCCTTGAGTTTCTCGGCCCGGTCGGCCAGGCGGACCTTGCGGTCCTCGTCGAAGAAGAACTTGGCGTCCGCCAGGCGCGCGGCCAGCACCCGCTCGTTCCCGGCTTGAATCAAGCGCATGTTCGCCAGCTTCATGTTCGTCACGGACACGAAGGCCGGCAGCAAGGTGCCGTCTTTGCGCAAGACGGAGAAAAATCCCTGGTGCTCCTTCATGGAGGTCATCAGGATCTCTTTGGGAAGCGACAGATACTGGGGGTTGAACCCGCCCAGCAGCGCATGCGGGAACTCCGTGGCGAACACCGCCTGATCCAGCAGGTCTTCATCGCGGTGCAATCGTCCGCCGGCCGCTTTGGTGAGGCTGTCAATTTGCTTGGAGATGAGCTCGCGCCGGCGCGCCTGGTCCGGGATGACACCGTGACGTTCCAGCACCTGCAGGTAGGACTTGAGGTCGCGTACCTGAAGGGCTTGGGCGGTGCGGCCTGCAGGCCCGAGAAACCGGTGCCCCCAGGTGCGGGTGCCCGAACGGACGCCGGCGAAGTGGAATGTCACCGGCTTCCCTCCGTAGAGCGCCAGGACCCAGCGGATGGGACGTCCAAACCTGGCCCCCGTGTCGTTCCATTTCATGGATTTGGGAAACGACAGCTTGCCGATGAGCGCCGGAAGCAGCCCGGTCAAGACCGAGGCGGTCGGCTGGCCTGCCTCACGCTTGACGGCGAACACATAGTCGCCTTTGGGTGTCGGTCGGACTTCGAGCGTTTCCACCGGCACGCCCTGCCCTCCGGCGAACCCGATGGCGGCCTTAGTCGGCTGGCCGGCTGAATCGAAGGCCACCGCTTTCGACGGCCCCATCGTTTCCTTGGTGATGGCGGCTTGCCGGTCGCCCAAGGCGGTTACCGCCAGGACGAGGCGTCTGGGTGTGCCGAAGGTGCGTATCGGTCCATGGGTCAGGCGCTGCTCTTTCAACAATTGTTCGGTGAAACTGTGCAGGGAGTGGAGCGCCGGCGCGATGAATTGGTACGGCAGTTCCTCGACCCCGATCTCGAGCAGGAGCTCTGCCGTCGAGGGCTTGGCCGGTTTGCTCTTGGCCCGCGGCCTGGCTGGTTGTTTCTGTGCGCGTGCCATGTCCGGATGCCGTTACTGAGCGACTGCCTTGCCCGCTGTTTTCTTCTTATTGAGCAGCGGATAGCCCAATTGTTCGCGGTGCGACTTGTACCCTTCGGCACAGGCATAGGCCAAGGCTCGAACGCGGGCGATATAGCCGGTGCGTTCGGCCACGCTGATGGCCCCGCGTGCGTCGAGGAGATTGAAGACGTGCGATGATTTAATGCAGTAATCGTAGGCCGGCAGCACCAAGCCCCGGTCGATGAGCTGCCGACATTCCGCTTCGAAATCTTCGAAGAGCTTCATGAGCCTGCCGACCTCCGCCGCTTCGAAGTTGTAGGTCGAAAATTGGACCTCGGTCTGGTGATGGATGTCTCCGTAGCTGACCTGGTCGTTCCATCGAAGGTCATAGACGTTGTCGACTTGCTGCAGATACATGGCGATACGTTCGGTGCCGTAGGTGATCTCGACGGTAATGGGGTTGAGTTCGATCCCGCCCACCTCCTGAAAATAGGTGAACTGGGTGATCTCCATGCCGTCGAGCCGCACTTCCCAGCCCAGCCCCCAGGCTCCGAGCGTGGGCGACTCCCAATCGTCCTGGATGAAACGGATGTCATGGTGTTTGGGGTTGATGCCGAGGCGGGTCAGGCTTTCCAAATACAGGTCTTGGATGTTGTCCGGCGAAGGCTTCAGCACCACTTGGTACTGGTAATAATGCTGCATCCGGTTCGGGTTTTCGCCGTAGCGGCCATCCGTGGGGCGTCGGCAAGGCTGCGGATAGGCCGCTCGCCAGGGCTCCGGCCCGATCGCGCGGAGAAAGGTAGCCGGGTGAAACGTGCCGGCTCCCATCTCAAGGTCATACGGTTGATGGATGAGGCAGCCTTGATCGGCCCAGTAGCGGTGGAGGGAAAGAATGAGCTCCTGGAGGGTCACAACAAGCCCTTGCTGCTCTTGCCCGGTCGGTAACGGGATGGGTGTATGCCCATGAAAAAGCTCCGAGGCGGTTCCCCTCAGAAGCGGCGCCAAACTAACAAGAAACTCCTTTCTCTGTCAAGGTAACGCCATGAGGGATAAAGGCTTTGCTTGCGCTCCATGGGCACGCGAAGGTGAGGACGCTGCCCGGTATGAGACTCTTGATAGCGCAGGCTCGGTCTTGACTCGGCTCAGGGACTCGTCTATTGTCCAAGATAATTGAGTAACTCACTTTAGTTTTGGCGTTGCGATGAAGTTTTCCAAAAAAGGCGAGTATGCCCTGAGGGCTTTGTTGGAGCTGACGGCTCACCAGCCCCCTGCCCTCATGCAGCGCCATGAGATTGCCGAACGCCAGAATATCCCCATTGAATTTTTGGAACAAATTCTTTTGACCCTCAAGAATGCCGGCCTCTTGACCAGTAAACGAGGCATCAACGGCGGGTACAGTCTGTTGAAATCTCCCGAGGAGATTACACTGGGGCAGGTCATCAGACTGTTGGACGGCCCTCTGGCTCCGATTGCCTGTGTCAGCAAGACCGCCTACCAAAAGTGTCGGGACTGTCCTTATGCGGAGACGGACAGTTGCCCGATTCAGCAGGTCATGTTGGATGTCCGCAACGCGATTGCGGAAATTCTCGATAACTATACGTTGCGCGACTTTGCATCGGGGCGCCGCAAGGCCGTGCAACCCTGATCATCGCCGGTTCCGGCGAAATGTCATCATAAAGATAGTAAAGGGCAGACATGGATCACATCGTCCTCATTTCGATTACGTTCCTGGCGGCGATCGTCAACGGGGGGCTCGGGTACGGCTTCTCGTCCATCACCGTCCCCGTGGCCCTGCTCTTTTATGTGAACCGAATTCTGAACCCGGCGTTGGTTCTGGTGGAGCTGGTCATCAACGGCTATGTCCTCCTGATCAACCGGCACAGCGTGCCGCACATTTGGAAGCGCGTGATGCCCATGCTCCTCGGCTTGCTTATCGGCGTCGGCGTCGGCGCCTACGTGCTGTCGCTGGTCCAGCCGAGCTGGGTTAAGTTCATCACCTATTTCATGCTCCTGCCCCTGATCCTTCTTCAGGCCGCCGGCATCCGGAGGCCCATCCAGGCCGAGAATGCCATTGCCGTGCCGTTTGGAACGGGGATCGGGTTGCTTTATTCCGTGACCACCATTTCCGGTCCGCCGCTGGCGTTGCTCTTCAACAACCAGGGATACGCGAAGCAGGATTTCCGCGCGGCGCTCGCCGTCATCCGCACGGCGGAGTCCAGCATGACGGCCGTCGCCTATTACTTCATCGGGCTGTATAGCATGGGCAGCCTGGAGATCATTCCGTACATTGTGCCGAGCGTGCTGATCGGGATTCCCATCGGGACCTATCTCATTCGCTGGATGGATCCCGAAACCTTCCGGCGCCTGTGCATGAGTTTCGACGCGGTCGTGGTCGGGTTCGGATTGTCTCGGGTGCTGGTGGAGCTGAAGCTCACGATTCCCGCGGTCGCCCATGGTCTCCTGGCCGCCGTGGTGGCGATCAATGCGTATTTGCTGCTCCGGTTCTTCCGGCAGAGGGCTCCGCAGTAAGGCCCTCCACCACGAACGGTTCTGCCCCCGGTTTCGAAAAATTCCCTTAAGCCGGTGCTCCCGGGTGCCGATGCGGTATGATAGGGCTCGTGTGCCGTATGAGGCCCTGCCGATGTCGCTCACGGGAACGCGTATGATTGACGGGGGGAGCGGCACTTTGTTACAAGTGCCTGTGACTGATCTCTAGGGAAGGAGCGTCTACACATGGCTACCACGATGCCGGAAACTCTGATCGCCGCGCTCTCGAATAAAGCGGCCCAGTTGCGAATCGAAAGCGTCCAGGCGACGTCCGAAGCAGGGAGCGGGCACCCGTCCAGTTGCTGCTCCGCCGCCGACATCGTCGCCACCCTGTTCTTCTCCGTGATGCGCTATGACCCGAAGCAGCCGCGGCAGTTGAGCAACGATCGTTTCGTGCTCTCCAAGGGACATGCGGCCCCCCTCCTCTACGCCGCCTGGGCCGAAGCCGGCCTTGTGAACAAGCAGGATCTGTTGAAGCTTCGCACGTTGACCAGTGACCTGGAGGGGCACCCGACCCCGCGCCTCTCCTTTGTGGACGTGGCGACCGGCTCGCTCGGGCAGGGACTGTCCGCCGGGATCGGCATGGCCTTGAACGCCAAACGGCTGGATCATTCCGGCGCGCGTATCTATGTGCTCATGGGCGACGGCGAATCGGTCGAGGGATCGGTCTGGGAATCGGTCGAACTGGGCCGGCAGTTTGCCTTGGACAATCTCTGCGCGATCGTGGATGTCAATCGACTGGGACAGAGCGATCCCACCATGCTGCAGCACGACATGGAGGCCTATCGGGCTCGTTGGGCCGGATTCGGTTGGCATGCCATGGTGGTGGACGGCCATGATATTCCCGCCCTGTTGGCCGCCTTCGACGAAGCAGCCCGGACGACGGGCAAGCCTACGGTGCTGCTGGCCAAGACGTTCAAAGGCAAGGGCATCTCCTTCGTCGAAGACAAGATGGACTGGCACGGCAAGGCGTTGAAGAAGGGCGAGGAAAGCCAAAAGGCCATCGACGAACTGACGAAACAGCTCAAGCCCGGAGTCCCGGAACCGACCATCAAGAAGCCTGCGGCCTCCGTGAACGGGAGCAAGCCGGCCAAAGCCATGGCGCCGCCCAGCTACAAGCCGACCGACTCCGTCGCCACCCGTGAGGCTTTCGGGGCGGCCCTGGCGGCGCTCGGCGAAGCCAATCCGTTGGTGGTCGGCTTGGACGCGGATGTGAAGAACTCCACCTACACGGACAAGTTCGGCAAGCAGTTCCCCGACCGGTTTTTTGAGAATTTCATCGCGGAGCAGAACATGGTGGGGGCCTCGATGGGCCTGGCCGCTTGCGGCAAGATTCCTTTTTCGGCCACCTTCGCCTGTTTTCTCACCAGGGCCTATGACTTCATCCGTGTGGCCGCCATCAGCCATTCCAACATTAAACTGGTTGGGACCCATGCGGGGGTGAGCATCGGCGAGGACGGTCCCTCGCAGATGGGCCTCGAGGACATCGCGATGATGGCGGCGCAGCCGGGTGTCGTCGTGCTCTACCCGTCCGACGCCGTCTGTACCTACCGGATGATCGAGGCTGCCGCCGCCCACCGGGGTCCGGTCTATATCCGGACCGGTCGGCCCAAAGCGCCGATCCTTTACGGCAACGACGAGGTCTTTGCAATCGGGGGCTCCAAGGTCTTGCGGCAGAGCCAGGCCGACAAGCTCACGGTCGTGGCGGCCGGCGTCACGCTCTTTGAAGCCCTGAAGGCTCACGATCAACTCAAGGCCGCCGGCATCGCGGTGCGGGTGGTGGACCTCTACAGCATCGCCCCGATCGACCGGACAACCCTGCTCAACTGCGCGAAGGCGACGCAGCACCGCATCCTCACGGTGGAGGACCATTACCTGCACGGCGGCTTGGGCGATGCGGTGCTCGGCGCCGTCGGGTCGGAAGGCGTCCGTGTGACGAAGCTGGCGGTTGCGGAAATCCCCCACAGCGGTAAGCCCGACGAGCTGATCGATCGCTTCGGTATCGGGGCTCGCTCGATTGTCGAGGCGGCCAAGCGGCTGGTCTGACCGTTAGAGTATACCGTTAGATTATATGGGCAAGCCGGACAGTCTCAGGACGATCCCCCTCTTCAACATCCTCACGGAGCGGGAGCGGAAAAAGATTGCCGACGAGGTCGTCGAGTCGCGGTATAAGAAGGGCCAGTACATCTTCCGCCAGGGCGATCCCGCCAAATATTTCCATGTTCTTCAGGAAGGGTCCGTCAAGTGCGTCAAGTCGTCCCCGGACGGCAAGGACGTCACGCTCAAAGTCCTGATGCCCGGCGACCTCTTCTGCTGCGAGGCGGCCGTCTTCGACGGCACTCCTCATCCGGGGTGCGCGATGCCCATGGGCGATGTCAGCGTGCTCCGGCTCAATAAAAAAACCTATTTCGACGTGCTCCGTCGAAATCCCGATGCGGCGATCGAGGTGATCAAGTATCTGGGCCAGCGACTCAATGAAGCGCAGGAAAAGACCAAAACGCTCGCGCTGGACCGGGCCGAAAGCCGCATTGCCTCCCTCTTGGCCAATCTCGCCGTGCGCTCATCCGTCAAGGACGCCCAGGGCCTGCGGCTCACCATCCGTCTGACCAGGCAGGACTTGGCCGACATGGCCGGCATCACCGTCGAGACGGCGATCCGGATCATGGGGAAATTGAAGAAAGACCGATTGGTGTCCGGCACGGCCAAGCAGCTGGTCATCCACGATCTGACCGCCTTAAAGCATCTTGCGACTGAATCCGACCATCCGTAGCCTCCTCGCTCATTTCTAAAACATGATCTTTGTCATATCTTTGGTCTCGCGGACTGGAGTATCGTGTGCGTGCTGGGTCCTCAAGAGAGGCAAGGACCCGCTGCGACCGATCATCCGGAATAATGAAGAGGAGGCAAGGACATGAAGGGGGCGATGTTACATAGCGAGACAGGGGCCGGATGGCGAAGGTGGGGCATAGCCGGCCTCGCTGGAGGGCTGCTCTTGGCGCTCGGCCAGGCAGCCATGGCCAAGACCCACGAAGTCAAAATGACCGCCGTCGAAACGGATGTGGTGATCGAAGGAAGCGGCGCGACATACAAGGCGTGGACGTTCAACGGCCAGGTGCCCGGTCCGGTGGTCCGGGTGACCGAAGGCGATACCATCCAGTTTACGCTCGACAACCCCAAGGCGAACGTCTATCCGCATGCGATGGACTTCCATGCGGCGGAAATCGATTTCTTGAAGAACTACCGGGCCATCAATCCCGGTGAGACCATCAGCTACACCTTCGTGGCTAAAAAGCCGGGCATCTTCTTCTATCACTGCGGGGCTCCGCCGATGATCCAGCATGTGGCCCGGGGCATGTATGGGGCGGTCATTGTCGATCCCAAGGATAAAAAGGCTTGGCCCAAAGCCGACCGAGAGTATGTGCTGGTGCAATCCGAGTTGTTCAAGAATCCCGACGACGTGCCGGCGATGTTCGAACGGAAATTCGACCACATCATTTTTAATGGCGGCGTGTTCAAATATCATCCCTTTGTCACCGGCGGGAAGCCGTTGGAGGCCAAACCGGGCGAACGGGTTCGGGTCCATTTCGTGAACGCGGGACCGAACGAGTTCTCGGCGTTCCACCCGATCGGAGAAATCTGGGATGCGGTCTACGAGAGCGGCAACCCGGCCAACAAACTGGCCGGCGTCCAGACCTACGTGGTGGGACCGGGCAGCGCGGCCACATTCGATGTGGTGGCGGAATCGGCCGGCGCCTACCCGCTGGTGACGCACAGCCTGACCGGCGCACTCCGCGGGGCGATTGCGGTGTTGCTCGTGGGGCCGGATGCCAAGCCGGCGCCGCTCATGCCCATGACGCCTTGGAAGCCTGAGGTGCCACAGACGGAAATCACGCCTCCGGCCAGCAACTAAGCAAGGGGCTGCTGATACCAACCGGCGGGGCCATCTATCTGATGGCCCCGCCGGTCGTCTTTTGACGGGAGAAGGCGGAGGGTTATGAAGGGTTCGGCGCCACAAACACCAGAACCTTCAAGCGCCCAGGAGAATGGTTCAAGACGCCGTGGGGCTCCCCGGCCGGCGCCATGGTGCCCTGTCCCGGTCCGAGTACCTGCGATGAGCCGCCGACCGTAAAGGTGCCCTGCCCTTCCAGCACCAGATAGACCTTGTCCTGTTCGCCATGGACGTGGCCTTTCTGTTCCTGCCCCGGCTCGAAACAATAGACATCACAGAAAAATCTGGGAGTTTGGAAGATATTGTTCTTCTTCATCTTTTCGTCGCTAAACTGCTGATAATCCGAAAGATTAATGGCTTTCATGCGTGGCTGCTCCTTGGCTCGTTTGTCGGTGAAGCCTCAGCGGTTCCGTCACGCGGGTGATGGCGTCGAGCGGAACCAGATGGCGTGAGACGCCCAAGTCTTTGGCCGGAATCCCCATGGCCAGCCCCAACAACTGGGGCAAGTGCAAGATGGGAAGATTCAACTGGGTGTTGACGGCCTGCCCCGCCCGATCCTGGTAGATGTCCAAGCTCATGTGGCAGAGGGGGCAGGGCGTGACCATACAATCGGCTCCCCGGTCCTTGGCATCTTGCATATTGTTTCCGGCCATGGCTACCGCCATGGCTTCCTGCTCCAGGATGATCGGGAATCCGCAGCATTTCGTGCGGCCGGCGTAGGCAACCGGTTCGCCCTTGACCGCCCGGATGACTTTCTCCAACGACGTCGGATTCTCCGGATCGTCGAACCCAAGGTCCCAGGATGGCCGGAGGATGTAGCATCCGTAGAAGGGGGCGATCCGAAGATCGTTCAGGGGCACACGGACTTCTTGCCCGAGTCGGTGCAACCCGACTTCGCGTACCACGATCCACAAGAGATGTTTCACCTGGATCGTGCCGCGATAGACGGGGCCGTCTCGCTCGAGCAGACGATTGATCCGCTCCAGGAGACCCCGGTCCGCCTTGAGGCGTTTGTTGGCGGCGCCCATGACGCCTTGGCAGGTTCCGCAGATGGTCATGACGTCCAACCCAAGCTGCTCCGCTTGGGCGAACGTTCTCGCGTTCAGGGCCAGCGCGACGTCCGGTTCCGCCTCCCCCACGACCCCGGCGCCGCAACAGGAGGACGCGGTCAGTTCCCGGACCGTGATGCCCAGCCGGCCGATGATGGCCATGGTGGACTGGTACAGTTCCGGTGTGGCGCCCTTGGCCGCACAACCGGGATAGAGGGCATATGTCAGCGGCATGCCGACCTCATGGGAGGAACCTCGCCAAATCTAGCACAGCGATGCGCGGCTTGGCGAGAGCATGGGGAGCGGCTAGGTGTGCGCATAAGCGCGCGGCTTCTCCCAAGGGCCAGGAAAAGCCTGGCTGTCGCCGATCGACTTACTTGATCCGTCGTCTTCCCTTTTCGAGCACCCAGGGCCCTTCGAAGAGGGAATCCACGAAATCTCTGGCGCCGTTGACGGCCCGGTCCAGATTTTGGTGCCCTCTTTTGTAGAGGCCGCGATCGGTCAGTGCCTGGCGAAAATCCTGCAAGGCTTGGTCGAGCAACGTTCGAAAAGGTAGGTCGCCGGCTGAGGCCAGCCGGAATGGGACTTTGCGTGGGTCTCTGATCGCCATGATCCCTCCCCCGCTTGTGTCGTGATGGCCTGCGTGACGGCCTGATGGGGTCGTGCCAGCGCCGTTCGGCGCTCCTGCGTTAGGGTTGTCGGGTGAAGATGTGCCTGAGCCGCTTGACGAGATGGGCCAGGGAGGCCCGGCGTGCCCACTGTTCCATGGCCGGCGAACGTTCGAAATGTTCGGCGAGGATCTGCCAGGCCACAATGCGATTCCGCGGCAACGTGTCGCGTTTGCGTTTGAAACAGAACCAGACATGCAGATGGCCCCACGCCGTGGCGCTGTAGATTTCCACTTTATCCTCGACTTGCTGCTGGCCTTCATTCAGATATTTGACCCACACGCGCCGCTGTTCGTCGGCCAATTGCCTGGCGATCCGGGAGGGTAACGGCCCGGACCTGGGGGCTGCCATCGTGGTCAATGTTGCCGGCAAGGGAACAGGTTTCCGAATCGTGGGTTTCGGAGCAGG
This sequence comes from Nitrospirota bacterium, assembly GCA_028876065.1. Classification (GTDB taxonomy): domain Bacteria; phylum Nitrospirota; class Nitrospiria; order Nitrospirales; family Nitrospiraceae; genus SYGV01. The sequence goes on from JAGWTI010000011.1 coordinate 31,454, forward strand.
CTTCTTGGCGTGAGCGACGGGGGCCGAAGGTTTGGGTTGGTCTGGATCCTTGGGGACCGGCAGGTCTTTGGGATAGAGGCTCCGTTGGTACTCCTCGGTGTTGCGGCGCGGGATGTACAGGGTCAGTCGGCTGCGGATTCGCGGGCCAAGGTAGGACAGCCAAATTCGGAAGGGCGAGCCTTGCTGAACGATGCTGGCCAGGTAAAAGAACAAGGCGTAGAGAAGAATTAATCCGGCGAGGGCGGCGAGGATAAGCACCCAAGGATTCATGGCTCGTGATCAGCCTTTAATGTTGCCGATGGGGCGAAGCTCGGCCACTTTTTTGGTGATCCCGGCCCGGTCCACGGCTTCCACGACCTCGGAGATGTTTTTGTAGGCGAAGCCCGCCTCCTCGGCCAGGCCGGACATGGAGACGGCCTTGACGATGATGCCGTGTTGTTTCATGTCCCGCTGGAGCTGCTCGCCTCGGACGGAGCGCTTCGCCTGGGCGCGCGACATGGTGCGTCCCGAGCCGTGCATCGTGGAGCCGAACGTGTCCCGCATGGCATCGGCGGTGCCGACCAGCAGATAGGACCCGGTTTCCATGGAGCCCCCGCAGATCACCGGCTGTCCGATGTGCCGGTAGATCTCCGGCACTTCCGGCCTGCCCGGGCCGAAGGCGCGCGTCGCCCCCTTGCGGTGGACGACGAGGTCGCCTTCCGCGTAGCGCTCGACCTTGGCGATGTTGTGGGCGACGTCGTAGACGACGTGCATGCCGAGCGCTTCGGCCGATTGGTTGAACACCGATTGGAAGGCCTCGCGAATCTGATGGGTGATCACCTGCCGGTTGGCGAAGGCGGTGTTGGCCGCGGCGTTCATCGCGGCGAAGTATTGCCGGCCCTCGGGTGAGCGGAACGGAGCGCAGGCCAATTGCTGGTCCTTCACCGAGATGTTGTAGCGTCGCATGGCTTTCTCGAACACGGCCAGGAAATCGCTGGCCACCTGGTGGCCGAACCCGCGCGACCCGCAGTGCACCATCACGGCGATCTGGTCGTGGCCGGTGATGCCGAGCACTGCGGCCGTCTCCGGATCGAAGATCCGATCGGTCGAGACCACTTGGACTTCCAGGTAATGGTTCCCGGAACCCAGGGTGCCCAGTTGGCTGATCCCCCGCTGAACGGCATGATCGCTCACGGTCTGGGGATCGGCGCCGGGAATGCAGCCGTGTTCTTCGATGCGCTCCAAATCCTCCTGCCACCCATAGCCCCGTTCCACGCACCAGCGGGCGCCTTTGCGCATGACCTCGTCGAATTCCTGCCGGTTGAGCCGAACGAACCCGCGTGAGCCGACTCCGGCGGGGACGTTTCGAAACAACTCGGTCATCAGCTGCTCCAGGCGCGGTCGCACCTCGGCCAGGGTCAGGTCTGTCCGGATCAAGCGCATGCCACAGTTGATGTCGTAGCCGACCCCGCCGGGTGAAATGACGCCGTCTTGAGGATCGAAGGCGGCGACCCCGCCGATGGGAAACCCATAGCCCCAATGGCCGTCGGGCATGCAGAGGGCATAGCGCCGGATGCCGGGCAGGCAGGCCACGTTGGTGACTTGCTCGAAGACCCCGCTGTCCATGTTCGTGAGGAGCGCCTCCGTGGCATAGATCCTGGCGGGCACCAGCATGCCGGGCTTCTCGGTCGCAGGGATTTCCCAGACCTCGTCCGACACGCGCTTGACGGTGAAAGCCGTGTGGAGCTTCATCGGACTCCGGGGGCAACGGTCCGTGTGCCGCCGAGGGAGCGGTGCCGCATCGTCATTGACATGGGGAATATTCCTTGCCGTCCGCGGTGATGATAGGAGGCCCGTTGGAGTTGTGTGTGATCGTCAGGCCGACCGGAGCCAGGTCCGGCGTGTCCGGCGGGTTGGACATGAACAGTTGGCCTTGCCGCACGATCCACCGGCCCCCTGTGCCGTCATCGTGCTGGCCCGCCACCGAGCCGTTGGGTCCGCTGGAATAGGTTTCGCCGCGGCTGCCGGCCCGCCAGTTGCCGTTCGGCGAGAACTGCACCCGCGTCGAATGGGACGCCCCGCTGTTCTTGTTGTAGGAGAAGGAACACCAGGCCGACGAGAGCAGGAGTTGCGGCAACTGCGCGGAGCGGGCATCGGCTGGAGCTTGCGGCGCAGCCAGGACCGTGGAGACCGTTGCGGCCGCCAGGCCCAGGATCAAGGCCGTGAGTCCGAAGGATGTCAGCATAGGTGCCTCCCGATCGAGCCCGATCCTCAACCAGCGTCCTGCGGGCTCATTATACGTCCAACACCACCCGCGCAATCCAGCCGCCCGCCTCCTGTCTCACGTCGTACAGATGTTTGGTGACGGCTTTGATGTCGGCCCTCAAGTCGTGGCGGGCCGGATCGATGGGCTCCCCGGACAAGGTACCCTGTACGAGCCAGCCGTCTCGTTCCTTGGACACCACGGCGATGATATCGTGAAAGACGAGTCCTTCGGCATCTTTCAGGTACACGATGTCGGACAGCCAGGCGAAGAGCAAGGCGCTCAGATCCTGATCTCGGCGCGTGACGGACCGGGTTTCGACGGGCTGGACGCGCTGCGGGTCGGCCAGGGTCTCGATGACGGCCTGTCCCGCCGCGAGAAACAACTCGGACGGCGAATCGCCCGTGGCTTCGAACGCCGTGTCGGCGAGCGCGACATCGTCCAGGACTCGATAGGCATGGGCCATCCGGGCTCCGCTCAGCCGATCCGTGTGAGGCGGCCCAGGGCGCTGAAGATCGCGCGGACTTGCGCGATGCCGGGAATCGGCGGCGCCCACGGGCTGGGCACCTTCCCGTGCAGCAGCATGCGCATCCCGAGCGGGGCAATGTGGAGCAACCGGCGGAGATGAAGCCCGACCACGAGCAGCGGCATCAGGGCTTCGTTCAGGCGTCCTTCCCGCCGGATCAGCGCCAGGAAGCCGGTGAGATGGCGCGCCCCTCCGGATTGGGTCAGCCCCGCCTCGATCGCGGCGCGGCGCAGACGGATGATGGCCTCCATGGGCTGCACGTCTTTCGGGCACACCTCGACGCACAAATTGCACCGGGTGCAGTCCCAGATGCCATGGGGCTGTTCCAGGAAGCGGAGGCGCGTTCGTTTCGCGTCGGCCGGTTCCCGCGGATCGGCGAGAAACCGCTCGGCCTTGGCCAAGGCGGCCGGGCCCAGAAACTGGCGGGAGACCTCGTGCGAGGTGCAAGCGCCGACGCAGGCCCCGCACATGATGCAGGCGTCCACGTTGTGGAACTGGTAGCGGTCTCGCGGGAGCGTCAGGGGACGGATCTCCTGGCCCGGTGTGGCCCGGACCGATACGGCGAGCCAGGGCGTCACAGCCCGGACCTTGTCCCAGAATGCCGCCATGTCGACGACGAGGTCTTTGATGACGGGGAAATTTGGCAAGGGGGCCACGGCGATGTGCCCGTGACGTTCGAGCTCTTTGCGAACGGACGTGCGGCAGGCCAACTTCTCGGCCCCGTTGATCTGCATCGCGCAGGACCCGCAGATGGCCGATCGGCAGGAGTAGCGCAGGGCCAGCGTCCCGTCCTGCTCCTGTTTGATCCGGAGCAGCGCGTCCAGGACCGTCAGCCCGCGGCCGATGTCCAAGCGGTAGGGTTCGACGTGGGGATGCGCATCGGTTTCGGGATTGAAGCGTTGCAGGAGGAAGGTCAGGCGCATATTCAGAAGTTGTCAGCGCTCAGCATTCAGCCCTCAGTTTCCGGATTGACGCTGACGGCTGAAAGCGGATGGCTGTCGCGCTCATTGCAATTCGAACGTTTTCGGGAAGTTCGTCAGGTTGCGGCATCCGTCGCGGGTGACCAGCACCATGTCCTCGATCCGGACGGCGCCCAATCCTGGATAGTACAGTCCCGGCTCGACGGTGACGACGTGGCCTTCCTGCAAGGGCGAGCCGGTTTTGCTGATTCGGGGCGGCTCGTGGATATCCAATCCCACCCCATGGCCGGTGCCGTGAAAGTAGCCTTGCATGCGGCCGTTCACGAGGCCGGTTTTGTAGCCGGCGGCTTCGAACCGTTCGCAGATGCCCTGGTGGATCTTCATCCCGTCGGCTCCGTCTCGGACCTTGCCGATCGCTTCTTCCTGCGCGTCTTTGACGGTTTGGTACAGGCGCTTCAACTCCGGCGAGGCCTTGCCGCGGATCACCGTGCGCGACATGTCGGCAAAGTAGCGGGAACCGGCGGAACGGGGGAAGACGTCGAAGATGATGCTGCGGTCGGCCGGCAAGGGGCCGAAGCCTTCATTATGGGGATCGCAAGCCTGCTCGCCCCCGGCCACGATCGTGTGCTGGGCCACACAGTCCCGCTCCATCAATTTCACGTTGATCAGCTGCTTGACCCGCTCGGATGTCAGCGGTTCCCCGTCCAGCCAGAGCAGGCCCTTCTTGACGGAGGCGCGCCGAAGCTGGTCGTGGGCGGCGGCCACCGCCTCTTCCGTGGCGCGCTGGGCGGCCTCGATATGGCGGACTTCTTCGCCGGTCTTGACGGCCCGCCGCTCGAAAAACGGCTCTTTCTTCGTGTCGAGGCGGTAGCCCAGTTCGAGCAATCGGGCCGCATGGGCGTAGGGAAAGTTGCCGGGAACCAGGAGTCTGGTGATGCCTTCCGGTCCCAGCACGGCATGGACGATATCGGATGAGCCGGGATGGGTCACCCCTTGTCCCCGAACGTGGCGTTCCAATTCAGAATAGGAGAGGACCCGATCCGCCGTCGCCTGGCTGCGGGCCCGATCCATTTCCAGATCGCTCATGATCAGGATTCGCTCCCCTTTCATCTCCAGGAAGATGAAGGGGTCCGGCGCCATGAACCGGGTGGCGTAATAGAGGTTGGAATCGGATTCGCTGGCCGCGATCATGAGGGTGGCGTGCTCGACCGACATGCAAGGACTCCCGTTCGGACCCGTTCGAGATGGACGACTCGGAGCTGCAGAGAAACCCGTAGACACGCCGATGCTATCACGGGGGCCAGGGGTGGTCAATATCGTGCGGGAGCGGCTAGGGTGCGGCCGGTTCCGGCGCGGGGGCGGCTTGGTCGGGAGCCTGATCCTTCGCCGGCGTCTCGCCCTGGGCCTCGTCGGATGGCGCGATCAGGTTTTTCGGAAGGAGGATGGTGTTCTTCAGAAGATCGAACGCGAGGTGGGCCATCCCGGCGACGCCGGTGGCCAAGGACTGCAACGGCATATAGCTCACCTTCGGGTCCTGCATCGTTCCCTTGACTTCGAAGAGCGCCGTGGTGAAGCCCTCGCGCTCGCCGGCGAAGAGTTTGCCGAAGAGCGGGATGCTTTGCAGCAGCTTGGTGTAGGAGCCGAGAGGGCTGGCGGCCACGACGGCGTCGAACCGGTCTTCCGTCAGATCATAGCTGCCGGCGCCGGTGATCTTGAGGACCGGGCTGTCCAGAACCAGGTTTTCGGAGCTCACGACTCCGTCCTTGACCACGAAGGCGGCGCTCACCTTGTCGAACGGGAGGCCGTCATTGGTCAAATCCACCTTGCCTTGCAGGAGGGCCGGCAGGTTGAGAATTTTGAGGACCTGCGGCACGATCCGGCCCCGCTGGATTTTGCCTTGCGTCACGACGATGTCCGCCGACCCGTTCAAGCTGTGCAGGTCTCCCTTGGGGTCCCGGCCATGTCCCTTGAGGTTGAGCCTGCTGGAGAAGGTTCCCGCGACCTGGAGCTTCTTGTCTCCGAAGGCTTGCAAGAGTTTGTCATAGGGGACGTTGGTGATGTGGAGGGCGATGTCCAAGGCTGCCGGCTTGTTTTCGGGCAATTGAATGGCGACACGTCCGGCGACGTGCCCCCCATAGGTCTCCCCGGCCAATTTGTCGACGAGCACCGTTCCGTTGCCGATACTGACCTGAGTGGACAGGTCGGAAAAGGCCAGGCCTTTGTACAGTCCATGCCCCACATTGGCCGTCAGCACGACGTGGCTGGAGGCGGCCAATTGTTCGAGCAGTGTCCGCACCGGCGAGCGCGCGCCTTCCGGGATCAGAAGCGCCAAATCGAGTTGGGCCGATTCGCCCTTGGCTTGGACGGTGGGAGCCGCCCAGTTTTGCAGGGTGCCGGACAGCCGGAAATCGCTGTCTTTGATTTTGAACGACAAGCGTTTGACGTCGGCCCCATTCCGCAGCAGTTGAAGCCGCAGGTAGACGTTGCTGAGCGGGGCCTCCAGACCCTTGGGACTGATCAGCCCGTTCGTGAGGGCGACCCAGCCGGTATAGTGCCAGGTTTTCCAATTGGTGCTCTTGCCCTTGACATCGAGGGTCACCTCCAGCGTGCCTGCGTCCAATCCGCCCATCTCCAGCCCTTTGGGGAGCGCCGCCAGCGAAATCGGCTCCGCCACCAGGGCCAGGTCCAGGGAAAATTTCTTCCCCAGGCGCAGCCGGCCTTTGCCTCCCAGATGGACCGGCGGGAGGTTCAGATCCACACGGGAGATGGTCCACCGCTGGTCGCGGCCCAGACTGGTATCCAGCGCCGCCGTCGCAGGCGTCCCCGTCGTCTTGGCGATGAGCCCCGGCACGTGGATGGTCGTGTCCCGTAGGTCCAGACGGGCCTTGATGGCCGGCGTGTCCGTCGGGCCGGACAGGGTGACGGTTCCTTCGACCGTGCCCTTGACGGCGCTGGTCACGAATTTGATGTCCGGCAGAAGCCGTTCCATGTGGGCCGTATCCGCCGCTACATTCACGACGAAGTCGCGATAGGCCACCGTCCCTTCCGTGTCGATGGTGCCGTCCACCGAGACATAGCTGGGACCGATACGTCCGGCCACGCGGGTGAACACCGTGCTGGCCGGGGTGAACTGGAGGAGGCCGGTCACGTCTTCCACGCGATCCGGCAGGTGGGGACTGAGGAAGTTCAGGTGGCGCCCTTCCAACTCCCCGCCGACGAACCGGAGACCCTCCTGACTGTTCAGCAGCCCGGCCAGCCGCAGGGTCAGGTTGGCCTCCCCTTGTACCTCGCGCAGTTCGGCCAGCCGGCGCACCCAGGCCTGCGATCCCAACGTCCGATTCAAAAAGGCCACCAGGTCCGCAGCCTGAATCTCCCCCGGCACGTCCAACTCCAGCCAGGGGCCCGCCTCCTGGAGAACCAGGGTGGCTTTACCCGCGGTGACCTTCAAGGGGCCGTAGCGGCCGATGAGGCCTGTGGCTTTGATGCGTCCCGGCTCCACCAGGACGGTGACCGCCAGGTCTTCAATCGGCGTGCGATCGGTGCCGATCAGGGCATGGCCGTCGCGAATATGCAGCTCTCCGGTCAGAGAGGGGGGCACTTCGGCGCCCACAGTGCCGGTTACGGTGGCCGAGGCGACTTCCACCGTGCCCCTGATCTCGTGGTCGTCGATGGCCGATTGGAGCCGCGTATCGATCCATTCGAGGGGGATACGTTTCAACAATTCGTCAAGCCCGATCGGCGAGGAGGCAAACGTCAGGGAAAACGTCGGCTGGCCTGTGATGAGCCCGGAGACCCCCGCTTGCCCCTTGAGCATGAGGTGCCCCACGTCGGCTTGCATGTTGTTCAGCAGGATGTCGTAGCCCTTCACCCCGGGCTTCACGGAGAGGCTGCCGCGCAGGTTGGCGGCTCCGTGCATTCGTGAGGGGATCGGTCTCGGGCCGAAGAAATCGGCAAGCCGGCGCAAGTCCAGATTCAGGAATGCCGCGTCGCCTTGGAAGTGGAGGCGTTGCGAGGTCGGAATGTCGTCGGCCAGTTGGGTCGGCGCGACCGCCTCTTGCCCCAATTGTCCCGTCAAACTGAGCGACGAGACGCCCTGTTCGCCGGGCAACGTGGCCGAGATCGTCACGCTGGTCTGTCCCTCCAGGGGGTCTTTGAACAGATGGGCGTCCGTCACGTGCAGACGGAGAGCCCGTTCCCCCCCCGGCCGAAACTCATCCCGGACCGTCACGTCGCCTTCCAGGACCTGGGCTTCCTGGATCAAGAGGAGCAAGGCCAGCGGGTGACGGTCGCCGTGGTCGCCCACGGCGGCGCTGGCGGCGCCGGATTGAAAGTTCCAGCGGCCCGCTTGGTCCCGACGGAGCGTCACTTCCGGCTGCTCGACGTGCACCCGCTTGATGACGACGCGGAGTTGCAGCAGCGGCGTCGAGCGCAAAACCAGGTCGAATTTCTTGGCCTTGAAAAAGACGCGGGTGGGGTCGAGATCCCGGATCACCACGTCGGAAAGCTCAAGCCGGATGCGGGGGAAAACCGAGAACCGTGCCTGGCTGACTTCTATATTCCGGCCGAGCTGTTCCTCGACCTGTTGGATCAGGAGCGCTTTGAACTGTTCCGGGTCGAAGAAAAACTGGAAGGCCAGGACAACGAGAAGAACGAGGGCCAGCAGGCCGAGCAGTAGTGGACGAGCCCGAACCGTCACTTCCCCTCCGAACAAGGATCACGGCGGTGATCGTACGCGAATTGCAACGTTAACGCCGCATCTTACCGAATCATCGGGAGGAAATCCAAGCGTAGGTTCTCCTTGACAGGAACACCGGAGGGGCCTACAAGCGACCGAGCCATGCCGGGACCAGACGATGACATCTCCTGACGAAGCCCCATCCAAAACCCGCTGGGTCATTCTGGGGCTGTTGCTGGCGATCAGCGTCATCACCTACATCGACCGGGTCAACATTTCCGTCACCGCCCGCCAGATGATGCCGGCCCTCGGGCTCACCGAGGTCCAGATGGGCGAGGTGTTTTCCGCCTTCGTACTGGGCTACGCGCTCGGCCAGGTGCCGGGGGGCTGGCTCGGCGACCGCTGGGGGCCTCGGGTGGTGCTGGCGATTGCGCTGGTCTGGTGGTCGATCTTCACCGCCCTCACGGCGGTGGCGGCGACGTTGCCGATCGCCTCGCTGCTGGGCATCCTGGGCTCCCTGGTCCTGGTCCGCTTCCTGATGGGGGCCGGCGAAGCGGCGGCCTTGCCCAATTTCAACCGGACAGTCGCCAACTGGTTCCCCTCATCCGAGCGGGGGCTGGGGATGGGAATTGCCATCGGCGGGCTGGGGGTCGGGTCCGCGCTGACCCCTCCCCTCACCGCCTGGATCATGGTGAACTTCGGGTGGCAGACGGCGTTTTATATCGCCGGCGCGGTCGGCCTGCTGGTGGCCGGCTGCTGGTATGCCTATGCGACAGACCGGCCTTCCGACCATCCCCACGTCAATCGAGCCGAGCTCGACCTGATCGCCGGTCCCGGTGCCGCGCCGACGCCGGCGGTCGTTCCTGTCCCATGGCGCGCCTTCGTGCGGACGCCGACGGTCTGGTGGCTGGTCTTGAGTTATACCTGCCTGGGCTATGTGGCCTATGTCTACCTTTCCTGGTTTTACCTCTACCTGGTGAACGTCCGCGGGTTCGGCTTGCTGCGAGGCGCCGTCTATGCCGCCGCGCCCTTCGTGGCGATCGCGGCCCTGTGTCCGCTCGGCGGGTGGGTGACCGACCGGATGGTCGGCAAGCTGGGGATCAATCGAGGGCGAGCCTGGGTGGGCGGTCTGGGCATGTTGCTGGCATCCGCCTCCATCCTGTTGGGGGCCTATACCGAGGCGCCCTTCGTCGCGCTGGGCTTGTTGTCGCTCGGGGCCGGTTGGCTCTATTTTTCCGTGGGCGCCTACTGGGCCTCGACCGTGGACCTGTCCAAGCCCCATGCCGGTACGCTGTCCGGGATCATGAACACGGGCGCCAACATCGGCGGCACCCTCTCCCCGACCTTGACCCCCTGGCTGGCGGAGCAAGTCGGGTGGGATGCGGCCCTGGGGGCGGCGGCGGCAGTTGCCCTCCTGGGCTGCGTCCTTTGGCTTGGCGTCAAGCCAGGCGATGGGTTGCGGGAACCCTGAAAACAGGCCTGTCCGGCCCTTGCGTCATGCAAGGGCCGCCTGATAGATTCCTCCCCATGACCGACACAATGAAATTCCAGAAGAAAGATCCGCGAGCGGTGATCTCGACCAAGTTCGGCGAGATGCTGATCCGGTTCTATCCCGATGCGGCGCCCCGACACGTGGAGAATTTCATCTCCCTGGCCAAAATGGGATTTTACAACGGCCTCACTTTCCACCGGGTCGTGCCCGGCTTCATCATCCAGGGTGGCGATCCCCTGAGCCGCAAGCCGGATCGGATGCTGCACGGCACGGGCGGTCCCGGCTACTGGCTGAACCCGGAGCCCAACGATCACCCCCATAAGCGCGGCGCGCTCTCCATGGCCAAGATGCCGCGCGAGACCAACAGCACCAGGGACCCCAACGACAACGGGTCGCAATTTTTCATCTGTGCCGCGGAGGCCGGCGGGCTGGACCGGGTCTATTCGGTCTTCGGCGAGGTCTATCGGGGGCTGGACGTCATCGACAAGATCGTCGCCCTCCCGCGCGACGAGTACGATAATCCGCTCGATCCGGTGACGATGACGGTGACGATCAAAGAATGACGACCGACGCAGGCGCCCCCTCCGATTGTGGCCCGTCGCTCCACCCGATACCGCTTCCTTCCGCCCGTTGACAAACTTCGAACTTGGTCCGTACAGTGCCTCCAGACTATCTTGTGCACACAAGAGTTCTGTTGGTCGCATCTCAATATCCCGGTAGAACACCGCCAGGCGGACGTTCTGACAAGGAGGTGGCCCATGCCATACCGCTCGACCATAGTCCGGTCGGCCTCGAGAGATATCCGGTCCGTCTTGCTGCTGGCCCTGCTCACGGTCTTCGGCGTGACCGGCCCATTCGCTTCTCCCGCCACGGCCTATGAAGTCTGGCTTACGGATCAGAGCGATACGGCCAAGGAGAGCGGCGGGTTCCTGTACATCTATGACGGGGCGAGCCTGGCCGCCAATCCATCGGGAGCCAAACCCACCGTCACGCTGGACCTCGGCGGCGAGATCAACACCTTCTGCATGGAGGCCACCAAGAAAGCCGTGCGCCGGCCGCACATGCTCTTCTTCACCAAAGACCAGTCCCACGCGATCCTGTCGTTCCTGAGCGGGCAGGTCCTGTTCATGGACGCCGCCACCAAGAAGCCAGAAGCCTGTTTGTCCATGGGCAAGAACGTCCACGCGGCCTGGCCCACGCCGGACCAAACGATGGCCCTGGCCGCCAACATGGCCGACAAGACCATGATTCGCATCCGGACCGACTATGCGGCGCACAAGTTCAGCTTCGATCCGGAGAAGGACGTGCTGAAGCTGGGTCCTCTGGAAGGCGGTGAACGGCCGGACAACGCGCCGGTCTGCCCGATCACCGACGGGTCGAGCAAGTACGCCTTCATCACCCTGCGGGGCGGGGGACTGCTCGTCGCGGACGTGACGGAAACCCCGATGAAGGTCGTGGCGAGCCTGGACAATCGTCAGGTCCATCCGGGCGGCTGCGGCGGCATCCAGGTGGGCGACACCCTGTACATCAATTCCGGCGGCGGCTGGCCGGCCGACAAGTTCCCCAACTCGGCCTCGCTGGCCTATGACGTCTACGCGCTGGACCTGTCCGGCCTTCCCAAGTCCCTCTCGGCCAAGCTGCTCAGCACGAGAGACGACACCTTCGCGGATTCGCACGGGATGGCTGCGGTGGGTCGCTATCTGTGGAGCGCGGATCGGGCGGGCAACAATATCGAGATCATCGACACGGTCGCCAACCTGAGCGTGGGTGCGGTGAACCTGGCCGGTTCGATCAGTGACGACCCGGCGCCGGACTTGCTCGACGTCTCGCCGGACGGCCAGTACGTCTTCGCCGGCACCCGCGGTCCCGCCCCTCTCACGGGGAACGACAAGGCCGTCAACAATGCCAAGGGCTCGACGCCCGGCGTCGGGGTGATCAAGGTCATGGCCGGGGGCAAGGGCGGAGAGTTCGTGGGCGTGGCGCGGATTTCCAATATGAAGGACGGAAAAGAAACGGCCGATACCCACGGGATCGCAGTCAGAAAGTAGCCGGAGAAGACGCAGTACGGAACAAGGGGCCGGTCCCATGACCGGCCCCTTGTCTATTCAGGCAGCGGATTCGCCGCGTCCTTCCCCACCACCGTGTCCCATTTACGTACCCACCATTTGTTGACGATCCCCTGGGTGACATAGGGGTCCTCTTTCGCGAAGGCCTCGGCGACGGCCGGACTGTCGGCCTTGAAGAGGAGCACTGCTGCCCCGTCGTTCGGATCGAGCAATGAGCCGGCCAGGACTAGTTCGCCTCGGCGGACCGCCGCCTGCACATAGGCCAGATGGGGGGCTTGCAATGGCCCCTGGCGGGTTTGATAACCGGGCGCCTTCTCGTAGAACAGCAAGTAATGCATGGGTCCCATCTCGTGGCCTACTGTTGTGGCGGCTCTTCCATGTAGGTCGGCAGCCCGTCGATGCTCTTGAGGTTCCGCTCATGCCGGTACTCGTTGAGCCGCTCCTCCCCCATCTTGCAGGACCAGTCCGGCAACAGAGTCCGCTGCCCCTTGAATTCGAAGAGCGGCACGGCGAACCCGCAAGTCGTCATGATGGATTCGATGTCCAGCAGCACGATCTGCCGCTCGCCGGGGATCGTCGGAAACTGAAGATGCAGATCCTGCCACTCAGGGTCGCGGGGAAGCACCACCCGCCCCTTCCCATAGAGGCGCAGAATCGAGGGCTTGTCCTCGAAGCTGCAGAACATGAGCGTCAGCCTCCCGTTCTCCGCGACGTGGGCGGCCGTTTCATTCTCGCTGCCGGTCAGGTCCAGGTAGGCCACCTGTTTGTCGCTCAGGATGCGGAAGGTATCGAGGCCCTTAGGTGAGACGTTGATGCGGCCCTCGTTCGGCGCCGAGGCGTTGAAAAACACATGCTGCGCGGCGATGAACTGCTTCAGCCCGTCATTTAATTCTGTGTAGAACTTGGCCATACGGAAGACCTCCGGGAAACAGCGAGGAAATAATGTGGCGGGTCAACCGGCGCGGAGGAGGTTCACTACGGCATCGACAACTTGCTTCAACGATGATGCCTTCAATGTGGCAACCTCCGAGACAATGAGGTCCTGATTGGCCGTAAAGAGTTTTCCGGGACGGGCATAGCTCGGGACTCGTAGCGACCCGGTGGCAAAGCCGGAGTCTTCCAGTTTGATAGCTCTCCCATCGCCGTAAGGCTTGCTTGTCACCTGGCAGAGAATCCAGTCGCCCCGGCCTGCGTCGGCAAGCACCACAGCCGGACGCAGTTTTGTTTGTGACAAGTCAGAAAAGGGAAAGCGGACGAGGGCTATTGCACCTGCTGCAGGTGCGACCATGCTTCGTCCTCCTCCGGTCTGTTCCAGTCTTCGGCAAGCGCCGCCTCACTGAGCAACGCACTTTCCGGTGCGCCAGCCACCGGACGGTCTTCCAAGATCATGACCAGTGCTCGCCGGGCCGCAGGAAGATGGACAGGCTCCAGCAGTCGTACATTGCCCTGCTCATCAATTACAGCTTCGACCGTTTTGATCATCGCTTGCCCCTCCCCGTCGAGAGTATACATAAAAACGGTCCTACCTGCGGGACTCGTGTGTGCATCTCGTCGAATGTTCTTATAGTAGCTGCACTAGATGTGTGTTAGCGTGCATTGACATTAGGAGTCCACGATATCTTCATCAAAGAAATCGGAATCGATCTTTTTGATATCGTAGGTAGACATGATGGATACCCCAACATCATAATCAATCATATAGCCGGCAAGCTGCATGCCGTCAATGAGGACAACTCGTGATGCATAGTCTCTCACCGATGCAAGAGCGTCTTTGGTAAAGGTCGAGGTTGTTATAAAAATGCCCTTGATTGCCTTTTTCTTTGAAAGCGCGCCTGCAAACTGGTCGATATCAGGACTGCCAACCGGTTTGTCGTTCCATCGTTTGGCCTGGACATAGATACTGGCTAGGCCGAGTTTGTCTTCTCGAATTACCCCATCGATTCCACCGTCTTTAGTTTTCCCCACAGCCTGCCCTGCGTCCTTGAGCGAACCGCCATAGCCCATTCGCACTAACAGCAGGATGACGAGTCGCTCAAAGAACTGAGGGCTGCACTTTTTTACTCTTTCGAGAGTCTCTGACGCTAGTGCTTCGCGCAATTGTTCGTACTGAGTCGCTATTGACTCGATGGGCGTTTCCGCTGAAATAGCCAGCCCTGGTGCCTTTTCAGTTCGTCGCTCCTTCTTGCGTCCTTGGAACTCGCGGAACTCTTCAAACTGCGAGAGAAGGCTCCCATCGATATGGTTCGGCTTCGATTTCAGAATGGAACGGCCTCGTTCTGTAATTCGAAAGTGGCCTCGCCTAGCTGCTTCAAGGAGACCAGCTTTTTGCAGGTATGTACGAGCCCATGATACTCGTGATGAAAACTTGAAGGTGCCACCACTTGGGAGAAGTTCTTGTCGTTCATCATCCGTAAGGTTGAATTGATCAGCAAGTTTCCCGACGGCGGAAGGAAGGGGCACCTCCTGCCCATTCGCTTCAGCAGCGAGCTTTAGCAGAGGAAGCATCAAGGTTTCGTAGTCAGGAATTGACATGGCGCCAATTGATTAAGTTTGAACAAGTTTTCTGATTTTCTGCGGTTTTCGAGGACTTGTCAATGTTCTTGGGGAAGGGGGGAGCTATCAGCAGTTAGCTCTCAGCTTTTCAGCAAGAGAATGAGCGCTGGGATAGTTTTTGGGTCTGTGGCTGATTGCTGAGGGCTGAAAGTTGACGGCAGCCTGCGAGTGCTCTTCACCCCGCAAGCTTGGCGACGCGAAGCTGTTTGCGGCGCTGCTCGGCGTGCCACAGGTCGTACTGGGTCTGCTGATTGAGCCAGCTTTCCGCCGACGTATCGAATGCAATGGACAGGCGAACGGCCATCTCCGGGCTGATGCCAGCACGGCCGTTCAGAATAGCAGACAGAGTTTTGCGGCTGACGCCCAACGCCTGGGCTGCTTGCGTGACACCCACGCCGAGCGGTTCCAGGCAAAGAGTTTTGATGATGGCCCCAGGGTGAGGCGGGTTATGCATGCGCATCGTGGTGACCTTTCTAGTGGTAGTCTTCATAATCAACGGCCTCCGCGTCTTTTTCAATAAACCGAAACGTGATCCGCCAGTTCCCGCTGACTGAAACCGCCCAGGTGCCTTTTCGGTCGCCTTTGAGTGGGTGAAGGTCCAGGCCCGGAAGCGCCATATCACGTGGAGCGGTGGCCGCGCTCAGGAGGCCTAAGATCAAACGAAGCCGTTCGGCATGGTGGGCTTGGATGCCAGACTTGTTCCCCGTCTCGAAGAATCTACCCAAGCCCTTATGCTTGAAGCTCCGGATCACCCTTTCAAGCGTAACCTATAAGGTTACAGATTGCAAGTTGGCTGTTGGTGGTTGGGTAGGGTAGGTGCGTGTGCTAACACAACGGGCTGCTCAAACAGGTCAGCCAACGAGGCCGCAGCCGATGGAAGCACCGGAGGCGTAGCCTCTGGGCTACGTTGAGGATGGTTTCGAGGCGAGAACGAAGTTGGGGGCCTGTTTCAGCAGCCTGCTAGAAGAACGCCATGCTGGCGTACGTCACCGTCGAATTGTACTGGTCCGTGATGCCCCGGTCGTAGCGCAGCACTGTTCCCTTTTCCGCCTGGATCAGCCGCAGGAGCGTGTAGATCGTCGCGAATCCGGAGATGCGGCGCTGGTCCCCTTCCTTCTGGATGAACGAGGCGAAGGATGCAGGGTTCAACTCCTCCACCGGCTTGAGCATCTCCAAGTCCGTCTGCATGCAGCGGTGGAAGGAGAAGTCCGTCGGCGGCGACGGGTCGCCGTACCTCATGCCGAGGTGGGCCAGTTCCGCGCTGCCGATCAGACAGTAGTCCCGTCCCGTCTCGGCCAGGGCCTGCTTGAGGGTGCCGATGAAGGTCTCGACCTGTCCGGCCAAGTCCTTCATCTCCGGGTCTACCATGCAGGTGGGGGGGAAGGAACAGAGCACCGGCAGGATCGTAAACGCGGCTTTGCCGGCCATGGCATGTTGGAGGAACGGGAGCTGGAATTCGATCGTATGTTCGTTCCTGTGGCTGAGGTCTTCCTCGAAGAAGGGCTCCCCTCCCAGCTTCCTGAATCGTGCGACCAAGTCCCGATCCACCGGCACCCGGCCAAGGGGAGTCTCGAAGTCCTTGTCGGTGACGGCGAAGGGGCGGTGCAGGCCGGCGGTGCTGGTGCCCAGGATGACGAAGAGGCTGGGCGCCTCCGCCTCCTGCAGCTCCTTGTAGGCCCAGGCATAGATCGGCCCAGCCTGTTTGATTTCATAGTGGGGGGCCACGAGGCCCTTGATCTTCTTGCCCTTGTTCTCGGACGGCTTGAAGTCCGGTCCTTCCTTGGACGTATAAAATCCTTCAACTTGGGCTTTGAGTTTCGCTCCATCTGCTTCATAACTCTTGCCGGAAAACTTGGCCTGCCTGACCGGGGCCTTGCGATAGTCAGCCTGGGCGGCACGCTTGGCCGCCTCGACTTTCTCCCCTTCCAGAAAGAGCTTGTCGTCCAGGTCGGCCACGAGCCGTTGCAGCCGGTCCGGCATGAAGAATTCGCCGAAACGCTTGAGGTAGGCGGCGCCGATCTGTTCGAGGGAATGTTCGCCATCGAGGTGCTGGATAATGAAAAAATAATGGACCGGCAGGACGAGCTTTTCCTGGCTGAGCCCGGTCGGGTCCCAGAGGACCACATACTGCTCTTCCTTCTCCTTGATCGGGGAATACTGGAGGTTCCGCAGGAGCGGGAACTGCTTGGGGTCTTTGGGAGAGTCTTGTATGGCCTGA
The DNA here is from genome assembly GCA_028876065.1 of Nitrospirota bacterium. GTDB lineage: Bacteria > Nitrospirota > Nitrospiria > Nitrospirales > Nitrospiraceae > SYGV01. The sequence continues at coordinate 48,146 of JAGWTI010000011.1, forward strand.
GTCATGCTGCCGTTGCCTTCTTTCGTGGGTGACGTGATACCGGGGTGATGGTACCTGAGGCGCGCCGCTCTCTGCAACCTGTTAGGAACGGTCCTACTCCTCCGACGGCTCTGTCTGCGGCCTACGCTTCATGCTCCACAGGACCAAGCCGATGACCGTGACGCCGGTCAGCCAGAGGGAGGCCCGGTCGTACTCGGGACCGGCATATTCGATCAGGTCCGTGAGCCGGCCGATCAACAACGACATACGGGCCATGACCGTATAGCCGAAGGCCGCGCCGAAGGCAATCATCAAGAAGAGGATGCCGGTTCTGGCCGCGACTTCCACCGGCCCTTTATGCTCGATCGAGAAGAAGAAGTAGAAGAGCACGGAGACGACGCCGACCAGCAGGATGATGGCATTCAGGTTGCTGGCCGGATTGGCCAGGCTGAGGGTGAACGTCACGCCGCCTTGTGCCAAGGACGCCAGCGGGCGCACCGTATCCTCGATTTGCTTGAGGATGAAGGAAGAGACGATCCGGGGAATGGCCAGACCGGACCCGACCCCGACGATGAAGGCAAAGGCGATGCGCGACATCCAGGTGGCCTTGGGGACGTACCGAGCCAGCATGAGCATGCCGATAGCCAGGGGAACCAGCAGCGACCAGTCTCCCTGCTTGACCATCGGTTCGTAGATCAGGCGGATGACCACCGTGTCGTAGGTCTTGACGATGGCGTAGCCGACGGAGATACCCACGTAGAGGTGCTCCGCCAGCTTGAAGAGCGGGTTGTCCTCATAGAGGAAGGTGAAGATGAAGAGGGTCAGTCCCGTTGCGACCCAGGCGCCCAATAACAATTCAAACGACATTTAGGAGTGACTCCCCTGTCCCTGGGCCTGCTTGGCCCTCCGGATGGACAGATAGAAGACGTTGCAGAGGATCACCAGAATGATGATCGCAAAGTGCGTGACGGACTGGGCATCCATGCCGGCGACGGCCCGGCCTTTTTGGCCGATCAGGACTTCGTATTCGGCTGCGCCGCGCAGGCCGCCGATCAGACCGTTGATCTGGCCGCTGCGCAGGAGCGGATAGAGCCCCGGCGCAATCACGCCGGTGCACCCGCCGCCGAGCTCGAACTTGTACTTGTCCTTGCCGAAGACGTACCAGGTCTCGATCCCCGTCGTTCCCGCCGCCAGGCTCACCACATAGCTCACGTCGCGGAGGTTCTGGATACCGTTCAGGACCGCCAGCCCTTTGGTCGGCTGGTTACCGTAATCGGTCGGGAATGCCTTGTAGAGGTCCTGCCCCATGTTGATGATGACCGAGCTGCCGCCGGGGCTCCAGCCCAGGAACACATAGTCCTTGCCGTTGACCTTGCCCTGCTCCTCCGCAATCCTCGTGATGACCTCGTTGGCCATGCCCGTGCCGGGAAGCCAGAGGGTCATGCCGATTACGCGCAGGTTGTGCTTGAACGCGTGGCGCAGCAGGGCCACGGCCTGCGGGTAGAGCTCCGGCTTGGAGGCCGGATCGAAGTCCAGCGAGAGGAGGAAGACCGAGCCTTCCGGCAGGGATTCGATGTAATCGTGCACGGCCTTCACTTCCGGAGACACCCGGATGGCCAGCCCGACCGGGTACAAGAGCGGCAAGAGCGTGCAGAGCCCGATCACGAGAAAGATGATCCGGCGGTCGATTTTCAACATGCGTTCGGCGAACGTCATGAGCCGCTCCTCGTGAAACGTGAAGCGTATCTCGTTCGGAAAATATTGCGCTTCACGCGATACGTGCGACGCTTCACGCTATTCCTTCCCGCCGCCCAGATAGGCGCGCTCGACTCCGAAGATGATCTTGAGCGACAAGGCGACGGCGCCCAGGCTGACGCCGATGAGGATCGCGCGCCGCACCGAGGCGTTGAGCACGTTCAAAATCCACTGCGTGATGTCCCCGCTGATCGGCACCAGATACTCTCCCAGCGGCACCCGGCCCATCATGACGATGATCGCGGCGATCAGGAGCACCGCCGCTTCGCGGCTCCTGGCCCGGAACGAGCGGTAGGCGGCCGAGGCGATGAAAAAGGCCAGGATGGCGAACATGGTGCCCTGGAGCGGGACCATCATGAAGTTGTAGATCCAGCCGAAGGCGGTCATGCCGCCGTTGACCGTTTCCTTCCCTTCCAGCCAGAGCCCGATGGCGATGGTGCCCAGCATGCCCGCATAGAGGATGAAGCTGTAGCCCCAGCCCGGCTCCCGGCGGCGGATCTTGACCGCATGGATGTGGAAGAGGCTGGTGACGCCCAGCACGAGCGCGAACCCGCCGATGATCTGGAGCCACTTGGTGACGGTGGTCAGCATTTCCTCGGACGCGGGATGCGGCACGTAGTATTGGGCCGCGAAGACGATACCGGTCACGAGCGTGATGAGCAGCGGCAGTTGGCGACGGAAGAAGATCATTTCAAATCCTTGAAGAGGTCCAGCACGATCGTTTGAAAGTCGGTTCCGAACACAATGCCGACGGTCGCGAGGGCGGTGCCCAGCCCCAGCACGCAGAGGATGATGCCCTTGCCGATGTCCTGCCCGCGCAACGTGCCCACCTGCACCGGCTCACGGGACAAATAGGCGCTGGCCGCGTAGAGTTCCTCCCCGATCAGCGTGTAGTCGCAAGTCGTCACGAAGAACGGGAGCTGATGGTCGGAGTCGGTACCGGCGATCTGGATGGCGCCGGTGCTGGCGCCGGTCTCGGTCAGCAGGAGCGACTCGGCGAAGTAGGAGCCCATGAAGAAGTTGGCGGCCGGCTTGCGGCGCAGCATGATGCCGTCCACCGCCGCCGTGTAGCTGAACTGGTCGGTCGTGATGAAGAAGTTGGCGTCTTCCTTGAAGGCATCCGGCTTGCCCGCTTCCAGGTACGACTGTTTGGTGATCTCCTGGCAGACGGCCATGACGATCGGGTCCCGATGCGGCACCAGCAGCTCGGTCTCATACATGGCGACGCGTTTGCCCACGCGCCCCAGGATGACGGCGGCGGCGATCGTGGAAGGTTCGCTCATGTCGCCGGCGCCGGTGAGGTAAAGGATCGGCTTGCCCAGCTCCGTGGCCCGCCCGATGGCCTCGTCCACCGCGTCCAGTCCGGCGATGCGCCGCAGGAAGATCTCCCGTTTCTTGGCTGCCTGGATGGATGCGAAGAGGATGCCTCCGAAGATCAGGACCAGGAGGAAGTTGTTCGCCTGGTTCCAATTGATCCAATTGGGCTGGGGGATCGCCGGCGCGGCTCTCGTCTCGCCCCGCTCGGAGTCGTTGCTCATGATGACGGTCACCACATAGGCGGTCCCGTCCTTGAGTTCGACGCCTTTGCCGGTCCTGATGTCGTACTGGTGGTAGTCTTTGGGCACGGAGCGGGCCCACCAGGGAGTTTTGACCTCCCGTGCATAGTGGCTGTTGGCGGGAAAGTCCGCCAGTTGCTTGGCGGCCGCTCCGTTTGCAGGGTCCGAAAGCAGGATCCGGTAGTGGGCGGAGGCGTCTTCTCCCGGCTCCGGCGCCCAAGTGACCGTGAGCCCTCCGCCTCCGTCGCTCGGCGTGTCGAAGACCTGCACGTCGTGGGGCGCCGAGACTCCCGCCGCCCAGAGGGTGGTCGGCCAGACTAGGGCAAGGGTGATCGCCAGAACCAGCAGACGCGACCGTCCCGTCATGCCGGTCATGTCACATTTCGCGTTCATCGCATGCTACGAGATGTGGACTTCTTCCTGGGCCAGCCACGCGGCATACTCGATCGCTTGCTGGATGTCCTCACGCTGCAAGTCGGGATAACCGTCTAGTATCTCCTCAAAGGGTGCACCATGTGCAATCTGACCGACGATCACCGAGACAGGGATGCGCATCCCGCGAATGCAGGCTCTCCCCCCCATGATCTTTGGGTCAAACGTAATACGGTCAAACATGATGGTCTCCTTTCCGGACTAGCCTTCGATGAGTTCCACGTTGGCTCTGGGAATCACGGTCGAGCTTCCGTCCGCAAAGCCGACTTCGAGCACCCGGACGTGACTTTCGGTTTCGATCTGTCGCAGATCCGGCGGGAGCGATTTCACGGATCCGATCCGGCCGAACAAGGGATCGCGGATGATCCGAACCTGATCGCCGGCCCGGATGCCGGTCCGCTCGTCCGCGCTCGCGCGTGCCGATGAAACGGCTGAGGGCTGGGCCGGTTTCGGGATGATGATCTCCGGTCGGATGACGCCGGCCCTGATTTGCGTGGCCCCGGAGATCGAGGCTTTCTGCCCCACGTGGGCGGCCAGCAGGTTGAAGGTCTTGGCCGCCATGGGGATCACGCCGAACCCTTCCGTGATGACCAGAGTGAATCCCACCCGTTCGGTTCCGGTGATCGCCACGCCCAGATCATAGCCCAGCAGCTCGCGTAAGTCCTTGTCGTGGATGCCGCCGACGACCAGGGCGGCCACGCCGATCTCCCTGGCCTTGGCCATCGTGTCGGCCCCGAGGAACGACCCGCCGACGACGATCTGGTCTTTCATGGAGGGATTCAATCGGTCCGGCGTCAGCCGGTCCTCCGGCGACTGGACCGCCATGGCCAGCTGCCCCCAGGTCTCGCCCCCGATGCCGAAGATGCCTTGGATCAGACTGCCGGTGCATTCCACCGTGACGCCTTGCCGCGGCAGATGCTCGACGATGGTCCCGTCCACGTAGGCCAGCAGCTCCAGGGCCTTCGGCGGTTCGCGCAAGAGCACCTGGCCCGTCACCAGCGAAACGGACTCCAGCTTGCCTTCGATGGGCGACCGCACTTCGGTCCTGAACCACTTGATCAGAGGTTTGCTCTCGGCGATCACTTCATCCTTGCCGATTGCCTCCCCTTCTTTTTTGAGCACATAGTCCCGGATCTCATCCGGAGCTGCGCCGAGCAAGTTGGCTACGTTCACCACGTGGACTTTGCCGGCCAGTTCGGTCCGCGCGACGACGGTGTCCGCCTGAACCCGGTTGCCGGTTTCAACCGTGACAGTGCCGGGAATGGGCAGCAGCCGGCGTTTTCTGAGCACCGCCGTCTCGGTGACCGTCAGACCTGGTGTGTAGGAGTGAGCCATATTTTAGCTACAAGGCAAAATGATGAACGATGAATGATGAACGGCGGACAAGAACTTCATGGTTCACTCTCCTCGTATCTTACATTCATCGTTCTGCGTTCAGCATTCATCGTTGCGGGTACAGGTCCACCGCCTGGTACCACTTCGTGAGCGCCTTGAGCCTGGCCTGGTTGTCGCTCGGCAACTGGAGCGGGCGGCCTCGCCCGTCGAGCAGCAACCCCACGACCCCTCCCCTGACTTCACGGGTGACCGGAGCGCCTTTGCCCGCTCCCAGGTCCACCGTCTTGACCGGGCGCATCTCGACCGTGGCCCGCTCCTCCGTGCCGAGGGGGAACAGCTTCAGGTCGCCGAAGGCCAAGGTGCCGGTCTTGGGCTGGCGGTTCCCGCCGAACGTGATCGTATAGTCGGCGCAGCGTTCCCCGTCTTTCCCCTGTCCGATCGGCGCGACGCAGGTGCCCAGATACACCATACAGTCGCGCACGAACACGTCCGTCGCCGCCTGCTCGTTGACCGTGGAGAGGACGCCCAGGTGCGGCATCATGAAGATGCTGTCCACGGAGAGGACCGTGAAGCCGAGCGGCTCGTAGGCGTCCACCATCATCAGCATGGATTGGATGCGACGGGGTGCGTGGGACAGGATGCCGCCGCTCCCGACGATCAGGTCCAGCTTCAGCATGTCGATCAGCGTCTTGCCCGAGGCCTGCTGCTCGAAGATGTCCGAGATCGTGCGCTCCTGCTGGACGCCTTTCAAGCCGGTGGCCAGGGACTTGTGATGCATGAGGGCCAGCCGTAAGGCTTCCCGCGAGATGGCGTGCTCGATCTGGAGTTCGTCGAGGGTCTGGGGGATGGTGGTCGGCCGGATCATCTTGTTCTTGATCCGGTTCCGCAAGGTCTGTTCCTCGATCGTAAACGGCACCCAGCGCATGATGTTGGCCAGGCCCGCCTCGGCCAGGACGTTGGAGATGCTGTAGGACATGCCCAGGTTGGCGCTCACGGTCCGATTGAAGGTGCCGCCGAAGACGGAAAACACGTCGGTGGTCGCGCCGCCGATATCCACGCCGATCAGGTTCAAGTTTTCCCGCTTGGCGATGGTCTGCATGATCAGCCCCACCGCGGCGGGGGTCGGCATGATCGGCGCGCCGGCCCAGTCGATCAATTTCTTGTAGCCCGGCGCCTGGGCCATGACGTGCTCCAGGAACAAGTCGTGGATTTTGTTCCTGGCCGGCGCGAGGTTTTCCCGCTCGGGCGTGGGACGGAGGTTCTCGGTCATGACCAAAGCGGCCTTCTGCTCCAGGATATCCTTGATGCGCGGCTGCGCGTCCTTGTTGCCCGCGTAGATGAGCGGGAGCGAATAGCTCATGCCGAGCCTGGGCCGAGGCTCGGCCGCGGCGATGTACTCGGCCATCTCCACCACGTGGGTGACGGTGCCGCCGTCCGTCCCGCCGGAGAGGAGGATCATGTCCGGCCGCAGCCTCCTGATGCGTTCGATCTTCTCGTGCGGCAAGCGGCCGTCGTTGCTGGCCAGGACGTCCATGACGATCGCGCCGGCCCCCAGGGCGCAGCGTTGCGCGCTCTCCCCGCTGATGTTTTGCACCACCCCGGCCACCATCATCTGCAAGCCGCCTCCGGCGCTGCTGGTGGAGACATAAATGTCCACGCCGACTTTCTTGCCCTGCTCGTCCCGCGCCGGCGTAATGATGCGCTCCCCGTCCAGAATCTTACGACCGGAGAGTTCTTCGACTTCGGCGAAGGCGTTCAGGACGCCGCGGGTAACATCCTCGAAGGGGGCTTCCACCGTGGTGGGCGCTTCGCCCCGGAAGGTCTGCCGGTA
>JAGWTI010000091.1 GCA_028876065.1 Nitrospirota bacterium
CAAATCACCAAACTGGGCACTTGGGTATCGTCCTTTAGGGAGCGGGACGCGGAGGATAGCCAGGTCGGTGACGGGGTCAATTCCGACGAGGTCAGCGGATAACCGCAAGTTGTCGTGCAGCATGACGGCAATCTTGGTTGCGCCATAGATCACATGCGCGTTGGTCAGGATCGTGCCATCTTGATCGAGGAGAATGCCTGACCCAATGCCGGTGTTCTCTCCGGGGAGGGGGTGTTCGCTGGTCAAGTAGGCGGACGTAATAAACACGGTGGAGGGAGCCACTTTTTTATAAGCCTTGATGGTCGCTTCTTGACCAGGAGACGACGCGTACGCGTCGACCAAGAAGACGATCATCGTCGAGAAGGTAAAAAACAATGCGAGCCGGTAGAGTGTTCTGGGCTTATTCATGGCTGTTTCGCCCCCCTTCGTCAGGTGCCGACGGCATGCGTCTTACTTACCCGGCTTATGGACGGCTCTTAGTCTCAACGTGAGAAGAATCGGTCCCGGGCTTTCAGGCCGAGCGCACGTGGTCAATGTGCGGGCACCCCACCCTCGTGAAACACTTCGGGATTGGCGGGACCTTCTACTTGGAGAAAGCCCAGCAGACCCTTCTCCATCCTGGACAATGCGTGATCCACCAAGAGGTAGCGTCCCGCTACCTCCAACTTTAACTCCACAACCGTCGCCCCACCAGGTGGGACGAGCGTCGTCTGCACGGTGGTCAACGGCGGGCTGGTCAACGACGCCAATTCATAGACCCGGTCAAAATGCTCACCAATGATATGAAAGGACGAGACGGCATTGGGGCCGCCCACGCCGAAGAAGATGCGCACGGTCTCCCCGACTTTTGCCTGAAGAGGATGCTGTGTCGTCAGCGCCCCCACCGCGCCGTTGAAGACCAGATACTCGGGCGCTTCATCGAGGAGTTTGCTCCGGCTGAACTCCTGTCGGCCGTATTCGCCGAAAGGCTGCCGCGTATACAATTCCCCCTGCATCACGTAAAATTCGTGGTCCACCGGGGCAAGTCCGTTGTGCGGTTCGACGAGAATCAACCCGTACATTCCGCCGGCAATGTGTTCCGCCACCATGGCGGTCGCGCAATGGTAGACAAAGAGTCCGGGTTTCAGAGCCTTGAAGGTCACGACTTTCTCCTGCCCCGGAGGGACCTGCGTCAGGATCGATCCGCCTCCTGGGCCTGTCACGGCATGGAGGTCAATCGAATGGGTGAGTTGGCTGGTTGGCCGGTTTTTCAGGTGCAACTCGACGGTATCGTCAACGCGGACGCGGATGAACGGGCCCGGCACGTGCCCATCATATGTCATGTAGGGATACGTCGTCCCATCGGCCAGTTGCCCTTCCATCTCCACGGCTTCCAGATCGACGCGAATCAGTTTCGGGGGCCGGGCGCCAACCGGCGGCGGAAGATCGGAGGGCGCATGGGCCACGCTGGGACCCTGCGCGGCGGGTGCTTTGGGTGGTGCGACCTGCTCTTTCGGTGACGGAGCCCCAGGAGCGCCCTTCGGAGCGTCACCTTGATCCGAACACGCGGCGTATAGAAACAGCCCCATCGTCACAATGGCGGCGCCTACCGTTCGCATGGTCAATCCTCCTTTGTGTCTATGCCATGTGGGCGATCCCGGCAATCTGCCGTCTTCCGTGTCTGCCAAGAGACCGGGGCCCCGTGAGCTGTTCAGGCCGCACCCTTCCCGTCGGAAGCGATGGCGCCCCCGCTTTTCAGGCTCAACATATAATTGGTCAAGTCGGTCATATCCTGGTCGGAAAGCGGGAACTTCGGCATGATCGAGCCGGGGGAAACGGACGTGGGGTCACGAAAATGGCGCAGGTGCCACTGCGCGTCCGGTCGCTCGTCGGCCACGTAGGACAGATCCGGCCCCACCTTTCCACCCTCCCCGTGGATGCGATGACAGGCCGCGCAATGGTGTCGGGCATACAGCGCTTTACCGTGGGCTACCGACGGATCCATGCGTGGCTGGGCGTAGAGACTGCGGAGCGAAATCCCCAGGAGGGTGAACACAAGGGCCAAAAACAGGACACCGGCTCCCATAGCCAGGGGGCGCGCGGCCGGTCGCCGTTCGGGCGTGCGATCCAATATGGGCAGCAGAAATAGCCCCAGCACGAGCAAGAATGGGAGCCCCCAGCTCGCAAGGGGTTCAAGCGGACCGGGTGTGTATTTCAGCAACTGATAAAAGAACAAAAAGTACCATTCCGGAACCGGTGTAAACGTGTGGTCGGCAGGGTCTGCGCGATCGGCCAACGGGAACTCGACGGCGACGGCAAGGAGGGCGACCACGAGGAAGGCACCGAGCATCACCACCGCGTCCATGAACACTTGGCGAGGATAAAACGCTTCCCGCGTCTGTCCGGCTCGGTGCTCGTCCCAGGGACCGGCCGGTCCGACGCGGCGGAGAATCACGAGGTGCAACAGGATCCCGCTCACGATGAGCGTCGGCAAGACCAGGACATGGAGGGCGAAAAATCGCGACAGCGTCAATGCGCCCAGAGTCGTGCCCCCGCGTAAGGCCCGGACCAAGAAGTCCCCCGCCAAAGGGACAGTGGCCACCATGTTGGTCCCCACGGCTGTGGCCCAATAGGCATTTTGGTCCCAGGGCAAGAGGTATCCGGTGAATCCGAACCCCATCATCAGCAGGAACAGCGCCACCCCCACCATCCACATGGGTTCGCGAGGTCGCTTATAGGCGCCGTAGAGATAGACCTGAAGGAGGTGCAGCCCGATGGCGACCATGATCGCCGATGCGCCCCAGTGGTGCAGCCCTCGGATAAACCAGCCGAAGCTTATTTCATGTTGAATGTACTCCACGCTGTCATAGGCGGCATCGGGTGACGGAACGTAGTACACGGCCAGGCACATCCCGGTGAGCGCTTGCAAACCGAACAAAAAGAGGGTGGCCGAGCCAAACACGTACGTCCAACTGGCCCCTCCCGGAATCGGCTCGTCGAGCAGCGATCGCTCAAGGGGCTGGAGGTTGAGCCGGCGATCGAGCCAGTCATACAGGCGTGCAGATATGCGCATGGCCGCTCCTGGTTTCGCGTGCAAGACCCCGGTGCTTGAAAACCTGCCGGGCCCGCCTCATAGTTCGACGGGGCGATTCAAGCCCGACTTAAATTCTTTGTAGATCACCCAGAGCTTTCCATTCTCGACCTTTGTCGGCAGCGCATCCAGGGGACGCGGCGCCGGGCCTCCCAGCACTTTCCCCGTCACATCGTAGACACTCCCATGACAGGGACATTGGAATTGTTGATCCCCTGAGTTCCATCGGTAGCCGCACCCGAGGTGCGGGCAAAGGGGAGAGAAGACCGTAATCGTCCCATCGGATTGCTTGGTAACCCATACGGATTTTTTCGCGGCTGCATTCCGCCAGCCGTCTTTGACCGTTTGCGTATACTCCAGTTCCTGCGGATCTCCCATTGGGAGATCCGCGACCGTGCCGACCTCCGCCCAAGCGTTCTCGCGTCGTTTCAACGCCGGGGAGATCAGATACCCCGTCGCGGGGACGAGAAATCCGAGCCCCAGCGCGCATGCGATGGCTCTGATCGCCCAGGCGAAAAACCTCCGACGGGGCCCGGTTGGGGACGCCCCCTCAACCGCCTCCTCCGACTCTTGTGGCTGATTGGGCAAGGGCATAGGACGCTCCTCTCGCGGTTCGTTCCTACTGGCCGCTCGGGGTGACACGGCCCGGTTCTTGAGAGAGTTTGTTGAAGGCGTTCAACGCCGCCACTTTGTAGCATTCGGCCAGCGTCGGATAGTTGAACACCGTATCCAACAAGTAGTCGAGTCCCCCGCCCAGGCCCAAGACCGCTTGTCCGATATGGATCAACTCCGTGGCGCCGGTGCCGATCGCGTGGATGCCGAGCAGGCGTTTATTCTCGCGATGAAACAACAGCTTGAGCAAGCCGCTGTCGTCTCCCAGGATCTGGCCGCGGGCGATCTCTTTATACCGCGCCGTCCCGGTCTCGTAGGGAATCTTCTGTTCCGTCAACTCACGCTCTTGGGCGCCCACCATGGAAATTTCGGGGATGGTGTAGATGCCGAACGGAAAATGATCCGTCCTGCGGCTTGCCGCCGCCCCAAACGCGTGGCAAGCCGCCGACCGCCCCTGTTCCGCGGACGTGGAGGCGAGGCTGGGAAACCCGATCACATCGCCGGCAGCGAAGATGTGGGGCACCTGGGTGCGCAACTGCTCGTCGACCTTCAACTGCCCACGCGAGTCAGCCGTCAGCCCAGCCGCTTCCAGATTCAAGCCGGCGGTCGCGCCGATCCGGCCGGCCGAAAAGAGGGCCAGATCGGACACGATCTGTTTCCCCGATTCCAGATGGATGACGGCTTGCCGCGGAGGACCCGCGGCAACGTCGAGGCGCTCGACCGCCTCTCCCAAACGGAAGGTCACGTCGCGGCATCTCATCTGATGGATCAGTTCGTCAACGATCTCCCCATCTAAAAACTCCAGGAGGTGCTGCCGTTTGTCGATCACCGTGACATCGATCTCTAAGGCCGCGAACATCGAGGCGTACTCGACGCCGATGACGCCGCCACCGACCACAACCATCGTCCGGGGCACACGTTTCAAATCCAAGAGGCCGTCGCTCGTGACGATGGTTCCATCCACCTGTCCCCCCGGAGGAGGAGCCGGCTCTGTGCCGACCGCCAGGAGAATATTGGCGGCCCTGACGATTCGTTGCTCTTCCTCCGACACGACGACCAGAGTATGCGCATCCCGGAACCGGGCGTGCCCGCGAATCAACTCGATATCGTTACGCCACAGTTGATCGTGCACGACCTCGGCCTCGCGCCGCATGACGGCATGCACCCGACGGAGGAGTTGCTCGATGGTCGGCCGACTGTGCGGATGCGCATCGGCATACCGATCACTATGGCTGGAGAGGCTCATGAAGGAGAGCACCGCTTCGCGAAAGGTCTTGCTGGGGATCGTCCCGGTATCCACACAGACGCCTCCGACGGTCCGGCGCCGCTCCACCACCGCCGTGCGCTTGCCCAACTTGGCGGCCTGAATCGCGGCATGCTGGCCCGCGGGCCCGCTGCCGATGCACAACAAATCATACTCGTCGCATTCGGTCATCGATGTGGCGGCCCTCAGAGAAGGTTCTGGTCCGGCCGGGCTGCTTTATTGGCCCGCTGCAACCGCTGACGGAGTCGTTGATAGTCGATCGACGTGACATGCCAGATTCCAGGCCGCAAGGGATGCTCCAAGTCTTCGACGACCAGATACACCAAGTAGACCAGCAGCGCGATGCTGGTCGTAAAGAGGTAATCCAGCCAGACGTTTCTCACGCCGATGAACAAGGATAGCACGATCACCAGCCCATCGGCGAAGATGAGCGTATATTTCAAAATCCGTGGCATCCGCCGAGCGCCGGCATTGAGCCGGTCCCAGCGATGTTTCGTAATCTCGGCTACCATGGACGAGACCGCGAGCATCAACTCCGGTTGCCGTGCCATCGCGAACGTGGCATCGCGCAACGAGGCCAAGACGTCTTCGACGGCCTCGTTGTCCGCGCCCTGCCCATCGCCCCCCCATCCTTCGGCTATCGTGCAGGAGAGATAGCACCAGATGGCCTCTTGGAGACGTTGCTGGATCTCTCCCGGAAAGTGGTGCGACCAGTGCCACAGTTGGTCCAGGGCGCTGACTTCTTCCTTCATCGCGCCGAGAAGGTTGCTCCAATGTTCCCATTCCCGCTGCACAATGAACGCGGCCAGCATGCTGAAGATCATGCCGACGATCGAATACAGCCAGGGAATGCCGCCCAAATCCTTGAGGTCCGCGGCTAAAAACGCCCGATAGCCGGGATGCGTCCGGAGAAGATAAAAGACGAGCGAGAACGAGATCACAAACAGAAGAAGCTTGAGCAGGAGTTTGACAGGGACCCCGGAAACTCGATGCGTCATGCGAGCGTCGCCCAATCCGTCGGCTCCATGCCTGTTCATGAAAACTGCCGTCGGCCAGGGAGCCGGCCGTATCGCACATGCGGCCGCGTAGGTTTCCGACCCCTCGCCCGGCAAGAACGGCGGGCGCCGCCGGCCAGTGGGAAAAAGAGGCTGACGCAGCTTGCCGAACGAGCCTGCCCATGAAGAGCTTTCCATGTGATGCCCGTAGCCGCCGATTGTCGTGGAGACGCCGAGCGCCGGGGGCTATCGTGCCGGCATCTGCGCCACATATTTGATCGCCGTTCCTTTCAGAGAGTTGATCGTAACATCGTACGGCACGGCCACGGTCCCGGTCGCTCCCCACCCGCCAAGCCCTCCGTAGCCCCACCCGCCCGGCCCTCCATAGCCCCACCCGCCGGGCCCGAGCCCACCATATCCCCCTCCACCGAACCCCGGTCCGTAGGGCCCGTACCCTCCCCAGGGGCTGTAGACCGGTTCATAAGCGACCTCGTGCTCGATGTGACTCTCCGGCTTGACGAACACGACCGCATCGGCGCCCAAGACCGCCGCTTTGTCCAGGATCTTCCGCTGCAGATGTCCGAAGCTGAATCCCGAATCGGCAATGCGCAGCTCTGCCAGTTGGAGATGCGGACTCGTCGGCTGCTGCTCAAGGACCTCCACGTCAGCGCCCGAACTTTTTGGGGGAAACGTCTCGTTCGTCAGCCGTATCACATCGACATGGGCACAGCCTATCAACTGAACTCCCAGCAGCAGGACACCGCACAATATTCCCAGCGGTCGCCCGGCACGATCGTCGTAATACCGCATCTCCCTACAACCCACGCAACGCTCGTTCGATCAATTGCGACTCGACTTTCAAGCGTTGACGTTCCAGCGTCAGCCGTTGCTGTCGAAATTCTTCCATGGCAGGCGCAAACACGAGTTCGTGCCGGGCCCACTGATCGAGAAGCGCGGGCCGCTCACCAGGGGTCGTGTTGACCCGCTGGAGTTGCTGTCGCGCAAACTGCAAGTGGTCCCGTTGTGCGCGCCACTGCTCCCGATGCAGTTCCCACCCCATCAGGTCCAGCGCCCGCAATTCACGGACGACCGGATCGGTGGAGTCAGGCGTCCGCCGCAACTCTTCCAATCGCTTCGCGATGCCATCGATGTTCGCGGTCAGTTGCGCGAGGTGTTGATCGAGTTGGCCCAGCAGGCGAGTGGAATCCGAAGCCGGAGCCATATTGGGCTCTCCGCGCGGAGCCTCGGCGCACCCAAGCACGCCCATGCACATTGCCGCCACCACAACCGTGCCCCATTGTCCGAACATCAGCGTCTCCTTTCCCGCTCCTCAGCCCCCGATCTGATTCGAGCCACCGCCGGGGCGGCCCGGCTGAGCGGGCGCTGCCCCCCGCATCGAGCATCCGTTAGTCCGCCCGCGGCTGGCTCGTCGACGGCGCTTGCCGCACATACCGGATCGCCAACCCGGACAAGTACAGAGTCCAGCGCGCCTGATCGGCCGAGGCCTGCTCAAAGCTCCAGGCGTCCAAATAAAACGGGTTCCACCATCCGCCCCAATAGGGACTGGAGCTGACGCCTGCCGGACTCAACGTGGATTCAAACAGCGGGCTCGGGCCCAACGAGCGCGTATAATCCGCCTTCCCCAAGACCACGGCATCCGCCCCGAGTTGCCGCGCGCGCGCGAGAATGCGATCGCGGAGCGTCTCTTCCTCGGCGCTCTCGCTCGTGGCGGTGATCTGCGCCAGCCGAATGTAGGCCCGGTTCGGGTCCGTCTCCAAAACCTCAATCGGCTCTGAAGCGGGCGTGGGCGGATACGTTTGCTTGGTCAAGAGGGCCATCTGTATCGACACACAAGCGACCTGACCGGCCAGTAGGGCGAACATCGCACAGCCACGAATCCCCATCCCGGCATATCGCTTCACGCGTGCAGCCATGTTACCAAGGGTCTTTCGCGAGGGGGGCCGACGACTCCCCGCACGCGAAACCCGTACGCATCACGTGGGCAACCGTCTCGAGCAACCGCGCACAGTCAAAGGGTTTGGAGAAACACGCCAGCGCCCCTTCCTGAAGCGCCTGCGACATGACGCCGGAGCGATCCGCCGATAGAAAGATCACCAGCGTATCCGGCCAGCGGCGTTTGAGAATCGACAGGAGGTGCAGCCCGTTCATGCCCGGCATGCTGTAATCCGTGATGACGAGCCCATACCCTCGGGTTTCCAGTTGGTTGAGCGCGTCAACCCCGTCATGCGCTTGATCGACGGAGTGCCCCGCCTGCGCAAGCAGTGCGGAGAGCAACTCCCGACATGCGTGATCGTCATCCACGATAAGAATTCTTGAATGCCGCGTACGCATGGGACGTTCTGCGCTCCCGTTGCATGGCCTCCGGATCTGCCTGGCAACACCCCGCGCCCAATTTCGGCATGGGCGGAGGGAGGCCGAGCCACGCCAAGGTCGCGAGGATGCGCTCGGCTTTGCCCCAATCGCTCCAGTAGACCCCCCGAACCGGAAGCACCAAGAGGCGCTCCGGACTCCGGGCCAGCACCGCCGTCGAGAAATTCACGCACGACATCATGCCGTACACGGTGTCGAGCACCTCGGATTCCCAGGACGTGCCGATCGATCGCTGAATCATGGAAAAGTAGGCGATCAGTTCCGGGCAGGTCTGTTTGATCAGTGCGAGGAACACCTCCGCGCGACCGACCAGAACCATGGTATTCCAGAGCCCGCCTTCCGCCAGGAGCGTCTGCGCGCATTCGCTCGGGGGTTTCTCGACGAATTGCCGAACGCGTCGCACATCGAAGGCGCTGGTCGCAGAGGCCGGCGAACCGGGTACGACCCACCCATACTCCGTTTCCGCATCGGTGGCTTCGACGGCCAGCAGGACCACGGACGTCGGATCGTGCTGCGTCAGAAACTCGGCTGACTCGACCACCGCATCCATGAATCGCCGGCCCGGCATGACAAAATGATCGGAGGGGAAAATTGCGACGGTGGCCCGGGGATCACGATGGACGATGTGCATGAGCGACAGCAGGATCCCAGGGCCCGTATCGCGGCCGATCGGCTGCAACAACACGGTGCCCGGCGGTCGGCTCCCGAGCGTTGCGTCAACATACGGCTTGTGGCACGCGGTCGCCACGACCAGGAGTCGTTCGGGATGAATGATGCTCTCCGCCCTCTGCACGGTATGCTCCACCATGGTCCGGGCTCCGACAAATGCGCAAAACTGTTTTGGCGCGTCGATGCCGACATACTGCCGGACGAAGCCACGCAATCGGACGCCCTCTCCCCCCGCCAACACAACTCCCCACAATGCCTGCCCTGAACGTTCCACATCGGCCTCCTTGTTCCCGGTGCCCAGCGACGCGGGGCCAGCCCATAGGCCCAGGCTCACCGGACCGCCCCCCTCGGCGCGGTCATCCCTAGACGAACGCAATCACGGTGCCATATCGAAGATGCCGCCGACTCAATTGTAAGGCGCTGATAAACCAGACTTTCCAGATGCGAGACGACGACATCGTCGGGATAGAAGGTCGCGCAGCGTTGGAGCGGTGTAGCGGATCCGCACAGCACGGTGAAGAAACCCGAGGGAACCATAGGGAGGAGCTATCGGGGGCGAGCGTATGTCGAACGCATGACCTTCGTCGAAGCGGCCCTACTCGTGATCGCGAAGCAGGTAGCGATCCAGCAACCGGAGGAGCGCCCATCGGCTAATGCCGAGTTGTTTGGCGGCTATCGCCCGATTGCCGTTGGCCGATTTGAGTACCGCGAGCACATGGGCTCGTTCCCGCTCGCTCAACGACGCTGATTCCGGTTGAGTCAGTAATCCCTTCGGACGTGAACTTGGTTGCGGGGCTTCTCGGACCTCAGGGGGCAGGTCATCCACCGACAGGACGGTGTGGGACGCCAAGGTCACCGCTCGTTCAATCACGTGTTCTAATTCCCGGACATTGCCCGGCCAGGGATACCGAAGAAGGGATTTCATCGCTTTTGGGGCCAACCTGGTAACGGGAGGCTCACGATTCCCCCCAAATCGAGCCAAAAAGTACTCGGCGAGGATCGGAATATCCTCCGTTCGTTCATGGAGAGAGGGCACGTCGATGATCACCGTATTCAGTCGATAGAACAGGTCCTCACGAAAGTGGTCGGCCAGCACAAGGCTCTTGAGGTTGCGGCGGGAGGCCGAAATGATCCTGAGATTCAAGGCAACCATTTCATTGCTCCCGACTCGCCTCATTTCCCGCTCTTGGAGCACCCGCAACAACTTGGCCTGCCCGGCCGGAGACAGGTCGCCCACCTCATCCAAGAAGCATGTCCCCCCGTTCGCCTCCTCGAGGAGCCCACGCCGAAAGAAATGCGCGCCTGTAAAAGCTCCTTTCACGTGACCGAACAACTCGCTCTCGATGAGCGGGTCGGGAATGGCGCTGCAATTGATCGCCACAAACCGCTGCGACGCCCGCACTCCGTTGTCATGGATGGCGCGGGCGATGAGTTCCTTTCCGGTTCCGCTTTCCCCTTGAATCAAGACGCTGGCTTGACTCGACGTAACCTTGCCCACCAACTTGAACACCTCCAGCATCGCACGGCTTCGACCGATGATGGTGCTCGAACGGCCACGATCGTTGAGCGTTTGCCGCAGATGGCGGTTTTCTCGAACCAGCGCGCTATGCTCAACGGCCCGTGTCGCCATGAGCACCAATTCGTCCAAATTCACCGGCTTGCTGAGGTAATCGAACGCGCCCTCCTTCATCGCGCGGATGGCCATCTCCACCGATCCAAACGCCGTCAGGAGCACGACGGGGGTGTCCGGAGCGGTCTTCCGAAAAAAGGTCAAGACATCCATTCCGGAAAGAGCCCCCATCCGCATGTCGCTCAGCACCGCCCCGTACTCGTGAATGCCTCCCTTCGCGATGGCCTCTTCCCCGTTGGTTGCCAGTTCAACCAGAAACCCGGCGCGTGTGAGGACCTCCCCCAACATTTCACAATGGTTCCGATCATCATCCACTACCAGAATCCGAGCCTTAGTTTTCATCCGTGCCTTCTCCGAACCAGATAGGTAAATCGATCGTCAACATTGTGCCCTGACCGACTACACTCCAGACCGCCAGTCGCCCGCCGCACGTTACGACGACCCGATGACAAATCGCCAACCCAAGTCCGGTTCCACCGCCGGCGGCGCGTGTGGTAAAAAATGGCTCGAAGATCCGTTCAAGCATGTCGGTCGCGATGCCCGGCCCTGTGTCGCGGACGATCAGCCGCACGGCACCGCGGCTTAATTGGCGGCCTCCTGTGAGAATGATCGTGCCTTCGGGAGGTTCCGCCAAGATCTGCGCCGTCCGAATCACGAGTTCCCCTCCCTGCAGCATGGCCTGCACGGCATTGGTCACAAGATTAAAAAGCACGCCTTTGAGCGCCGTGCGATCACCGGCCACCGCCGGCAGCGGGTCCGCAAGATGCGCACGGAGCGTGATGCGCTTGCCCGGCAACTCGATGGAAATCAAGGCAAGCACCTCGTTCACAATCTCATCCAGATCCACGGCCGCCGACCGCATCTGGACATGCGTCGAATCCAACACATGCCGGATGATAGCGGCCATCCTGCCGATCTCAGACCGGATGATCGCCACACGTCGATCCAGGCCCTGCGGATCCGTCTCCTCCGTCAGCATGTGCACGTGGCCGGATATCGCGCTGAGCGGAGTGCCCAGCTCATGGGCCACCATCGCGGAGAATTCGCCCAGGGCGGCCAGCTTTTCTGCGCGCTCGGCTTGAGTTCGCGATTCGACGAGCATCAGGTTCGCCTGTCGAAGTTCCTCCGTTGCGGCGGCAATTTTCGTCATGAGCGTTTTGTTGAAGTCTTGAATTTCCGCGAGCAACCGCTCTTTCTCGGCGCTCGCATCCCGGACACGATCCAGCAACCGATTGAACTGGCCCGCGACGGCCTGAATATCCGAGGGTCCCACGACCGGGGCTCGCTTCATCAGATCCCCCGCCTCGGCCTGTCGCATGGTGTCCAGTAGCCGACTGATCGGCTTGTGCACCTTGATTCTGATCAACAGCAAAAAGATCGCGCAGGAAATCGCCACGGCGCCCACGCCCACATCTCTTGCCAACGTGGCTTCCTTTCTAATCAACAGATCGTATTTCCACAAGGAAAACCGCCCCCGCAGCGCCCCCACCACACGATCGTCCATCATAATCGGAGCCGTAATCATCCAGGCGCGATCGATCACGTCGTCATCAAACCGCGTCACAGATCGGCCGGCCGCGACCTCGGTCCGTTCCTCCAGGCTGAGGGGAACCGCGAGATACTGCGGATCGCTGCTGAGAATCAATGTCCCCGATCCGGACGCGAGATCATAGACTTCCAATCGACGAATACTCGGTCGCAGCTCCATGATGTCTTGAATGGCCTCTCGTAACGCTTTATCATCATGAAAATCGCCCGCGTTTCGAATGATGCGGCTGACAGAACCGGCCGCCCTCAGGAACTCGGCGTGGAGATTCTCGGCGGCCGCCTGCTCGATGATTTTCCGATCGAACAGGTTGACCATGAGGATGGCGATACAGACAAGCGCAACGCCCACAAAGAGCACCCACGCCAGAATGCCGTTCAAATGGAGCATTTTCATGAGTGGACCGGCCCTCATGCGCCCAATTATATACAATTCCTATTGGTAGAAACAGGACGCTCAACTCGCGTTGGCATATGCTGAGATCGTGCAACCGAATTTCCGCGCGGCGGCTCATGGTCATCATGGTCATGCTGGCCGACCTGGCGACCGGGGTTTCCGCCGAGGAGAGCATGCCTGATCGGGGCATGGCTGAAGAAGCCGCACGACTTCCGTTGGAAACGCCCAGCGCCACCGCATCGCCTCACCCACCATCTCTCCCAACGAGTCAGACAATCACCGGACGCGATGGGGCACCGATGGCGGTGATTCCTCCAGGGACGTACGTGATGGGGAGTCAGGATGGCGATGCTGACGAAGCTCCCCTGCATGCCGTCTACCTCGACGCCTTCTATCTGGACCAGTACGAAGTGACCACCGCTCAGTATGCCGCGTTCCTGCACAAGACCCGCCGAGCGGAACCCGCACGATGGAGTGAAGTGCATTGGGACCACGACCGGGACCGGCCGGTCATCGGTGTCGATTGGTACGATGCCGACGCCTACTGCCGTTATTACCACAAGCGCCTTCCGACTGAGGCGGAGTGGGAGAAAGCGGCGCGGGGCACGGACGGACGGATCTATCCCTGGGG
>JAGWTI010000092.1 GCA_028876065.1 Nitrospirota bacterium
CTGGCCCACTACATCCTGATGAAAGCCAACCGGGCTTATCAGAAATCGATCCGTGGGGTGAGCGCCGACGCGATGGCTGCACTGGAGGCCTACCGTTGGCCGGGGAATGTGCGGGAGTTGGAGAACGCCGTTCGTTCGGCGGTCATATTGGCCGACACCCTGATCGAGCCTGCGCACCTCCCGCAACAGATACGGGCTCAACCGGGAGAGCCGGCCGAGCCTCCCAAGCCCGTGATGCAGCCCGGGGAATCGCTCTCGCAACTGCGCCGGAGGACGTCGGGGGAGACGGAGCGGGCCTCGATTCTGAAAACGTTGGACGAGGCGGGGTGGAACAAAGCGGAAGCGGCGCGGCGATTGAAAGTGGATTACAAGACCCTCTACCTCAAGATGAAACGGTACCAGATCCCGTCGAAGCGTCCGACGTGATCGGGGGCCAAGCTGCGATGTGCGCTGAAGCCTTGGCTATGCTCTGCAGTGCTATTGGGGGAGAAAGAGGAAAGGCTTACCGACGGTGCTTCTCCGGATGCGGCAATTGCTCGCAACCTTCAAGCGGCGCTGACTCGAACGAAGGTTGATATGGTGCCGAAGGCGGGAGTGTAGCAAGGGGGATTGCTCAAGTCGTTGATAGCTTGGGCAATCCCCTTGTTATTACTATATGAACTGATGATTGTTACTTCATTTCTCATCCCCTGATCTCAGTTCAATTTGCCTCAACTTGTCGGTCTTTCTAACACTTATTTAACACCTGCCTTATCAACACAGCTTTGTCGGCATTCTTCGATCGGAAGCACCTGACATTCATCCTGCGTTCTACGTACTGTCTGGCCTCACTTAATGGAATGAACCCCTCCCTCTTTCATCTTAGCCTATGGTAGGTCAAGGTGAAGTTCAGGCCAGCCTATTAATGTCCTGAACAAGGAGGGTTGAATGAAGATGCCGACGATCGGGGTCGACTTGGCGAAGCAGGCCCTCCAGGTGTACAGGACCGATGAACACGAGAAGGCCATTCTGAAAAAGTGGCTCTTTCGCTCGGAGTTCCGCACGTTCATGGCTAATTTGCCTCCGTATTGTGTGGGTATGGAAGTCTGTGGAGAGCGAACTATTGGAGCCGACAATTTCTGGCCTTCGGTCACGGTGTCCGCCTCATGAGCCCCAATTCATGAAGCCCTACGTGAAGTCCAACAAGAATGACACGAGTAATACCGAGGCGATATATGAGGTGGGCTCACGCCCGACGATGTGGCTTGTAGCTCCGAAGGCGGTCATCCGGCAGGATCTACAAGGGTTGCATTGGATCCGCCAGCAACGTGTGCCGCGAATTTTTGAAAGTGGCGGTGGGATGCGCCGATGGGTTGGTGGTCGTCCCGTCGTTGTTCATCGACGTGAAATATTGAAGGAAATGCAATCCTCGAAGCTGCCCAATCGCAGACTGTTCTGTGCAATTGTGCAATGTGCGGAATGAGCGATACTGCACAGCAATGACAAAAATGCCTTAGGGACTGCTCACCCGCACAAGAGCGTTTCAACATCTTGGAAGGTGAGAGTCAACAAGGGCTTACGCAAGTTCCGTAAATCATCATGCAGGAACAACTTCAACGGCTTGTTTTATGCTTTACTTAAAAAGACTGAGTTTATCATCTGGGCGTAGAGTAGGCACATTTCGCTTGCGACGGAGAACTCCCGCAAGGAGTAATCGCGATGAATCTGAAAAGCCTTATACATCGGGAGTTAGGCGAAGGCCTGACGGAGAAAGAATTGGCATCGGCGGTTGGAGTCTCTGAGCGAGCCATCACAAACATTCTTGCCGATAAATGTCCCGAAGACCCTGCAATCTGGGGGAAATTTGCAAGGTACTTCCGTATGGACGCGGATTTCCTCCGAACGGGTGCCCCGACACACTCAGAAAAGGTGTTCGCATTATCAGAAGGCACTCATCATTCCTCTGTCGTCGAGGTACGGAAGGTACCGCTACTGAACTGGCATCAGATTGATCAGGTGGTCACGGGTACCAATCCTCCTCGTACCATCCATGCCGAAACGATGCTTGAGGCGACAGACGTTTGCGGGAAACGCACCTTTGCCTTACAAGTGAGAGACAACTCCATGCAGCCCCTCTTCAGTGAAGGGGAGATTATTTTCGTGGATCCTGATCTCCCTACCGAGCCTGGTCACTACGTTGTGGTTGAGAGCCCCGACGGCCGCCCTGAGGGCGCGCTCATACGTCAGCTCAAGGAAATCGGAGGGCAGTCTATTCTTCATCCGCTCAATCGGCGGTACGAAGACCTCCCTTTGACAGGACAGCAGCGAATGTATGGCAGAGTCGTGCGATTGAGGAAGAATCTCTAGACATGAATGATCGGAGGGAGGTTGTCATGAACTGTCCGCGGATCTGTGCAAGAGCAGTTGGCTATTTAGTCGTGCCTGCGTTGAGCAGCGTTCTGTTCGGTGTTTTGTTCGTCGCGGGTGTTCAAGGGACCGCTCTGTCCGAGGGCAACCCTCCTGAGTTTGCGGACCACCTTGTTCTGTTGCCGGGAGAGCGGGTTCTTGTTGGTGTCGTTCAGGAGATCGCCGGGGGCATGGTGAAGGTCAATACGGGCGAGCTTGAACCTCGGTTTCTTCCCATTAAGGGAGCGGTTGAGAAAGGCATCTGGGCACTCAAGAAAGGAGACCGAGTTGAGATTGCCCTCAGCGGGGAAAACCTAGTGGTTGACTACCATCCTGTTGGCCATCCGGGCTGGCATCGGGTGGTCAAGGGGAGCCTCGCACAGCCGCTTATCGTCGGCTATGAATGGGCCGTGATTCGGACAGATGAAGGAAAAGAAGAAGCCTATGCGGTTCGCCCACTGGCTCGCCTCAAGGTCGCCGCCATGCCGCTGGGCGTTCCGGCCCTCTTCCTCGTCGGCGAAGCCAACAAAATTCTTGATGCGGCGTTCGGGAGTGAAGAGGAACTCCACCACCATACGCACGAGTGGAAACGCTCGGTTCCGAAAGCCGCTGACAGGCGTGTCGAAGGTATTGTGGTCAAGCCGGCGAACTGGATCACGATTCGTACAGAAGATGGTCAAGAGCGCCATTATGAAGTACGACCGCTTGCACAAGACAGACTTGCAACCGTTCCCCAAGGAGGACGAATCATTCTGCTCATAGATGATGAGAGCAAAGTCACCGATGCTGCGTTTACCATTGGGCAAAAGAAGTAAGCACCACGCAACCTGAAGGTTGGTCACTCTATCTTAACTAGCCATGACTTGGCGAAGGAGGCGCTACGAGTGTGGAAAGGATCCCGGTGGGGGGGCTTAAGACAGTCGGTCAGATCGTGGCGACCAATAACTTGATGTTTCACGCTGGACAAAACGGCTTAGCCATTGCCGTCGCTTTGTTGTCAACCCATACAGCGGGTGCTCCTGTTGTGAATGGCAAGGGACAGTATGTTGGATTTGTGAACGAGTTTGACGCCATGCGAGCGCTGGATGCGGGCAAAGATTTGGCGAAGCTAAGGGCTGAAGATATTATGCGGAAAGACCGGCTTGTGATATCACCCGCAACGAAGATTGCTCATGCAGCGAAGATGATGGGGAGCACCGGGTATTAAGTCTCCCCGTGGAAAGAATGGGTCCGTCATTTATTCAGTGTCTCGGCATGATCTATTACGAGCATGGATCGGACTGGGGTTGGGCATGGGCCTTGAGCCATAAGGGACTTCATCGCGCCTCCTCAAGGCTCACGATCATGTCGTGAGGAGTGGCACCATGGCCAAGAATCGGTTCCTGATCCTTCTATTCCTGGCGTTAGCGTATTTGAGCCAGAGTGCCCATGCGGGCCAGGATGATTGCTCCCGCCTCGATAGCCACCTGAAGCTGACCGGCGTGATCTCCCAAGTTCGATCAGATGCGATCCTCGTTGATACCCAGGCTGGGCAGCTGACGGTCAATACGATGAAAGGACTTGGAGAGCCGGCCGTTGGTGACAAGTTAGGGTTGGCACTCGACGACAATCACGTGACTGTCGATGTGCAGAAGAACGACGATGGCTCCGTGAAAACGCATCGCATGGTCCGAGGTCGCCTTACTAATCAAGATCCCGACGCAATTGAGCTTGCAACTTTGGACGGCACCAAACGCTATCTCCTTGCCGATCCTCCGCCTCATCTTGGGCGCTTAGAAGAAGGAAGCGAGGTTGCAGCGGAGATCAATGAAGCCGGTAAAATAAGCGACCTTCACCCTGTGAAACTCGGCATGGCATTGTTGCCGTTGCCTCAACTCACGACTGGGATGCACATTAAAGTGAGTGGGACGGTCTGGGCTATCCGGTCAGGGCTCCTGTTCGTGAAAGTGCCCTATGGTACTGTCACAGCGCATTACGGTTCCAGTCAGCGTGGTGACATCAGAGTCGGCGACCACCTGGTTCTGTGGGTAGATGAGGACGATTATGTGATCGATGTACATCGTCCAAGTGACACAGGTCATCATCGAATCATACGGGGCAAGGCGTCCTATGTTGATGATGACCGAAAAAAGATCAGGATCTCCACTCCTGAGGGCGTGAAGGTGTTTTCCCTTGATGAGGAAGCGGATACCTCTACGGTGCTCCATGAGCAGACGCCCGTGACAGTCGAAATCAATGAGGCAGGGCGAGTGATTGATATTCATACAGACCATTGACGGCCCGCTTGCCCTCGCCAGGCACATATCTGAAGGAAACCAACGGTGTTTTTATGATCCAAGCGAAGCGCGTATATAGCGAGCCGAGTGTGCGGGATGGTATGCGAATTCTCGTTGATCGCGTGTGGCCACGTGGGGTCAGTAAGGAGCGGGTGCGCATCGTTGACTGGCGTAAGGACCTGGCTCCAAGCACGCCACTCCGCAAATGGTTTGGGCATGATCCGGCGAAATGGATGGAGTTCCGCAAGCGGTATAAGGCTGAACTGAAACAGCCGCTCCAGCGAGAAGCTCTCATGAAACTGGCCGGACTGTGTAGGCGGAGGAGAGTCACGCTGGTGTATAGCGCAGCTGACGAACAGCACAACCAAGCGGTGGTCTTAAAGGAATTGTTGGAAGAGATTACCTAGATATTGTAACCTGTGTCGACCTAATGTCCCGCATCGTTGCTCATGGTTTGATCGTCAGCGCACAAAATCCCTGATCTGCCTCCACGACGTGCGCCTCCGTGAAGCCAGCAGCTGTGAGCATTTCAGGCAATACGTCCTTTGACTGCCCGGAATAGGGGGTGAAACCAAGCGCAATTCTACCGCCAGTCTTTAGGACCCGCCGCATTTCTCGCAGGCCAGCTGGGACGTCCGGCCAGACTTGCATGGAGTTAATCGCCAATACCTTATCGAAGAAAAAGTCTTCAAATGGCAAGCTCTCGGCGGAGCCGCACCGCAGGTCGACCCGACCGTTCTTAATTGCTTTAGTGTTCCGAGCTTTCGCCTGCTCGACCATTTCCTCAGATGAATCAATGCCTGCAACGTATCCCTCCGACACCGACCTGGTCAAAAGCTCGATGCCTACTCCAGGTCCGAAACCAACCTCCAGTACTCTGTCGTTCGGGTGGATGTCGAGCAGGTCGATGACCCAAGCGGCGCACCCCTTATTCGTGTGCGCCATGGTGATGCCACCCAACCTTCCCAGGGTGCCCGTAGGACGGCCGAACATGCGCATCAAAATGCTGGCTACAACGCTCATCTGCTAATCACCTCCGTGGCGTGACACTTTTGCCCGCGTCCGATGCAATACAATACGTTGTTAGGCGCCATCTTGACAGCGACAGTGCTTTGAGCGCTGCCACTCACCCAATCAGAGCAAGAGTTGCACGAACGTGATTGAGCGCCAGCCACTGCGACGCCATGGCCTCCACCTATGCTGATGGAAGCGTTCCCGCGCGCATCAATCGAATGGCCGTTGGAATGATGTATGCAAATGGTCCGATTCTCTCGATGAGAGCAATCACCGCTGCACCGAGCCACCTTTCATGCCTTGGGTCTTTAGATTGCCAAGCTAGGTGTTACGCTTGCCTCGCCGCTGCGCCTTCCATGGGTAAAGGCGGGGAACAAATATCGTCAAGCCGGTAGCTACCGCGAGCGCTATCACCGAGCCAACAATGAACATCGTCCAAGCCTGAGGCTTAAGCGTACCCAGGCTGACTATCAAGAACAACATGGGCAAATCGAGGAAGTGCGTGAACGTTGGCACATTCTCGGCGCGGGCTTTCTCCAGATCGGGGGTACACTCGCCAACACGCAGTGCCTCTTGCGTCAAGCGGCGCAACCGCATGAAGTAGAGGCGTGTAATGGTGTTGCCCTCAATGAACTCGAAGGCAAACAAGGCGACCATCCCCGCGAGCCACGGCACATTGAGAAAGTTCCAACCGCCGAAAAACTCAACGATTATCCAAGCGCCAGATGCCAACAGAAGCAACGCGCCCGGAACCACAACGCCGTCATAGAACACGGCTATGTTACGGACGGCCTCAGAGAAGCGGGGGAGGTCACGCGATTGTCGAGAGCGCAGATCAGAGACCCACACACCGATCAAGCCGGCACCAATCAGAATGGCGCCGAGAATATGCGCGAACTTAAGCAAAGCGTAGGTCATAGGTCTTGTGCTCTAACGACGAAGAACCACGGTCTTACATCGGTGGTTTCTCGTGTTTCATGGTTCGCATGAGCCACTTCGCGACCCCCGTCCTCATCCCCACCCTTCCAGGTGAGGAATTCCTGAGCAATTAAAATCAGCCGTTGACGAAGGAGACTGTTTAGCAAGCCGTCTAGACAATCGGCCTGGATTGTCTTCTGCTGCTACATATTCCCAGTTGGGAGAGTATCGCATTGGCACATTTCAGTACAAGATGCAGCGTATTCCCATCTTATGCAACAGGAAGTGGGGGTACTGGAGAAGTAGATTGAGTATTACAACCGGCCAGCGCCACACAGCGCCTTAGGGACTCGGTCACCAGCCGAACTCTATGCAGGGTGGATGGTCACAAATCAGCAGCGGCCTGTCCAAAATCAGGTGGGGTAGTACAGTCCGCGCCGGCGGACACGCGGGCGCGCCTTATGGGGGGAAGTAAGGGGGGTGTCGTCAGACTCCCCCCTTTCCGCTACTCACTTCATATAGACCACCCCTGGCAGGTCCTTGAGATCCGCATCACCCGTGACGAGTTGAGCCTCCTGGTCGCGGGCCGTCGCATAGACAATGGCATCTGCCATCGCTAGTCCATGCCTCAGACTGAGGTCGGCGGCCAGTAGGGCTATGGGTTCCGTCAAAGGAAGGACTTCCGTCGCGCTGAGGCGTCCCGCAATCAGCAACGCCGATTCCTCTCCCCGTTCCCGTTTGATCTTCTTGTAAACCTCGTACAGGACAATCGTCGGGGTAATGAGCTGCGTAGTCGACGTGAAATAGGCCGCATACCGATCGGCCAGCGGACCGCCGATAAAGAACTCGATCCAGCCGCTTGAGTCCATCAGAACTTTCACAGGCGGTCCTTCTTTTCTCGAATCCCTTCCTTGGACATGCCTTTCAGGACCCCTTTGAGCGACTTCAGAGGCACTTCAGGTACCAGGGTAATCACCCCCCCCTTTTCTAACACCTGCAGGCGCTGCCGGGGACTCAAGTGCAACCTGTCCCGGACTTCTTTGGGAATCACGATCTGAAACTTCGGCGAAATAGTTGTGGTAGCCATACTTCACTTCCCTCCTACAGATCATTCATCGATCATCATATCGTCATACTTTCTCATCGTCAAGGTAAGTTGTGCTCCCCTACGTCATGTCATTTTCAACGCTCCATAGTGGTCAGTGGTGTCTCCTGAGCGTTTAAAGTGTAACAAGGTTATTGCATGCACCCTCGATACTGCGCTTAACTGAAAGCATCGAATAATGGCTCACTCAGAAGGAAAGAGAGGCGGCTGTGTCGTGATCGGTGAGATATGCAAGAACATCGATTTGCCAATAGGGTCCTGTTCCAGGAAGCTCTGTCAAACCATTCAAGGCTCGATGCGTTAGTACAACGGGCGATGGGAGCACGAGTCGATCGGGACAGGCGGGGAGGAACGGCGGGAGAGCTATCCACTGGAACGTCGTGTCGTCGGACAAAGGTCTGCTGCAGGAGCCTACATCTGCATACATCAGCATACATCTGCCTAATTCCCTTTCGCCTCCGGCCCACGTACAGTAGGCCCATGCTCACCGCGATTAAACAGGGCGGACCTGCGAATTTATCCACGTCAGACCCAAACTGGCCACAACTGTCCAATCGACAGAAGCTAGGGACCGGGGTAGAACGAGGCGACATGCACGAAGCGCTCGCATACGCCTCTCAGCGCGACCACAAGCGCTCTCGACACGAGGCGACCAAAGGAATAGAGCTAGACATGACAATGAAGGGAGGAGCGCGCGCGGTATTGATCGGGGCTCAGAAATACCGAAGCCCCTAAGGGGGTGACCCCTCAGAGGCTCCCAGCCGGATTTTCACCGGCTGACACAGCGGGTTAAGGCTATGTGGATGTGGCAATCCTCATCATAGTCCCCCTCGTGCAGCCCGTCAAGATTTCGGCCATGGAGTACTGAGAGCCCCCCTCCAACGACACAGGAGGGACCATGGCGGAGCTATCTCAAGAATCGCAGGGAGAGGACTATCCAGCGGACGCTCAGGCCGAGGCCGGCGCATGGCGACAGCCAGCGGCGGGCGCGGCCGAGGGGGCGCGGGGGGCCGCAGGCCCCCCGACTTCTCTTGAAGACTCTACAACAAGTGAACATGAGGGAGAGGTACCCCGTCCACCTCTCCCCCTCCCCCATGAAATCCGGAGCCTCTACTGTGCCCACTGTGGGGAGAAAAAGCTCATCACCATTCGCTGCAAGGGGCGCACTTGTCCGGAGTGCCGTCGGGCGGACTTTTGGCGGCTGATGAAAGGCTATGAGGGGCTGGCGTCGTTGATCCAACACCCGAAGCTGCTCACGCTCACGATTCCGAATGTGGTTCGGCTCACCAAGAACGTCGTCCTGTCGATTCCTCGTGCCCTTAAGAGGTTGTTTCGCCGGAAGTACTATCAAGACCTGGTCTGTGGGGGCCTCCTCGCTCTCGAAGTGACGAATACCGGGAATGGGTGGCATCCCCACGCCCATGTGCTCTTGGATGCCGACTACCTCCCGCAACAGAAGCTCGACAAGGATTGGAAGGAGCTCACGGGTGGGATGGTCGATATTCGAGCCCGCACGCCTCAGAACGCCCTCCCGTACATGCTGAAGTACGTGGGGAAAGCCCCGGATATCTACCGGACGGATCAGAATAGAGGGTTTAAGCGCTATTGCTCGCCAGACGAACGCATTGAGCGTGAACTCGAATATAACGCGGCAATGAAGGGGATTCGGACGGTCCAGCCGTTCGGGACGCTCTACGGGAAAGAGAAGCCCTTCAAACCCGTCCTGACCTGTGCCACCTGCGGTGGGACGGATTGGATCAGTGAATGGGGCCTGCAATCCATGATCGACGAGGGGGACGTGTTGGAGGTGAACCCTGACTGGACGGCACGTGACCCGATGCACGCTGATGAAAGTGGATAAACCGGTCATGGGACGGCTAGGAGAAGAGAAGATCGCGCGGCGGCTCCTGACCATCCAGGAGGTCGCGGAGTATACCGGCCTGTCGGTGCATACGCTCTATACGATGGTGAGCCAGCGCCGGATTCCGTTCGTGAAGGTCGGGCGGTTGACCAAGTTCGATCGGTATCTCTTGGATGACTGGCTGGCGAATCATACGGTCATGCCGATCGCGCTCAAACGGGCATGAGGGACCTCTTGACAACGATTCCGGTATGTCGGAACATGCCCCATGCTGCGGTTGCGAGAAATCCGCGCCAGAAGGGGGGTGACGTTGCGCGAGTTGAAGCGTCTCTCGGGGGTGACGGTGTCGTGTATCGCCCTCTATGAGGCGGGGCAGGGAGACCCTCAACTGTCCACCCTGCGCAGGCTCGCCAAGGCGCTTAAAGTGACCGTGGCCGAGTTGATCGGTGAACAGCCATTCGAGAAAGGAGGGCGAAGACGTGGGACTCACCAAACGAAAGAATAGTTATTATGTCGAGTTTCCCGTGTCGGATGATGGGAAAACGCTGACCCTGGCGAGGGGCGCGCCTGGGGGCAAGCTCAAGCGCTGGAAGGTCGGGACGCTCAATAAGACGATTGCCAGGCAACAGGAGGCGCTCATCAAGACCGACTTGATGAAAGGGATCGTCAAAAGTGATCAGGTGGCGGCCCCGAAGACGTTCAGCCAGTGGGCCGACGACTACCTGCAAATCGAGGAGGTCAGGCAGCTGCGCTCCTATCGGGAGCGACGCCAGCGAATCGAAAAGGTCCTGACGCCGTTCTTGGGAAAGAAACTGCTTCCGGACCTAACTGTGAAGGATGTGGAAGCGTTTCGACACGAGCGGAGCGTGGGTCGGGCTCAAGCCATGGTCAATGTGGATCACAATATCCTCCGGCACATGCTCAAGCATGCGATGAAGCGTGATTTGTTGACCCGCAATGTCGCGTCCCTCGTGGCGGCTCCCAAACCGAAGAACGCGAGGGACCGGGTGTTAGAAGCGGACGAGTGGGAACGCCTCTCGAAGGCCGTGCCGAAATGGTTTCAGCCGGTCCTGGTCATGGGGTATCACACCGGCATGCGACTCAATGAAATTCTGGGGATGCTCTGGGAGTGGGTGGATCTGGAGCGAAAACGGATCTTTCTGCCGGCGACAGCCACTAAGACCGGTCAAGCTCGGGAGGTGCCCATGACGCCCACGGTCGCCCGGTTGCTCTCTGCCCTTCGCGTGCAAGCGGGGGTTGTCCGCATGAAGGGACTCGTGTTCACGAAACAAGGGAGACGCCTGACACACACCTACCGGATCATGCGGACGGCTTGTCAGGAGGCGAAGATCGACAACTTCGTCTTCCATGATCTGCGGCATTGTGCGGTGACGAACTTGGCTGATGCCGGGGTGGATACCGAGACGATCATGAAGATCGTGGGCCATTCCTCGGTGGATATGTTTCTCCGCTATCGAGCCATCAAGGCTGATACGCTGGATGCCGCTATGTACCGCCTTAACACCCTAATAACACGGGGTCGGGAAGCGGTCATCTAACTCGCCGGAATTCCTGCCTGAGGTAGAAGTTGGTGCCGAAGGCGGGATTTGAACCCGCACACCCGTTAGGGCGCTAGACCCTGAATCTAGTGCGTCTGCCAGTTCCGCCACTTCGGCACGTCAGGGCACATTATCATGGATCGCCCTGGCGTCGTCAAGCGAAGGAGGGCGGGGAACTCGCGGGTCGGCGGATTAGATCCGTTGGCGTGAGGGCGCTTCTGCTACGGCCCAGCGCTTGCGTGACGGCCACTTCTCGTGGATCCCCGCTGAGGACGATCCGCTCCCGCACGAGGCCGGCCGCTGCCAGCAGGAACGAGGCCGGAATGGCGGGGGCTTCGTCCGCGATTAACACGTCGAAGCGCATCTTGCCGAACAGCGGGTCGGAGATGACCCGTGCCGCCGTGGTGGCCACGACCCGCTTGTTTTGCAGAAAGGCTTGGCGGTTGGTGTCCTCCTCGGCGGCCAGCATCTCGCGGATCTGTTTCGTGCCGCCCAGCTTCTTGATGTCGTCCTTCAGCTCGTCATATTCGGGGCGCAGATCCTTCGGAATGGCGGCCTCCGGGCTGAGCTCGTCGATCCGATGTTTGGCGATTTCCAACTCGTGCAACAGGCTCTGGACTTGTCCTTCATAAATGGTCTTGTATTCACCCAGCGACGCGACATTCTTGCCCGTCGTCTGCATGGCCAGCCGCTTCCAAATCGGCAGCGACTCATACTCGGCCAGTGTTGCCGTGATCTCTTTGATCTTGCGCTGCAGGTCGCTGAGCTGGGTCAGCAGCCGCCACTCCAACAACTTGACCTCGTCGAGGTCCCGCTGTTTCTGGGCCTTGTAGGCCAGGAGGGGCGTGAGCTCGCGGAACCGTTCGTATTTGCGGCGCAACGCGGCCTTGTCGGCGCGCGACCGGGCGTAGAATTGGTGCATCTGGGCCTCGAAGCCCAGCTCGGAGAGGGCCATGCCGCCGGCTTCGGCCTGCAGCGGCATCTCGTACCGGCAGAGCAGGCTCTTGAAGGTCAAGCCGGCGGCTTTCATCGCCCGGGCGATGGTGCCCAGAAGGTCGTCGGCCCGGCGATGGCTCGGGCTGATCAGCAGCGTGCGTTTGTTGTGGCGCGCCAATTCGATCGCCAGGGCCGCCAGCCTGGTCCGTCTCGCGGCCGGATCCTCCTCCCAGAGGGTGGTGAAGGCGGCGGTGGCCACGGGGCCGCGCGCCAGCTGTTCGGCGCGGGAGGCGTCCGGCGACAGCCAGGGGGTGAGCCGTTCCGCCGGGCCCAGCGTGTAGGCATCCGACGTGCCCGCCATATCCGCGAGACGTTTCGAGGCGGTGCCGAAGAACGCGCTGGCGTCCGGGACGATGCTGGCCGAGTCGACGGTCTGGCCGAACGCGTCGAAGGTCTGGACGAGGACGGTGCGGTTGTCGCGGCCGACGACAAACCCTTCGGTGGGCTCCTGGTCTCCCGGCGGAATGATCGTGACGGGGACGTCTTCGGCCAGGGGCGCGGAGGCCGGCACGTCGAAGGCATAGAGGTGCAGGGTACCGGCCGTCGCCAGTTTTCGCCCGCTGCCCGCGTGAATCGGCGCATCCAGCCCTCGCTGGGCCGCCGCGTCATGCTCCTCGGCCAGGGCTTGGGCATAGTGCTGGATCAGGTCGATGAGTTTCACGTGCCGCGTCGCATGGGGTTGTCAGCTGCTGTGGTGGCGGTTCCGGCTCCGGGCCTGCACGGTGGGTCAACAGTAGTCGCTCGTCATCCGAAATGCAAGTCCGGGAGTGGATGGGTTCCGAATTGACTTTTCCTAGTCCGGCCAGTATGATTTCCCCTTTCTAATTTAGCGGGAGTTCCCCACCTGTCAGGGTGGGGGTGAGAGCTGGGAGCCGTCTGTTGCTCGCCCTGGTGCTATGATGGGCGCCAATGAAGCTCCATCGACAGGCCCATGTCGTCT
>JAGWTI010000093.1 GCA_028876065.1 Nitrospirota bacterium
TGCCTCAATCGACGACTGGTACATCTTTTTGTTTTTACGCCCCTCCACTTGCCATAGCTCCCGACCTGTTGGTCCAACTCGCCAAGGGTAGCCAGCATCGAAACACTCTATTCGCCATGAGCCCGGAGCCGAAGAGGCGTCCGCAGCCAACCGGCGAAATCTGTCTGCCGGGGCAGCTCTAGCCTCTGCTCGCCTGCCTACCCATTGCCTGCCGCTCACGCGCGCAGCCTGACCCCGATCGTGCACAATGGCTTGGCAGGGTTTCTCCGACGGGGGTTGCTATGTTAAGATACCGCCCGCTGTCGATCATGGGAGCGTCGCGACGGTCCATGAGTTTTATCGCCGACAAAGACCTCGAATATATGCAGATGGCCCTCGATCGGGCCAAGCTGGCTCCGGCCTTGGGTGAAGTGCCGATCGGCGCCATCCTGGTGCTCGATGGACAGGTGCTGGCGCAGGTCCATAACTTTCGGGAAGTGTGGCAGGATCCGACCGCCCATGCGGAAGTGGTGGCGATCCGGGAAGCCGCCGGCAAACTCGGCAGCTGGCGACTGACCGGCACGACCATGTATGTGACGGTCGAGCCCTGTTCCATGTGTGCCGGCGCCATCATTCAGTCCCGTATTTCCAGACTGGTATTCGGCACGAAGGACCCCAAAGCCGGCGCCTGCGGGTCCGTCTTCAATCTGCCGGACGAACGGCGATTGAACCACCGGGTCCAGGTCGTGGGTGGAGTTTTGGAACGGGAAAGCCAGGAGTTGATGCAGGCATTTTTCCGCGGCCTGCGCGACGGAGTGAGTGAACGAGCCGGATAGTCTGACGAACGGCTTGAGGAACGGAAAGGTGCGAGAGTGGCCGACACGATGAGACGGCACAGTCTCGAAAATCCTGCTTGTTGTCCCTCTGTTCACTGCGCATGGTGAGCCAAAGAAACGGGATGGTCAAGAAACGGAGAGGTGCGAGAGTGGCCGAATCGGGCAGTCTCGAAAACTGCTGTCTGGGCAACTGGACCGTGGGTTCGAATCCCACCCTCTCCGCCATTTCTAGCGCGATAGAAAATACCCGGCTCTCCTTCCACTAGGCAGTGGCGTGCTAACCCATCCCTTCCTGCAGCGGCAGACCATCACCATGAGAAGGTGTCGCGAAGCGCGACTTCTATCTGACCCTGAACTTGTTTGGCGGGAGCATACCGCACTTCGTGTGAACCGGCCCCTTCGATCAGCGGGGGCCGGAAAGGTACCTTTCCACCGATTCCAGCGGCGATCCGCAGCGAATCTCACTTCGCGCTAGGCAGTGGCGCGCCAGAGTACCTCAGGCCATTAAGCCGTCCTTCATGTGAGCCGCACGTTCGGTCAAATCGCGGCGGTTGCGTCCTTTGCCTTCTCTGTTCTGGCCGACCTGTGCTTGAAGATTGAAGCAACGACAGCGTATCGCCTTCCCCGAAGGGATATTGGTCCTCGACCGACAAGGACGATGTCTTTGATTGGAGGACGAGTGTCCCTCGCGTGTGGCATCCGACTGGAAGAAGGGCACGAAGAAAGGACTGCCCGTCAACGGTGCAGGGCTGTTTGCAATCGAACGATCAGACTCGCCCTGGTTTGTTCGTCCAAGGATTTGGGTTGGTGGGGAACGGTCCAGACCGCCTGAAGCGGAGCCGGGTCGCCTGCCAGCCTGGGGATGATGTGCCAGTGTATATGAGGGAGTTGATTGCCGAGCAGCTCGTAATTCATCTTGACCGGCTGGAATTCGAACGCCAGGGCTTTGGCCATGGCAGTCACCTCTTCGATCATCTGGCTTCGCTCTTCTTCGGTCAGCTCATACAATTCCGTGGCATGACGTTTGAGCACCAGGACCGTCCATCCAGGGAAAAACTGGTCCTCGAACAGATAGGCCACCGTCAGGTCGAAATCGGCAATACGGTGATGAGGCGGCGGCCAAGTCTCGTTACAGGCTTTGCACGTCACGGGGTTTATGGGCTCCCGGCGCTCGAGACTTTGGCCGATAACGCTTTGCGGACCGCCACCATTGCCAGCGTATCCCGTTCGCAGTACTTCAACAGGGCTTCCCGCAGCCGTTCCTTTTCCACCCAATCGGTTTCCTCGAAGGCCATTTGCTGGTAGGCCCGCGCCGCCGTGCCCCCTTCCCTGATGTCCAAATCCTCGTAGCTGAGGTCCGGCACCAAGGCCGGCAACACGGTCTTGATCGAAAAAGACCCGGCAAACGCCGGGTGGTAATAGTGCGTCTTGACGATGGTGAGCAAATCCCACAAGCGAGCGATGGCTTGCAGGAGTTCGGCACGCAGGGACGGAAGGGCGTCGGCCAATCGCTGCAACACGGTCCGTTCGTAGTCCGAGTAGACACAGACACTGCCTTCTCGTCCGAGGGACGCCAGCAACGTCGTCGCAAACTCTTCGCGCGGATCTGTGGCATCGCGGCAGAGATAGGCCTCATGGCGGATCTGCCCTTCTTCCGTCTCGACGTGGTTGGACCATTGGGTCGGGATGGTCTGGTAGGGCCTCGTCATGGGAAACTTGGGAATGGCCGGCATGAAGGTTTCAAAGTCGAGATGGTGAACCGGATAGCGGACGGACGAGAGCGCGGCCTGCAAACGAGCATCAACCCATTCGACATTGTCTTTGACGCGCCGTTGCACCGACGACAACGTGACGTGGCGCGGAATGGCATCGATCGTGTCGATGCCTTGCTGAGCGAGCCGCTCGATCATGTGCTGATGTCCCGGAAGGTGATAGATCCAGCGGGCCGGCTTGGCATGCGTGCAGTGGTCCCAGAAGGGACAGTCATAAGGCTTGTGGCAGTGGCTGCCTGGCTCGATGGCTGGTGGAACCGGCGCCTGCAGCATGGCCTTCATCCGAACCAGATGGGGCAGGACGTCTGGCTGCTGCGCCGCCACCTGTCCGGAGAGGTCTTGCAGCGCAAACAGCTGCGTCACGTCCAGGGGACCCCCCGGATAGACATACTGAGTATTGACATGCATGAGCCATGTGCCGTCCAGTCGGAGGCCGACTCCGCGCAACACATGGGCTTGGATCGCCAGATCGCTGACATGGACGTCTTTCGTGCGGCTCGAGGATTTCACCTCGATCAACCGCCAGGCATCCGTCGCCCCGGCCGTCGATTCAACCCGTTGCAGTATGTCCACACGAACCAGGACATGCTCATGTTCAAAGGCGCCTTCAAAAATGGCCGGTACAGCCGGATCGGCGAGCAGGGCGGCGGTCTGCCGCAAGGCCTCGGTCGGATGACGATGGTCGGCCGTGACGAGGACGCCGCCGGGGAAACGTTGCCGCGCCAGTTCGCCGACTTCCGTCCCCATGTCCAGGATCGCCTGGGTCTGCTCATCGGGGACGGTGGCCAAAGTCGGCTCGTGGATCTCCAGGTACAGTCGCTTGTGACACTGCAGGCCGGAGAGGTACTTCGACTTGGAGAGACGGAATGATCCCGGACGAGCCGAAGATGTTTGCACTGGGAGATTAGCCATGATCGTTCGTCGGCCGTGCGTGACGGCCTGGGCTTTCAGGAAGAGGGGGGCGGCGCACAGTTTAAAGAAGGCCTGGTATCCATGCCGGGCCCCTTGGACACGTGGATACGTCCGACCCCTTTGACGTTGGCGCAGAGATCGCCGAGCCCCGGCGCGACCAATCGAAAGGGGCCGCCTTTTTGCTCAGGCAGGGGAGCTCCGTCCAGTTCATAAATCAGGATTCCATGCTCAACGGCCTGAGTCATGGTCAGGCAAGCGGCAAATTTGCCGTCTTGAGAATGAAACGTCACGTGATCGGCCCCGATACCCAACGCAGGAATATCGAGCAGCCCTTTGACCCTCACGCCTTTTCCTTTGAAGCCACGGGCGATGGTGCCGACATCGGAAACCTGAACCTCTGCCGGCAGGCGTGCGATCGCCTCCCGATCCAACGTCAACGGCTGAATGACCGCGCCCTCGATCCTGATCACTCCGGGACCGCCCCGCTCCCCTTCCGTTATCACTTTGATCGTTGCCGTGAGGGCTTCGTTGACCGGGACCGGAATGCCCAGTTCCTGCCCTAACTCCACGATATGGCCGTTCAGGGCGTCGATTTCGGTCGGTCGGCCGGCTTTCCAATCGTCGTACATCGAGGTGTGGATATCCCTGATTTCCTGAGACCAGCGCACCACCTTGTCGGCCATATCCTCGCTGAGCGGGACCTTCCGGGCTGCCGCCACGGCGACCACCTCTCCGACGATCTGGCGGATGACGCGCAGCATTTCCGGATGATCCAAGGCTTTCGCGATCCGGTCGTTGATCAAGACGGTCAAGGGGTTGAAGACGCAATTCCAACACATCTTCTCCCACTTGGCGCGGCGGATGTCGTCGACCACGTGACAGGGAAGGCCCGCCTGCTTGAACAAGTCGGCAATGGCCAGGACCCGAGTGCTCTTGTTCCCCATCAATTCGCCGATGGACACGGCTCCGCGTTTGTAATGCTCGATCACGCCCGGCTCGACGATTTTGGAATAGATGAAGGCGACTCCGCCGACCACACAATCCCGCTTGAGCCGACTCAGGAGGCGGTCCTCGACGTCCACCCCGTTCTGGAGCGTGAGGAGGACCGTCCGGTCCGTCAGAACCGGCTCCAGCTGATTGATGGTGGCCTCCGCATCGTAGGCCTTCACGGCCAGGATGACGAGATCGGGCCTGGCCAACTCCTTCGGATCGGAGGCGCAAGGAGGTCGGACGGTGAAGGTACCGGACGCGCTGCGAATCGTCAGGCCGTTCGCCTGAACCGCCTGCAGCGTGCGCGGCCGCAACAGGAACGAGACGTGTGGGTTCTGCCTGGCGAGATGGGCACCGAAGAAACCGCCGACGGACCCTGCGCCCACGATCATGATTTGTTGCATAGTCTGCTCCATCTTCCGGCCCCTCCGTTACGCCCGGCAGACTATACCACGGGCGGCAAGGGGGGCAAAAGTCGCGTATAATCGTGCCCCGTGGGAAACCGGATGCCCGATCAGCAGAAGATCGACGAGATCAAAGCCACACTCGCTCGAGCCCGCGCTGTTGCCGTGCTCACCGGCGCAGGCGTGTCAGCCGACAGCGGCGTCCCCACATTTCGAGGCACGGACGGACTCTGGCGGAACTTCCGGGCCGAGGACTTGGCCACGCCGGAAGCCTTTGCACGCGATCCCCGTCTGGTCTGGGAATGGTACAACTGGCGCCGGGAACTCATCGCCACCAAGCACCCGAACGAAGCGCACCGGGCGCTGGTCGAGCTGGAGCGACGGCATGAGCGATTCCTGCTGATCACGCAGAACGTCGACGGTCTGCACCGCGACGCGGGATCGAGCCGGTTATTGGAGATCCATGGCAATATCTGGACGGTCCGCTGCACGGCATGCAAGCAGATTGAAGACAATCGGGAGGTTCCGATTGCCATCCCGCCCCACTGCCGAGCCTGTCACGGGCTGTTGAGACCGCATATCGTCTGGTTCGGAGAAGCGTTGGAGGAGGAGGCGCTGGACCGGAGCATGGGAGCCGTCACGTCCTGCGACGTGCTGTTGATCATCGGCACATCCGGGGTGGTGAACCCCGCCGCCTCGTTTGCCGGCATCGCCAAAGCCGGCGGCGCGTTCGTGGCAGAAATGAACCTGGAAGAGACGCCCCAGTCGGCCATGGTGGATCTGGCCGTCCGAGGGCGGGCGAGCGACACGGTCCCGCTGCTGCTCTAATCGCCGGGCAACCCGGCGATCCGTTCCGACACTTCATCCAACCCCTTGATCGTGAACGGGCCCGGATGGCTCCCCTCCCGATCCAGCAACAGTCCCCTCACCTTCGCGGCGCGGGCTCCTTCCAAATCGTCCTTCACACTGTCTCCGACATGCACCGCCTCATCCGCGTCAACCGCATGCTGATCGAGGGCCAGACGAAAGATATTGGGAGCCGGTTTGGCGGCGCGAGCCAAGCTGGAAATCGTGACGGTGTCAAACAGGTCGGCCAAGCCAAGCCCCTTGAGGACGGTAAACAAGCGGGTATCGAAGTTGGAAATGATGCCGAGCTCGAATCCCTGCGATTTCAGGCTGTGCAACGTGGCGAGGGTATCCGGATAGAGCGCCCAATGATGAGGGCCGGCGAAAGCGTCGTACACCCGGTCGAAGTAGTCGTCGAACCCTTCGAACATCCCGACCCGGTAGAAGACGTTGTGGACAATGTCGAACCACCAGAGCCGTTCACACTGCTTCAGTTCTGCCGGATCGCTCACGGCAAAAATGGGCGGCGGGGCATCACGAAATGCGCGCAGGAAAGCCTCATTGACCGCGTGCGTCAAGGAGGGGGTTGCGCGTACGCCGAACGGCTCGGCGTAAGACAGATAGACGTCGGCCACCGACCCCTTCACGTGGAACAAGGTGCCGGCCGCATCAAAAAATACGACTTTGACGGAGCTCACAAATCTATCCTCGTGCCTGAGGTCTGCGGGGAACGCAGGGAATCTAACGACGCGCCGACCGCGAAGTCAAAATGCCCTGTTCCGCTGCATTCTTGACAACGAAGAGGCCCTCTGTTAGCGTGCCAAGAATCCAATAAAATTAGGAGGTTCGGTGCCCACACGCCTGCTGCTGGTTGATGGCGACCCTGCGGTGCAACGTATGGTCGAGCTGGTCGCCCAGTCGTTGGAACTCGACGCCTCCTGCTTCAAAGATGCGATCACGGCGCTGGACGCGATCGGACGTCTCAAGCCCGCTCTTGTCATTGCCGACTACCGGATGACCGGTGCCACCTTCATTGCGTTCTGCGAACGGATCGCGGGAATGGAACTGGCCTCGCCCCCACCGATTGTAACCCTTGCAGCTGCTGAAGACCAGTTCGATGAGGCCGAGCTGCGCTTTCTGGGCGTCAAAGCGTTCGTGCGCAAACCTCCCCAGCCGGATACGTTGCATGACACTATCCGGCAGCTGTGCACAGACCTTGGCCTGACACCGGCCACACCCAAGATATCCGGGCAGGCGCTGCCGCCGGGATCGGCTGATCTGGCCGACTTGGTCGCCCGTGAGGTTGGTCGGCAACTGCCGCTCTTCCTCCAAGCCGAGTTGCCCGGTCAGATTGCGCGCGCCTACCCGCGCGAAGATATGACCCTGATTGCGATGGAAGCGGTACAGCAAGCCCTACCGGATATCTCCCATCAATTACTCGCAGACCTCAAACCGATGATTCAGGAACGCGTAAAAGAAGTGAC
The DNA here is from genome assembly GCA_028876065.1 of Nitrospirota bacterium. Classification (GTDB taxonomy): domain Bacteria; phylum Nitrospirota; class Nitrospiria; order Nitrospirales; family Nitrospiraceae; genus SYGV01. The sequence continues at coordinate 7,224 of JAGWTI010000093.1, forward strand.
GGAGCGGTTGATGCGTGAACTGATCGACAAGCGCGTCGCCGAGCGCTCGTCCGACTGCAGGGACCGAGGGGTCTGAAGAACGGAGGCGGAGCACCGGGGGAATTCGACATCCCCCCGGATCCATCTTCCCTAGCGTTTCGTGCGCTTCGCCCGTCTGGCCTTGGCCAATCCCTTCACCCGCTTGATGTTCTTGCGGTGTTTTTTCCGAACCTTTCGATCTTTTTCACGTCCACGTGCCATACGTCACGATCTCCTGGTTAAACACACGCGTGTAAACGGCGCGATGTATAACATACTCTTCTTCCCCCGCACAAGCGATTTGCGCAGCCACGTCTCGCACCGGCTGCGCCGGCAACGCGCGCCTTGCCGGTCCCCGAGGCCCATGTTAAGATGCGCGCCACCGAGCAGTTTCAGTTCCACTCTTGCGATCACGGCGTTATCCGATGGCCATTCGGCAACTCGAGAAGACTTATGAACCCCAGCAGGTCGAAGAACGGTGGTACCGATTCTGGATCGAGCGGGGGTTCTTCCATGCCGCCGCCGACAGTGCGAAGCAACCCTACACGATCGTCATTCCGCCTCCCAATGTCACCGGCTCGCTGCACGTCGGCCACGCGCTGAATAACTCCCTGCAGGACATTCTGATCCGGTGGCGCCGCATGCAGGGGCGCAATACCCTGTGGATGCCCGGAACGGACCATGCCGGGATCGCTACGCAAAACGTCGTCGAACGGCAATTGATGGCGGAAGGAACGTCCCGTGAGGCCTTGGGGCGGGAAGCCTTCATTCAGCGGGTCTGGAGCTGGAAGGCCCAGTCCGGCGGAACCATCGTCCAACAGTTGAAGCGGTTGGGCGCTTCGTGCGATTGGGAGCGGCTGCGCTTCACGATGGATGACGGCCTCTCCCTGGCGGTTCGCGAAGTCTTTGTCCGTCTCCACGAAGAAGGCCTGATCTACCGGGGCGAGCGGCTGATCAATTGGTGTCCGCGCTGCCTGACTGCTCTGTCGGATATCGAAGTCGAGCACGAAGAGACGACCGGCAAGCTCTATCACATCTATTATGCCCTGGCCGATGACCCCCAGACCAAGCTGACCGTCGCCACCACCAGGCCGGAAACTCTGCTCGGCGACACGGCCATCGCGGTCCATCCGGACGACCCTCGGTACAACCGTCTCATCGGCAAACGGGTCCGCCTGCCCCTGACCCAACGGACGATTCCGATCGTCGGCGATCCGATCCTGGTGGATCGGGAATTCGGAACCGGAGCGGTCAAGATCACGCCCGCGCACGACTTCAACGATTTCGAGGCCGGTGAGCGGCACGGCCTGCCGTGCTTGTCGATCCTGGACCATCAAGCCCGCCTCGACCCCGTGGGCTTGCGGGCCGCGGCGGTGAATCAACCCGTCATCGAAGCCGTCGAATTGTTGCGCGTCAACCAAGCCAGGCCGAAGATCGAGGCCCTACTCCAGGAACAAGGGTGGCTGGCCAAAGTCGAGGCCCATAAGATGGCCCTGGGCAAATGCTATCGCTGCAAGACGGTGATCGAGCCCTACCTGTCGCCCCAGTGGTTCGTCAAGATCAAGCCGCTGGCCGAGCCGGCCATCCAGGCGGTTGAAGAGGGACGCATCCGGCTGATCCCCGAGGCCTGGACCAACAACTACCTGGGCTGGATGCGCGACATCAAAGACTGGTGCATCTCGCGGCAAATTTGGTGGGGGCACCAGATCCCCGCCTGGTATTGCCGCTCCTGCAATGCCGAGGCGATTCTGGAAACCGCCCACGAGGGCATGGCCACGACCGAGGCGCAGGCTCTGCCCAGGGCCTCGCGCAAGAGAGTCACGATTCTGTCGAGTGCCACGCCCCTGGTGACAAGAACCGCACCGACGCAGTGCCCGGCGTGCCGCGGGAATGACTTCCTTCAGGACCCGGATGTGCTGGACACCTGGTTTTCTTCGGCTCTCTGGCCCTTTTCAACCCTGGGCTGGCCCGAACAGACTCCCGAACTCAAGACCTTCTACCCCACCTCCACCCTCGTCACGGGCCTGGACATATTGTTCTTCTGGGTGGCCCGCATGATCATGATGGGGCTCAAATTTACGGGGCAGGTGCCGTTCCGTGACGTGTATATCCATGCGCTGGTCCGGGACGCGGAAGGCCAGAAAATGAGTAAGTCGAAGGGCAACGTGATCGATCCCTTGAGTGTGATGGACCGGTACGGGACCGACGCCTTGCGATTCACCCTGGCCTCCATGGCCTCGCCCGGCCGCGACATCAAACTGGCGGAGGAGCGGATTGAAGGGTACCGCAATTTTGCGAACAAAATCTGGAATGTTGCGCGCTTCATCTTGATGCATCTGGATGGGCCCCGCACCGCAACCCCGCTGGCCGACCGGTCCTTCCCCGATCGGTGGATCATGAGCCGCCTGAATCACACGATCGGCGCCGTCAACGCCTCGCTGGAGCAGTACCGGTTCGACCAGGCGGCCAGTCAGTTGTACCAGTTCATCTGGCATGAGTATTGTGACTGGTACGTGGAGTTGGTGAAGCCCTCTCTTCACGACAAAGAATCGGTCGCGGCCAGTCAGACCAGGCACACCCTCCTGGAGTCGTTTGAAACGTTGCTGCGCCTGCTCCACCCCTTCATGCCTTTTCTCTCGGAAGAGATCTGGCAAACGATCCCTCACGAAGGCGAGAGTATCGTCACGCAACGGTACCCTGCTCCGACCCAGAACTGGGACTCCAAAGAGGCCGAGGCCGCCTTTGCCGCCATGGGGCAGTTCGTCACGACGGTCAGGACCGGACGGGCGCTGTTGAACTACCAGCCCGGCAAACCCATGCCGCTATACGGGTTCAACAAGGACAGCCAGGCCATGGCTCAGCTGCAGATGCTGCATCCGCACATCGGCCATCTCGGTCGGGGCACAGTCCATTTGCTCCCGCAACAGGCTTGGCCCGCCACGCAGATTCTGCGCTTGGCCGTCGAAGGCCTGACCGTCGGATTGCCTGTCGAGGGGGACGTGGATCTCCAGAAAGCCTTGGACCGCATCAGAAAGCAGCGCGATGAGGGCAAGCAGGAGGCGAAACGTTTGGAAGGCAAGCTGGGCAATGCCGAGTTTGCCGCCAAGGCGCCCCCGGAGGTTGTCACCGAGCATGAAGAACGGCTCCGCCTCCTTCGTCACGAAGAAGCCCTGCTTCTGGACAGTGAGCAACAGCTTCGCGCCATGATGCCCGGCAAGGACTAATGCCTGTTCCTTCTACCGGTCAGATTCGAGCCGCCGTCCGCCAAGCCCTGGACGAAGATCTTGCGGCCGGTGATGTGACGACGGCCGCGCTCTTCCCGAGGCCAATCCCCGCCCGCGGCACCGTCACGGCTCATCAGCCGCTGGTCCTGGCCGGTACCGCCCTGGCCCGCGAAGTGTTCAGGGCGGTGGATCCCAGGGTACGGGTCGTCCGTGGACTCACAGATGGAACGTCGGTCAAGAGCGGACAGGCCGTGCTGACGGTCCTGGGCGACGCCCGCTCGCTTCTCATGGCGGAACGAGTCGCCTTGAATTTCCTCCAGCACTTGTCGGGCATCGCCACCCTCACGAGACAGTTTTGTCAGGCGGTCCGCGGCAGCCACGCGACGATTTTGGAGACCAGAAAAACCGTCCCGGGCCTGCGCGCCTTGCAGAAATGGGCCGTGACCCTGGGCGGAGGACAGAACCATCGGTATTCCCTTGGCGACGGTATCTTGATCAAAGATAATCACCTCTTGTTGCTTCAACGGCGGCGCATCGGCATCGCCCAAGCCTGCCTCCTGGCCCGCAAGAACGCGCCGCCCGGACTCCCGGTCACCGTTGAAGCGCAAACGCTCTCGCAAGTGCGGGATGCCTTGAAGGGGACCCCCGACGTGATTCTCTTGGATAACATGTCGCCGGCTCTCGTGCGGAAAGCCGTCTCGCTTATTCATGGCAGAGCGTTGGTGGAAGTGTCCGGAGGCATCACGCTCAGGAATGTTCGCGCAATGTCGGCAGCCGGCGCAGACCGTATTTCCATCGGGGCCCTGACCCACTCGGCCCCGGCGGCAAACCTGAGCATGGACATCCTGCCCCTGGTTCGTTCCAGGGCTCCCCGGCAACGTGGACGGTAAACCCATGGCATCTCCCGCGAGTCAGCCCTTGACACACGACGCGATCCAGGCCTTGCTGCGCACCAAGACCTTCGGCCGAACCCTGCACCTGTTTCAAGAGGTTTCGTCCACGAACCACGAGGCCATGAAGCTGGCCCAACAGGGTGCGCCGGACGGCACCGTAGTGGTGGCTGAGGCACAGACCGCGGGCAAAGGACGGTTGGGACGCCGGTGGTATTCGCCGCCCGGCGCCAACCTGTATTGTTCGGTGATCCTGCGAAACCAGCCAACCGATGATCTGGCCGGCTGGCTGTCCGTGCTTCCTCTGCTGTCGGCCGTGGCGGTTGCCAAGGCCGTCCAGCTGGCGGCCGGCCTCACTCCGTCGCTCAAGTGGCCGAACGACATTCTGGCGGGAGACCGAAAGCTGGGCGGGCTGTTGTGCGAAAGCAGCCTGTCCGGCCCGACCACGACTTTTGTCATCGTCGGGGTCGGACTCAACGTCAACAGCCACCGGGCAGATTTTCCGGAAGATATTCGCGATCTCGCCACGTCCGTCGCTGAGGAGACCGGCCGCCCCTGTGACCGGGCCCAGCTCATCGCGGCCATCCTTTGGGAACTTGAACAATATGCCGAGGCCTTGCTGACCCGGCGCCCGGACCTGTTCCTGGGGGAATATGCCAGGCTCTGCACGACCTTGGGACGAAGGGTTAGGGTCTCCCTCTCCGGCGACCGGCTCCTCGAAGGGCTGGCTGATTCCATCGCGCCGGACGGGTCGCTTCGGGTCACGTGCGATCCGTCTTCCGGAGGGGGGATGGTCGAAGTCCGTGCCGGCGACGTGGTCCATCTGCGGTGAGGCGCCGCGACCCAGTGCCGGCGCTTGCCCCGTCAATGACTGCCCGCGGACCGCTCAGGGCGAGTGAGTATGTTGCTGGCCATTGACATCGGCAACTCCAATATCGTCTGGGGCTTGTTCCGACAACAGGAGTTGCTCGGCTCTTGGCGTATGGAGACCGCTCTCTCCCAAACCGCCGAAGCGTACGGTGACAGCCTGTCTCGGCAACTCGACACTGCCAGGCAGTCCATCGCAGCTATCACCGATACGATCATCTGCAGCGTCGTGCCCATTTTGACCCCGGTCTTCGAACGTGTCACGCAGGATCTGCTCCAGCATCGGCCACTCCTGGTCTCTTCCTGCATGGATACAGGCCTTGTCGTTCGTTATGCCGACCCACGCACACTCGGGGCTGATCGCCTGGTCAATGCGGTTGCCGCCTACGACCGGCATAAGACCAACCTCATCGTGATTGATCTGGGCACCGCAACGACCTTTTCCGTCGTTACACAGAAGGGCGAATTCTTGGGCGGCGCCATCGCGCCGGGCCTGGGCATCTCAGCCGAGGCCCTCTCCGCAAAAACGGCTCAATTGCCCAAGGCGTTCTTAGCCCCGCCCCAGAGCGTCATTGGCCGTGATACTCTTGCCAACATCCAGTCCGGCCTTATCTACGGCCATGCAGCCATGGTGGATGAATTGACTGCCTGCCTCCAGGAGGAATTGGGCCAAGAAGCCATGGCTGTGGCAACCGGCGGGTTCTCTTCGATCATTGCCCTATATTGTAAAAGAATTCATGAGGTTAGACCCCATCTGACGCTCGAAGGA
>JAGWTI010000094.1 GCA_028876065.1 Nitrospirota bacterium
GCCTCATGGTTGCCCGACACCAGCACTTCCGGCACCGCCAGGCCCCGCACGTCGGCCGGCCTCGTGTACTGCGGAAAATCCAGCAGCGAATCGGCAAAGGACTCGGCCAGCGCCGACTCCGGATGCCCTAAGACCCCTGGAATCAGCCGCGCCGCCGCGTCGATCATGACCAACGCCGGCAACTCCCCGCCGGTCAGCACATAGTCGCCGATCGAGATTTCCTCCGGCTCCAGTCCTTGCCGAACCCGCTCGTCGATGCCTTCGTAATGTCCGCAAATGAACACCAACCGGCGACGCTCCGCGGACAAGTCTTCCGCCACCCGCTGCGTGAACGGCCGACCCTGCGGAGACGGCATCAGCAGCCGCATGTCTTCCCCGTAGTCGACACGCAACGCCTCCACGGCTCGGAAAATCGGCTCCGCCTTCATGACCATCCCGGCTCCGCCGCCGTAAGGCGCGTCATCCGCCACCTGATGTCGATCCAGCGTATAGTCCCGAAGGTTGCGGACGCGCACGTCCAGCAGGCCTTTCTCCTGAGCCCGTTTGAGCATGCTCTGGCCAAGCACCGGCGCCGCCAGGTCCGGGAAGAGCGTCACAATGTCGCACCGCAAGGTCATGCGTCCAACAACTCCTCGATGCCCCGCACCGTCATGGTCCGCCCCGTCACATCCACCGACGCAATGACGCTGCGGGTGGCGGGGATCAACACTTCCTTCCCCTCCCGACGGACCGCAAACACCGGATGGCCGCCGGTCGCGACAATCTCTTCCAACGTTCCCACGAGCCGCCCGGCTTCATCCCGAACCGTCAGGCCGATCAGATCGCACTCGTAGTACTGCCCCTCGGGCAAGGGCGGGACTTGGTCGCGCGCGATCTTGATGAGCCCGCCGCGAAACACCGCCGCCTCTTCGGGGGTCGAGAACACATCGAACCCCACCACGAAGCCGCCGCGCTCCTCGCGAAGTCTGGTGACCGACGCCGACACCGTCCGGCCGGATGGAGCCACCAGCGTCACCTGCTTCAAGCCTTGGATCCGGCCCGGCACGTCGCTGAGCGACAGCACCCGCACGTCGCCACGCACCCCGAAGGGTTTCACGATTTTTCCGACCGCGACCAGATCGGCCGCGCCGGAGGACGACGCGACAGGCGTGACCATTGGGACGCCTTAGGAGGCCGGCTTGGCCTTGCGCGATTCTTCGAACTGCTTCCAGAGGCCCGACCGGCGCAGCACGGTCCGGACCGTCACGGAGGGCTGCGCGCCCTTCTTCAACCAGTCGAGCACACGCTCCTGTTTGAGTTGAATCACCGGCGGATTCTTCAACGTATCATAGGTACCCAGCACTTCCAGATACTTCCCGTCACGGGGCTTGCGGGAATCCGCCGCCACCACGCGATAGAACGGAAGTTTGTGCCGGCCCGCCCGCGTCAACCGTAAATGAACTGCCACGTCTGCCTCCTTCTCGTCACGCTGATTGCTGACTACTGTTTCAGAACGACCGCAGGGCCTGCGCCAACTGCCGCCTTCCGCCCCCGGCCGTCAGGGCTTTCATCATTTTCCGTGCGGCCAGATACTGTTTGATCAACCGATTCACATCCTGCACCGTGGTGCCGCTGCCGCGGGCGATCCGTTTCTTGCGATTGCCGTTGATGACCGTGTGGTCGCGACGCTCGCGCGGCGTCATAGAGTCGATCATGGCCACGACCCGCTTGATCTCTTTTTCGGGCACCCCGCCCCCCGCCAGATCCTTGAGACGTTGGCCGCCGGGCAACATCCCCAGCAACTCCTCCATCGAGCCCATACGGTTGACCTGGGCGATCTGCGCCCGAAAATCCTCCAACGTCAGGGTCTTGGCCGTGAGCGTTTTCTGGATCGACTCCGCCTGCTCCTGCGAATAGGCCTCTTGCGCCTTCTCGATCAACGACAGGACGTCGCCCATCCCGAGAATGCGGGAGGCCATGCGGTCCGGGTGAAACACTTCGAGCGCGTCGAGTTTCTCGCCGACCCCCAAAAACTTGATCGGCTTGCCGGTGACCGCTCGAATGGACAGCACCGCTCCCCCGCGCGCATCGCCTTCCACCTTCGTGAGGATGAGCCCGGTCAGGCCGACGCGCCGATCGAACTGCTCGGCCATGGAGACGGCATCCTGTCCGGTCATGGCGTCCGCCACGAGCAACACTTCTTGCGGCTGGACGGCCCGCTTGACTTCCGCCAGCTCCTCCATCAGCCCATCGTCAATGTGCAGGCGCCCGCCTGTGTCGAGCACGACCACGTCGTAGCCCTGCTCGCGCCCGCGCTCGGCTCCCTCCGTACAGATCCGCACCACGTCGGCCGCCGACGCGTCGGCCCGATCGACACGGTAGACCGGCACGTCCAGCGCGGCGCCGAGGCTGGCCAGTTGGTCGCCGGCGGCAGGCCGTCGCGGATCCGCCGCCACGAGCAGTACGCGCTTGCCTTGCTGTTTAAACAGGCGCGCCAGCTTGCCGCAGGTGGTCGTCTTGCCCGCCCCCTGCAGTCCGACCATCATGATGACGGTCGGCGGCTCGGAGGCCAGGCGCACCCCCGCATGGTCGCGCCCCATCAACTCGCGCAGTTCCTCCCACACCACCTTGACCACTTGGTGGCCGGGAGTCAGGCTCCGAAGCACTTCCTGCCCGATCGCTTTTTCCCGTATGCGTTCGGTGAAATCCTTCACGATCTTGAAATGCACATCCGCTTCCAACAGGGCCAGGCGCACCTCTTTCAAGGCCTCGGCAATATTGGCCTCGGTCAAGACTCCCTGACCGCGGAGTTTTTTCAAGACTTTGTCGAGCTTTTGACTCAGATTCTGGAACACGACCGCAACCTCTTGGACAGACCTATACGCTCGAAATATCTAAAAAAATAGTATCGGGTAGTCTAAACAACCGGGGGTTCAGAAGTCAAGGGTACAAGCGGTAGTAGCTGAGGGCCGCTCATGTCCAGACGGAGCCTATCAAATAGCTCGGTCGTCTCAAGTTTTCCGACGGCAAGGCCGATCCTGTGTCTGACGGAGTATGCCGTCCTCAAGAAAGAGGAGCGCAAAGGCCGATGTCGTCCAAGCCCCCCATAGAAGAGGCGTCCGCAGAAAAGCGCGCTTTTTTCCGCGTCGACACGGTGCTTCCGCTGACCATCTACATCGAAGGGGAACAAGCCCAACCGCTGCCCAGGCCAACACCCGTCAACCTCAGCATGGGAGGAGCCGGGATAGTGATGGAACGGAGCCTGGCCCCAGGAGATTCTCTCTTGTTAACCCTCTTTCTGCCGTCGGGCCCCCCGATCCAAACCCAAGCCAAGGTTGTCCGGAGCGTGCAAGTCTCGACGCCTGCCACGGCTGCGACCTATCAGATCGGCCTCCAGTTCATCATGATCGACGAGAAGGACCAGGAACGGCTGAACAGCTATCTTTTCAAAGTGCAAGTCGAACGACGGCGAACCCGCTCCTACGCCTAGCCCTCCACCCTCGCTCACCCACTATCCCTTGTAGCCATTTCTTGACTTCTCAGGGTTATTTCGCTATCGTACCAGCAATTTCCCTTAGAATGCTCCCGATCTTGCTGAACGGAATCGCATGAAGAAATCGCCATGGGTCCTACTGCTCTTTATCTTACTGGGAGGCTTGCTGGGCGGGGTCTTGGGCGAAATTCTGCGGGTCATCGCCCCACAGGGCACGATTCAAACGCTGTTCTCCAAAGCGCCGCATATCGGCATCCCCAACCTGACGGTCGATCTGTTTCTGCTCACCTTTACCTTTGGCTTCACGCTGAAGATCAATCTGTTGACCATTCTGGGCGTCTTCCTCGGCATCTACCTCTACAAGCAAGCCTGAGTTCGGAAGACCGCCGCTAGTTTGTCGTTTCCAGTTCCCGCAATCGCAACGCCCGTATCCGGTCGCGCAGTTCGGCGGCCCGTTCGAAGGCCAGCTCTTTGGCCGCCGCCTTCATCTCGACTTCGAGCTTTCGGATCAGGCCTTCCACATCCTCCCCGCCATAAGCCGCTTCCGGTTCAGCCGCCAGCTCCAACTGCACATAGTCCAACTCGGCCATCTTGTATTCCAGCGTCGGGATACTTTTCTTCACACTCTCCGGCGTAATGCCGTGGGCTTGGTTGTATTCGGCCTGGATGCAGCGGCGGCGGTTCGTCTCATCGATGGCCAGCTGCATGGAGTCCGTGATGCGATCCCCGTAAAACAGCACCCGTCCCTCGCTGTGTCTGGCCGCCCGACCGGCCGTCTGGATCAACGACCGGTGCGACCGGAGATACCCCTCCTTGTCCGCATCCAAGATCGCCACCAGGCCGACCTCCGGGAGATCCAACCCTTCCCGCAGCAAGTTGATACCCACCAAGACGTCGAAGACGCCCCGCCGGAGGTCCCGCACGATCTCCGCCCGCTCCAGGGTCTTGATGTCGGAATGGAGGTATCGGACCTTCACGCCCAGATCGTGATAATACTCGGTCAGGTCTTCCGCCATCCGCTTCGTGAGCGTGGTCACCAACACCCGATTGCCGCGCGCCACCTCGGCCTTCACCTGCCCGAGCAAATCGTCCACCTGCCCGCGAGCGGGGCGCACCTCGATCTGCGGGTCCATCAGGCCGGTCGGCCGAATGATCTGCTCCACCACGGAGGCGCCGGCATGCTCCAGTTCATAGGGACCGGGGGTGGCCGACACATAGACCACCTGATGGATGATGCGCTCGAACTCCTTAAAGGTCAGCGGCCGGTTGTCGAACGCGGACGGCAAGCGGAACCCGTAGTCCACGAGGCTCTTCTTTCTGGACCGATCGCCTTCGTACATCCCCTGCACCTGCGGGATCGTCGCGTGGGACTCGTCGATGATCATCAAAAAGTCCTTGGGAAAGTAATCCAGCAACGTCGGCGGGGGTTCCCCCGCCTCACGGCCGCTCAAGTGGCGGGAATAGTTCTCGATGCCGTGACAGTAGCCCATGGCCCGGATCATCTCCAAATCGAATTTCGTCCGCTGTTCGATGCGCTGCATCTCCAGCAGCTGATTGTGGGCTTTGAACCAGGCGATGCGTGCGTCCAGCTCCGCCTCGATGCCGCTCAACGCCCGCTCGTAACGGTCCGGCGCGATCAGGTAATGGGTATTCGGATAAATCGGCACTTTCGGCAACCTGGCCAACGACTTTCCGGTGAGCGGATCGATCTCGTGAATCGCGTCCACCTGATCGCCGAACAGTTCGACGCGCACCGAATGGGCATCCGAGGCGGCGGGGAAAATTTCGATCACATCCCCGCGGGCCCGGAACGTCCCCCGATGGAAATCCGTGTCGTTGCGGGCATACTGAATCTCCACCAATTTGGCCAGAATCTGCTCCCGCCGGATCTCCATCCCCTCTTCCAGGTACAGCAGCATGTTGTGATAGACCTCCGGCGAGCCGAGGCCGTAGATGCAGGAGACGGAAGAGACGATCAACACGTCATTCCGCTCCAACAGCGAGCGGGTGGCGGAGTGCCGCATCTGGTCGATCGCGTCGTTGATCGAGGCGTCTTTGGCAATGTAGGTGTCGGTCTGAGGCAGATAGGCTTCCGGCTGGTAGTAGTCGTAATAGCTGACGAAGTATTCGACCGCGTTGTGCGGAAAGAAGGCTTTGAACTCCTGATACAGCTGCCCGGCCAAGGTCTTGTTGTGCACCAGGACCAGCGTGGGCTTCTGGATCCGCTCGACCAAGTTCGCCATCGTGAAGGTCTTGCCGGAACCGGTCACCCCCAGCAACACCTGGTGCCGCTCGCCGGACCGGACCCCGGCTGCCAGCCGGTCAATGGCCGGGGCCTGATCCCCGCACGGTTTGAAGGGAGCTTCAAGTTGGAACGGTTGGGCCGTCGGCATGGGCATCATCTTACCACGGAATGCTCCTTGACAGTACGTAGGAACAGGCAGAGAATACACGAATCAACGGCTACTGATTCTGCACGTGCCGGTCTCTCAACCGACAGCATGGTTGGCCTATTTGAAATCAGGTCATGGCGTGTATGACGGGCACATTCGAGGACTCCGCAGCTAACGATCACGCAGCTCAGAAGGAACAACACTACCGGACGTTGACCGAACTCGACAGGCCGCTCCCTCTGGTTTCAACACACCCGTATGAACGACGAAGCTTACATGCGTGTGGCGATCGCCACGGCACAGGAAGGGATCGCCACGGGGCAGACGCCCTTCGGCGCCTGTCTCGTCCAGGCTGACCGTGTCATCGCCTGCGCGCACAACGTCGTCTGGGCGAGCCTCGATATCACCGCGCATGCCGAGGTGCAGACCATCCGCAACGCCTGTGCCGCTCTCAAGACGATCGACTTGAGCGGCTGCGTCCTGTACTCCACCTGCGAACCCTGTCCCATGTGCTTCAGCGCGGCCCACTGGGCTCGTCTCGCCCGGATCGTCTATGGCGCGGAAATCGCCGACGCTCGTCGGGTAGGCTTCCACGAGCTCACGATCTCGAACCTCGCATTGAAGCAATTGGGAGAGAGTCCGGTCGAGCTGACCGGAGGCCTGCTCCGCGAGGAATGTCTGGCATTGTTTGACGCCTGGGACAAACGCCCTGACAAACGGATCTACTGACGGAGCGCCCAGCTTAGTAGGCCGCTGGCGGGGAGAGGGGCTTCTGCGAATACAATTGAATGGCGTGGAAATTGTCGAATCCGATGGCGGCGTCGCCTCTGGTGACCAGCCCGATCCGGCCTCCGAACTGGGACTTGTCCCAGGTGGAAAAAACGATTTTCCCGTCGAAGGCCACTTCGATCAGATCCTTGCTGAGAATCGTGCCGTGCAGGACCCGCAGAAGATGCCACGGCCCGGCCTTGGGCGTGATCGACTCGTGGGCAATGACCGTAACCTGCCCCTCCGCCACCCGGATGAGGTCCAAACTCTTCGCAGCCACATCGGCAATGGCCGCATAAAAATTGCGCGCGTCCTTGGCGCGGAAGATGACGCCCCCGCCGCCGGCCGCCTGAGGATCATCGCCGGCGGGACGAACCCGGACGGACAGGTCGACATAATCATAGACCACCCCGTCCGCCAGGAGAATCTGCAGGCCGTCCTTGTTTGGATGCGGCTGGCCTTGCGTGAGGCGATGCGGCGCAGTCGGCGCCTGAGGGTCCGGCTCCACGCTCCATTTCCCCGTCGGCCCTTCGCCCATGGTGGCGGCCGAAAACCCGGCCGGCACCTCGCCCGGCTTTTCTCCATCGAAATTCCAGAGGTGGCGCCGGTCGAGCTTGGGCTGCATGGCATCGTTGGCATTGCTGCCGCCCTGCGCCCAGGCCGGTGCCGGTTCCATCGCCAAGGGCGCCCACCAGCCCAGCACGACGACCATCAGCACACCCACTCGCTGTCTATGCGTCATGTTCATCCACCGTCTTGTCGTGTCTGTTTCCGCCGATCCGCGCGGTTGCGTGTGAGTTTTGCCACGTCGTGGCGTCTCCCGTCAAGCCTCGCCGGCCCCCTGCTGAGTCGGCTGCACAGCCTGCCCTGAGGCCCGCAGCTGGGCCACCGACTCCGTCTCGCCCAACACGACGAGCAGGCAACCAGGCTCCAGCACCGCATCCGACGGAGGGACATACAGGAACTTGTCGGCGCCCGGCGCCTTCAGCGCCATGACCAACACATTGGAGTCGGCGACGACATGCTCGACCAATCTCGTGCCGGCCAGCTGGCTTCCCGCCTGCACTTCGATCTCCTCCACGCGCATCGCTTTGTCCATATCGCGCAACATCAAATCCAGAAAACTGACCACCGTCGGCCGGACCATCTCGCTGACCAGCCGCATCCCGCCGATGAACTGCGGCGACACGACGGAATCGGCCCCGGCGCTCTTGATCCGCTGGGACAATTTGATGTCCTGCGCCTTGGCGACGATCCGGATCCTGGGATTGACCTGCCGGCAGGTCATGGCCAGCACCAAGTTGTCGCGGTCGTTGGGCAGGGCGCACATGACTCCGGCGGCGACCCTGATCCCGGCCTGTGCCAGCACCGCTTCGTCGGTGGCATCCCCCACGACGTAGGGAAACGGCTGCTTGGCGGTCAGTTTTCTCACGTGCGCTTCGTCCGTTTCCACGGCCACGAAAGGCCGCTTCGTCGCCAGGAGCTCCTCGATGACATAGCGCCCCACATCGCCCGTGCCACACACGATAAAATGGCCCCGAAGGGCGGCAATGCTCTTCTCCATCTTTCGCCTCTCGATGATCTCCTTCAAATCCCCTTCGACGACGAACGCCGTCATTTGACTCAACGCATACCCCATGGTTCCCAAGCCGAGCACGATCACCAGCATCGTATAGACCCGGTCCGCCGCCGTCACGACCGGCACCAACTCCCCATAACCTACGGTGAAGGTCGACACCACCGTCATGTACAAACATTGCAGATAGCCGATCTCGGATCCGTCCTGGTTGGTGCGGCCCTGATTCATCACCCAGTAGCCGCCCGCCAGGGCCAGGTTGACACCGGCAATCAGGACAAACGCGATAATCAGACGGCGATAACGGGTCATGCGCACACAACGCTCCGAATCCTCGTCCCCCTGCGTTGGGGCCGGCCTGGAGTCTAGCCGGGCATGGGGGGAAAATCCAGCGAAGATCACCGTACATGAACGTACGCTTTCAGGGAATTCCGCCGCGGACTGGACATGCATGACGCTTAGACCGAACGGACCAGTCCGGGCCGCAGGCCGAATGCCCGCGAGAAAACTCCCGTTTCGCCTGGACATTCTTACGCTCAAAATCTAAGATCACGGCCATCACCGACACCCAAGGGCCTTGCATGCGAAAACTGTGCGCCGGCCGCAACATGGGTCTGGTCGTAACGGGAGTCTTGCTCCTCTCCGCGTCGTCCCCCATGGCGCGAACCCTCGTGCTGGGCGGCAGTCTGGCGTCCACCTTTCATGTCACCGATCGAGCCGTACTCGGCATGCCGGCGGGGATCGAACAGTTCTCCTACTTCGTCGTCCCCCCGCCCACAAGCGACACCAAAACCTCGAAACAAACGATCGCCAATTACCGCTATGCCGCCACCCCAAAGCCCTCCTCGGTCCAAGAGGACACCGATCCCTACGGCAATCGAACGGTCAAGTTGACGTGGCTGACGCCGACCGGCGAAATCCAGATCGCCAGCGACTACGATGTCCGCGCCACGGTGGACTTCTCGCCCCTGCCCATGACCGCCCCCTATCCGCTGCCCGCCGGAGGATTGCCGCGCGACGTCGCCCTGTACCTGCAGCCCTCGGAACAGGTCCAATCGCAGGATCAAGAAATCCGCGCGCTGGCGGCCGACCTCGTCAAGGGCGCGACCACGGAACAGGAAGCCGTGACCAAGATTCTCCACTGGGTGGTGGATCATCTGCATTACCAGTTGGAGCCGGCCGGCTACGACGCCCTGTCCACCAAACGCGAAGGGAAAGGAAATTGCCAGAATTATTCGCACCTGTCGGCGGCCCTGTTGCGCGCGGCGGGGATTCCCGCACGTATGGTCCGGGGCCGCACGCTCGACAAGGCCTGGGAGGTGGACGAAGGGGGCGGCAAGCGACGCTGGACCAGCCGTTGGG
Organism: Nitrospirota bacterium; assembly: GCA_028876065.1. Classification (GTDB taxonomy): domain Bacteria; phylum Nitrospirota; class Nitrospiria; order Nitrospirales; family Nitrospiraceae; genus SYGV01. The sequence goes on from JAGWTI010000094.1 coordinate 9,572, forward strand.
CGGCGGGACGCCACGCCTGGATCGAGATCTACTATCCGGACCAGGGCTGGCTCATGTACGACAGCCAAGCCTACCACGTCTTCGTTTCCACCCGTTTCATTCGCATGGAGGTCGGCCCGGATAACAAGGCCGTGCACACCGACGGATTGATGTCCTGGCGCAGCCGGAGCGACGAGCAACCGAAGATTCTGGACATGCGGGTGGAGGCGGAATTTTCCCAGGACCAGGATGTCGTCAAAGCCCAGCGCGTTGAATCCGCTCCCCAAAAGCTGCTCTACGCCCCGACCCTGCAGGGGGTCGCCCCGCCGACGCCTCCGGTGCCTCCGACGCCGGTGCTTCCACCGCCTACCCCGCCCTCCCCGCCGGCCAAGAAGCTGAAGCCATCGGATTTCGATTTCCCGGTCGTGTTCGGCAACCTCGAATTTCCGCAAGAGATCAGGCTGTTTGAACCGGTCAGGCAAGAAGCAAGCGGCCAGTTTTCGATGGAAGGGAGCTACGTGGTCGAAACCGCCGAGTATGTCTCGGGCGATCAGCTCTATGCGCAAGCGCTCGAGCCGGAGCGGCCCGTCTTGGTGAAGGATTTCTCTCTGGCCTTGCACCGGTTCGGCGGAGACCAAGGGACCCTCTGGGTGGAGATTTACGACGACGGAGGCGAGGGGCCCGGCCAACTCGTGGCCAAGAGCCGCCCGGTTCGGGCCGCAGCCATCCGCACCCCTCCGAACCGCTACGAATGGGTCCCCTTCTCCTTTGAGGGCACCAACACGATCCTACCGTCCGGCCGGCATTGGATCTTGCTCCGCCAGAGCGGCGACGCCATCGTCAACTGGTTTTACTTGTATGGAAAGGTGGTCAGCCCGGAGGATGGGACTCGAACCAGACCGAAGGAGGCAAAAGGCCCGGTCTGGAACCAAATCTTGAACATCGAGTTCAACTTCCGCCTCCGGGGGCTGGTGTCGCTCAAGGAATCATGATCCCGTCCCAGGGCATCTTTCCCTCTGAATCCTTGCCGATCCCGCCGCGACGACTGAAACTTTCATCCGACGGTCCCCCACTTCATCAACTAGGATCTCGTCGCCGGAGGCGACACGGCAAGGCACGCATGAGTAAAAGGCGGGGGATCAGGGAGCACTCCGTCAGCGTTCGCGGGGAGACAAACCTTTTCGCATCTGCAGGATCTCCTGCTGGAACTTGTCCCGCTCCTGGCGAATCTGCTTCATCCGCCGCCAACGGCCCCAGGTCCACCAATGCAGCTTGTCTCGAAAGGTCACGGCCGGCGGCGCGGCGCTGCCGGCGGGGGCATGCTGAAACTCATACCCCTTCACCTCGTCACGCTGTGACAGAAACTTGTTGTAGGATGCGGGAAACAGTCCGTTATCGCCCATGGGGCCTCGTCTTGGCAGTTGGTACGGCGCATGGTACCCTGCCGCCTCACACCAACGCAATGGGGTTCTTATGAACCGGCTCCGGGCCTTCGTCGTCGCCTGCGCCTTAAGCTCGGTCTCAACGACTGCCGTGGCTCAGGAATCGGCGATCGCCCAGGGCCTTGACGGGGCTCTGGCCGGTATCTCCGGCGCCCGGATGCTTGCCGATGTGGCGCGCCTGAGCGGCCCGGAGTTCAACGGCCGCCAGACCGGCACGGCCGACGATGTGCGATCCGCGCAGTTCGTGGCCGAACGGTTCGACTCGCTGGGGTTGTTTGCAGCCGGTACCAGGCCCCTCCCCGACAGCGCGTCAGGGCCCTTATGGGTTCAGTCTGAGGCGTTCGCCAGCAATTCCATCCAAGCACCGGCCATCCTGGAATGGACCACGCAGGGCGCCACCGTGTCGGCACGAGTCGGGCTGGACTTCCTCCCCATCCTGGACTCCCCTTCGGCAAACGCCAAGGCTCCGCTGGTCTTCGTCGGGTATGGCATCTCCGATCCGGCCCATGGGCTGGACGAGTATGCGGGGCTGGACGTGCGCGATCATGTCGTGCTCTTCCTGCGCGGGAGGCCGGAGGGGTATGCCCAACCGGTCACCCACGAGGACAAAGAGCGGGCCGCCCGGCAACACGGGGCGGTAGCCTTCCTCACCGCCACCGGGCCGATCGTCTCCGCCTATGAAGCCCGACGAGGGATCGGCGGCGCGCCGATGGCGTTCACCAGCCAGGCGAACGAGGAGCGTCCGTTGCCCGGCGCCTGGATCAGCACGGAACTGGCGGAGCACCTCCTGGCGGCTGACGGCCGATCGCTGCGCGAGGCGCAAGAGCGGTTGAATCAACACCGAGCCCCCCGATCTGCGCCCATCAGCGCCGCGCTTCATCTGGCCTGGGACAGCCAGCACACGTCTGGGGCATTGGTCAACGTGCTGGGGTTGATCGCGGGACAAGATCCGGCCCTGCGAGAACAGGTCCTGGTAATCGGCGCGCACCGCGACCACTTCGGTCGCCAGGCCGGCCTCTTGTTTCCCGGCGCCGACGACAATGCCTCAGGCACCGCAGTGCTTATCGAAGTGGCCAGAGCTTTCATGAGCGCCGGCTTCGCGCCCAAACGGACGATCCTGTTCATTTCCTTCAGCGGCGAGGAGCAGGGCCTGCTCGGCTCGCGGCTGTACGTGGGCAAACCGACCATGCCGCTTACCCGAACGATCGCCATGCTCAACGTGGACCATGCGGGTATCGGCAACGGGCGGTTGACCGTAGGGCTTACCGGACTCTCGAAAGAAACGGCAACACAGGCGGGACAGCGAGCCGGCCTCGCGGAACAACTGGATCTCTACGGCTTCTTTCCCGGAGGCGATCACGTCCCTTTCAAGGAAGCCGGGGTCCCGACAGCGACCATCGTCGGCGCCGGCCCCCATCCTCATTTTCACCAGCCCTCCGATCGGGTAGACACCGTGGCCCCGGACATTCTCGATCAGGTGGCCCGCTATGTGTTGGCGTTGAGCTGGCACCTGGCAGACGCGCCATGACACAGGCCTCGCAAGAGCCCGTGCCGGCACTTCCCTCCCGTTCATCACGCCACGCGAGGGTGACTAGGGAATATCCTCTTCTATGTCCAGAATGGACGACTGGATGCGCGGCAGCGGGGGAGGTTGTCTAGGGGCCGAAGGGAAGACCAGTGCTGAGGGAGCTTGAATAACAGTTCCAGTTGAAGTGGAGAAGCTTGCTTGGTTACCTCCAGCAATCAAACCAACGCTCAAATTGGGCCCCAGGGTCATTATGGCTCCGCTCCAAGCCTGTCCGTTCGGGACGCGGAAATTGTAGGATTCAAAATTGGCCCCAGGGGTATACATGAAGCCCTGGGTGCCTTGCGCGTCCGCGTAGAAGTTGCCCGGCCCTGTGAGGTTGAAGAGCGGGGCGACTCCTCCGTT
>JAGWTI010000095.1 GCA_028876065.1 Nitrospirota bacterium
AGTGAGGTCGGTCGTCAATAGTAGACGCCATACGTGGCCGCATCATGCGGCCTGTTGCTGCCGATAACACTGTTGTGCAAAAGCTGCCGGTGAGAGATACCCCAGTCTGGCTTGACGCCGCTGGCGGTTATAGAAGATCTCGATGTACTCGGTGATCTCCTGCCGGGCTTGCTCGCGGGTCTCGTAGCGCCGGTGATGCACCAGTGCGTTCTTCAGGATGCCCCAGAAGCTTTCCATGGGCGCGTTGTCGTAGCCATGGCCCCGGCGGCTCATCGAGGGTTTCATGCCGGCCTGTCGCAGGAGCGCCTGGTAGGCCTGCGCACAATACTGGCTCCCGCGGTCTGAGTGGTGAATCAGGCCTGGCGCGGGGCGTTTGGCCGCAACGGCCTGGGATAGCGCTCGCTCCACCAGGTCCTGGGTCATGCGGGCCCCCATCGCGTACCCGACAATCTCGCCGGTGTGGAGGTCCTTGACGCCGGAGAGATACAGCCCGCCCGCAACGGTCGGCACGTAGGTGATGTCGGTGACCCACGTTTCGTTGGGCCGGCTGGCCTCAAACTTCTGTTCGAGCAGGTTCTCCGCCACCGGCAGGCGGTGCGCCGAGTTGGTCGTGGCCTTGAACGTGCGCCTTTGCTTGCAGCGCAGGCCGAGTGTCTTGCGCAGGCGCTTGATGCGCCCGATACCAGCCGTGATCCCTTCGGCCTTCAGTTCCTCGTGCAGACGTTCAGGCCCGTAGGTCTGGCGGGTGCGCACATGGGCCGCTTGGATCGCCAGGGCCAAGCGCGCGTTCTCCTGGGCGCGTTTCGAAGGGCGGCGCCGCTTCCACGCGTGGTAGCCGCTCCGGGAGACCTCGAGCACGCGGCACAGCAGCACCAGGGGATCGTGGGCTCGCAGCGTCGTCATGAGTGCGTACCGGGCAGCTGCGCCTTGGCAAAGTACGCGGTGGCTTTTTTTAGGATGTCGCGCTCCATGCGGGCCTCGGCCAGCTCCCGCTTGAGTCGTGACACCTCGGCCTCGAGATCGGTGACCGGCCGTCGGTGCTCGTCGAGCCCCGCCAGCTGTCCATGCCGCGCCCGAAACACCCAGTTCGCCAGCGTCTTGTTCGACATGGCGAGTCGTCTCGCCGCCTCCGGAATCGTGCACGTCTGTTCGAGCACCAATCGCACGGCCTGCTCACGGAATTCCTTCGTGTACTTCTGTCGCGGTAATGTTTCCATCCAACACCTCCAGCCCGTAAATATAGCAGGTTGAAGGCGTCTACTTTTTCGATCCTAGCTCAGTCGATGTAGCTGATGTGCCTGGAATGTGATCACGATAATATCCTGACCAAGATACTCACTGGTTAGACCGACTCGGCAAACCGTCAACGCGTGACGACGGAACCAGAGAGGTTATAAATGCAGGCGACGACGAAGACCAACGTGCGAGGGTGGAACGAGGATCTCACGCCGGCCCATACGTTATATCCCGATGGCAAGGCTGCGATCGAGGATGGAAAGTGGGTGGCCTGCGTGCTTTGCGAAGACATGCTCCGCGAGCACCGGCTCACTGCGCGATACTGTTATATCTGTCATAACGGTTATTGTCAGCAGGCACACGGTTCTTTCGCCGCAAAGATGCCGGCACGTTGCATAGTCTGCGGCGCGAAGTAGTATTGCCCACTCCCGCTCGCTCCGATAGATGGCGATGAAGAAAACTTCACGTTGAGCGAACATCGACTCACTGGCCCCAGCGAAGGGGACATTGCCCTCGGACGTGTTGGGCACAATCGCTTGTGCGGCAACCGCCGCCGATGGCAGCAACTTGCTTGTGGCGCTTGTGCGTTGCCCCCAAGAATCATTCGAACAGCTCCTCGATCGACTCGACGCTGTCCTACAAAAATGTTTGGACGAAGAAACCTATATCGACAAAATCAACGGGTGAGCGGTCTAACTCCGCACTGCAGTGGACCGAGGCTCGCTCCGCTCGCTTCGGCCGCTGACCGCTGACGTTAGGGCTTCAATGAGAAGAAGGACACATTGAGGGTGTTTTGAGCTACCCCCCGATTCCGTAGACACGCCCGTAAGGGGACAGACTTTTTCAACATCCTGCCAGCTGAATAGAAAAGGGAACATCTATGTCCCTCTTGTTCGTCGCCATAGCCCTTGCCGTCGTGGCCACGGTCGTGTGGCTCATTGCGTCGCGCCGCCAGTCGTTGCCTTGCCCGGTCTGGCTTCGGTGGTGCGTCGAACTCGATAATCCCTTTGCGAAAAACAATCGTGCGGCGGTCATCCTCGACCATCTCGAACTTCAGCCCGGCATGACCGTGCTGGATTTTGACTGCGGTCCCGGGAGACTCACGGTACCGGCTGCGCAGCGGGTGGGGCCTGCCGGTCGAGTGGTCTCGGTGGACCTTCAAGCGGGCATGCTGGCCCGAGCGAAGGAAAAGGCTCAGGCGGCGAATCTGTCCAACATTGAATTCGTCCAGGCTGGAGCCGGCGAAGGGAAACTAGGTCGTGGCCGGTTCGACCGGGCGCTACTTGTCACGGTCTTGGGGGAAATTCCGGATCGCGCCGGCGCGCTGAAAGAGATCTTCGACGCCCTGAAACCGGGAGGAGTCCTGTCCGTGACGGAAACCCTCTTTGACCCTCACTACCAGAGCCGTCAGACCGTCTCGCGCCTCGCCGGTGAAGTCAGGTTCCGAGAACGAGGCTACTTCGGCAATCGCCTGGCCTATACCGTGCACCTGGAGAAACCTACCAACGGCTGAAAGCGATTGGCTTTGGGGGGTCACGCCGCTCGGAAACTCTCGAAGACCCGGTCGCCTTTCGCGGCCAGGTAGAAGTCGCTCTCGGTCAGGCCGTTGATCTTGTGGGTCCAGATTTCCATCTTGCACTTGCCCCAGGCCAGGTAGAGGTCTGGATGGTGCCCTTCTTCCTCGGCGATGGCGCCGATCTTGTTCACGAAGGCCAGAGCTTCGGCAAAGTCTTTGAAGGTATAGAGTCGTTCGATGTGTCCCGCCTGGTTGAGCGACCAGCCTCGCCCCAGTTGCTTCAGCAGGTCCTGAACCCGGGCCGGCTCCAGCGGCGGCACCCCGCCCTTGCACGGCACACATTTATTGTCGGCCAATCCCATGATATCCCCCTTTGAACAGCGCCACGCTCCCGTATCTTAGCCCGCCGCCTTGATCCGGCACAACGGCAAGGGCTGCGCGATCCCGCGCAGCGCGCAGGTCCATTCGGCGACGATGGTCGCCCGGCTCTCGGCCAGCATCTCGCGAACCAGTACGTCCTCCAGGTCGTCCTTTGCCAGCACCAGGTCGCCGCCGACGCTTTCCCGGAGCAGGCGCGAGGCCACGTTCACCGTTCGCCCGAAATAGTCCAACAGTCCGTTGGCGTTGATCGCGATGGCCGGGCCGTGATGCAGGCCGAGCTTGATCACCAGCGGAGGCCGATCCGGCAGGGACGCATTGAACGAAGGAAGGTCCCGCTGGATGGCCAGGCCGCAGCCGACCCCGTCCGCCGGGCGATGGAACACCGCCATGACGGCATCGCCGATCGTCTTCACGACGGCACCCTGGTGCCGGGCGATCCGCTCCTTCAAAAAATCGAAATGCCGCCGGACGTGGCCGTAGGCCGGGGCATCCCCCGCTTCTTCGTAGAGACGCGTGGATTCCTTCAAATCGCTGAACAGGATCGTCACCGAATCCACGCCGATCTCCAGGCCGGGGGCGAGCACTTCCGAGCCGAAGAGGTCGCGGAATTCCTGCAGCGCGGCCACCTTCGCCGCGGTGACGGCTCGATCGTCCCACCGCAGGCGCTCGAGGACGACCCCGATGATCTGGTCCGTCTCGTTCCTCCAGGCCAGCGAGAACGGGCCGGGGGAAAACGACCGGTCGTCCGCCTCCCAGCCCGTTTCGCGATAGGCGGCCAGGCGTGGCCCGTCTCCCGCAGGGCGGCCCGGCAGCAGCAGCAACGAGTCGTTGCGCCGAAGCGTCCTGATGCGATAGGCCTCGTCGTCGAGCGTGACGGACAACTCGCGCCGATCGCCAGGCCGAAGGAGATGCTGGATCAGGATATGCGGGGCGAGGTAGGGCCCGCCGAAGCAAAAGACCAAGTCCTGCGCCGAGCGGATCGTCGGATGGACCCGAAAGCGCAGTTCCATGAAGCGGTCCAAATTCGCGTCGTAGTCGATTCCGCAGGTGTCGCAATGGAATTGCCGCTCCACGCGCGACAGCGTCTCCGCTTCGCCCGTCGGGACCCGGCAATTGGGGCACAGGAGCTGCCACCGGAGACTGAGCAAGCCGGCCCGCGTCGCATGCAGGAAGACCCGCAACGTCTCGTGCGGATCGGTCCGCCAGCGGGCGGCCAGGGCGTAGGGTTGCATGCGGAGGACTTCGTCGTCGCCCCCTTCGTCCAGATGGCGCAACAGGCGGCCGACGATGCCCTGGTCCAGCGACGCGACAACCCCCAACCGGCGGGCACAGGGTTGGAGCGCCGTGCGATCCGCACGGCCCGTCGGCACCGATCCGGGAGTTGTCGGAGGGCCGACTTGGGGGGCCTGGAGCTGAGCGATGGCCTTGGCGCAATAGGCCTTGGCCTTCTGCAGGGTGTCGCGCCCGACCAGGGGAATGGCCAGTTTGCCGAGCAGGTTGCGCGGGGTGAGCTCCGCGAACATCCGTACGGTGCAGCCGCTCCCGGCCGGCAGGATTTCCACGCCCCCGCGAAACCGCACCAACGGGCCTCGCGTGTAATCCCGCTGGACGGAATAGGTCGAGCCACGAACCCATTCGAAGGGGTACTCGGTCCACGCCAAGGGGAGCAACCCGTACAGACGCGCCCGCACGGGGCGGCCGATGTCTTCATCGTCAAAGGAACTGATCTGCACGGAGGGGAGGCCCGCATCACGGTTCAGCCGGTCCGTGTGGCCGAGGACATCCCAGACCAGCGACGCAGGCGCATCCACGGTCCATTCCTGTTCGACGCGCTGCGGGGCGAAGGACATATGTCAGACGCTCCTCAATGGAAAATGAAACGCAGGCTGCTCAAAATGACTAGCCAACGAGGCCGCAGGGAACGAGGACCCCGAGGCGTACTCTGCACTGTACGTTGAGGGGTTCGAGTGACCGAGAACGAAGTTGGGAGTCTTTTTCAGCAGCCTACTCACTTTCGTCCGGAGCACCGCCCGAGCGGGCCAAATCATCCAGCTTGATCTTCTCCGGATTGAACTTGGCTGCGGCCTTCGCCATGCGATCCAGCGCGTCGTCGAACGACAGGGGCTCCGCCTCTTTCGGCCGGAACCGCACCGGGTTGATCCGCGCCACCACGAAGCTTTTCAGATAGGGGCTGCTCAGGCCCCTGGCCCTCAAGGCCTCGACTTGCCTGATCACAAGATCGTCCAGATCGAGCAGGGCCCTGGCCCGTTGTTGCCGAACCGCCAGCGCGGCGCGCAGCGGCTTGTTCAGAAAGGCCTCCACCCGTTTCAGCACCGGTTGGTAGGCCCCGCCGCTGAAGCGGGGCCGCTCTTCGTAGCAGAGTCCCAGCGTGATGAACGAGGGCTCTTCGAACTCCAGCGCGTAGGTCTCCTCGGTGGCCTCGCCCAGGCGAGCCAGCTCGGTATACATGCGGATGACTTCCAGCGCTTTCTCGCGAAGGTTGTGGGCCTTCTCGGTATTGAGCGCCAGAATTTGATAGGCCGCCGTCGTCTCCGGCAGGACGATGGCGGTGATGCTCTTGGCGCCCAGCGTCTTCATGGCCGAGAGCCGATGGTGGCCGTTGGGCGTCCAGTATCGTGCGCCGCCCTCCGTTCCTTCGTTCGCCCGCACCGCAATGATCGGGTCCAGGAACCGGCCGAGTTTCCCGATCACCCCTTCGAGTTTACGGACATGCGTGTCGGACAGATTGCGTTGGTGGGGGGTCGGGGCCACTTGTTCGATCGGCAGGGCCGCCAGCAGCACCCAGCGGCCGCCGTAGGGTTCGCGATAGACGGCCAGGACTCTGCCGCCATCGTCCTCGATCGTCCGATGCAGCGCCGCCACCTCGCCCGTCGGCGCAGCCGCCTGCAGTTCCGTCGCGGCGAGGCCCGTGGACAAGCCGGCCGGTTTTCTGCGGCGGCGGACGGCGCCGGCGGCCCTGGATTTCCCGGTCTTCTTCTCCGCCATGACGTGCTATGGTAGGGGAGTCGCCGGGTAAAAGAAAGCCCCGCGCCACCTCAACGAAAGGCACAACGGAATGCTTCGAATCGGACATAGAGGCGCCGCCGGCTATGCGCCGGAGAATACGCTGGCGTCCATCAAGAAAGCCGTGACGCTCAAGGTGGATTTCGCCGAGCTGGATATCCAGGCGACGAAAGACCGCCAACTGGTGATCTTCCATGATCGCCGCGTGGATCGCCTCACGATCGGCAAGGGCGCCGTAGAAGATATGAGCCTGACCGATCTGCGGCGACTGACGCTCCCCGGCGGTCACGTCATCCCCACGCTCGAGGAAGGGCTGAAAGCCGCGGAGGGCAAGGTCGGAGTGATGCTGGAGTTGAAGGTCCCCGGTCTGGTGGAGCCGGTCTTGGACATCCTCAAGCGAAGCGGGTTTTCCAGCCCCGTGATCGTCGCGTCGTTCTTCCACGAAGAGTTGCTGCGCCTGCGCCGGCTGCAGCCGGCGGCGCAGACGCTCGCACTGCTCGTCGCCAGCCTCGTGCAGCCGGCCGCCTTTGCATTGGACGCCAAGGCCACCCACGTCGGCGTGGCCTTCGAGTCGCTCTCAAAACCCTACGTGGATGCGCTGCATAAGGCCGGACTCACGGTCTTCGCCTTTACCGTCAACGAGCCGGCGGATATTCAGCAGGTGGTCGGGCTGGGAGTGGACGGGATCATCTCGGATTTCCCGGACCGAATCCCGAAATAGCCGGAGGGCCGTGTCGGCGATCCGCGTCCGTTGGCGTGGATCGCGTTCCCCGGGTCAGACGATCTTCAGCTTGTCGAAGTCGATCCCCTCGGGGGCCCGAGGGGATTGGAGCTTCATGTCTTCCAGCGTGCAGACCACGGTGTCGGCGACCACGAGGTCCCGGTACCATTTGTGGTTGGCCGGCACAATGTACCAGGGCGCGCACTCGGTGCTCGTGGCCGAGATCACGTCCTCGAAGGCCGCCAGGTATTCGTTCCAGAGTTTGCGCTCTTCGATGTCGCCGGCGCTGAACTTCCACCGCTTGTCCGGATCGCGGACGCGCGCCTCCAGCCGCTCCCGTTGCTCCTCTTTGGAAATGTGCAGAAAGAACTTGAGTACGGCGGTCCCGTTTTCGTGGAGCAATGTCTCGAATTCCTTGATCTGATCGAACCGCTGCCTTGACTCTTTGTCCGAGATGAGCCCATGCACCCGCGTGATGAGCACGTCTTCATAGTGCGAGCGGTTGAAAATGCCGATGTGCCCCTTCGGCGGGACTTCCTGGTGGACGCGCCAGAGAAAGTCGTGGGCCCGCTCGAGGGAGGTAGGCGTCTTGAACGTCGCGACCCGGCAGCCCTGAGGGTTGACGCCCGACATCACGTGCTTGATCGTGCCGTCCTTGCCGCTGGTATCCATGCCCTGAAGGACGATCAGCAGCGCCCGGGTGGCATTCGCGTAGAGGCGTTCCTGGAGGCCATCGAGCCGCGCGATGCGGTCGGCCGTGGCTGCCTTGGCTTTGGTTTTGCCTTCCCCGTTCTTCTGATAGTCGCCCACGTCGTCCGGGTCGATCGCGTCGAGCTTCACGCTTACGCCGGGTTTGACGCGGTACCGTTTCATCGAGCGTCTCCTGGTCTAATGTCGCCAGCCGTAGACCTCGTGTCGCTTCGACCGGTCATTGCTGCGCGGGGGCCTTGGGAGGAAGGGCCGACACCGGCTTGGCCTCGTGCGGTTGGTCCGGCGGTTTCTCCTCCGGACTCGCCTGGGGCTTGATCCGGATGTGCGTAATGAGGCGCTCGACTTCGGTGATTCCGCGGACCTTGTCGTAAACCGCGTCATATTCTTCTTCGGTCTGCGCAATCCCGAACAGGTAGACGGTTCCGTTGGTCGCCCGCCAGCGGTAGTTGGGGTAGCGGAAGCCGGCCCCGGACATGACGGCGAACTTCACCTTGAGTTCGATCCCGGTATCCCGCATAGACTCGCGCATGCCGAAATCTTCCGTGATGTGCAACTCGTTGTAGACATGGCTGACTCCTTCGACCTTTTTGACCAGGGCTTCGGCCTTCTGATCGTCCCCCGACGTCTTCACCGCCCCCGTCATCAGCACGTCCCCCTGATAGACATCCACGCTGACGGCCATAAACAAGTCTTTTCCTTCGCCCGCCAGGGCCCGCAGAATGGCGGTTTTTACCTTGAGGTCATCTTCCATCTCATCGAGCGTCCGCTCGTCCACGGCTGCTTCCGTCACCGTCACCACGACAGACACGGGGGTCGTGTAGGGGTTCGGCATCATGAACTCGCAGCCTTCCAGGAGGGAGGCGATCAGAAGAAGCGCCGGGTAGGAGCGAAGGGCCATAAGGAGCAGCATAGGAGGAGACGAGAAAAAAAGAAAGCCCCCGCGCCGTTGGCAGCCGGGGGCCTCGAGGTGTTTCTCCGACGCCTCAAACTCGATCAACCGATAAAGAGGCGCCGGTTCAATCGAAGGTTGATATGTATGTCGCGCGGCGCGACACCTTTCCATGGGCCAGGAACGTTATGGCCCGTTGGTAAGGTTGGCGCGCCATTGCCCGGCGGCAAATGAACCGGGCATTTTCGGGCGCGCCACTGCCCGCTGGCCAAGCGACAGGGCATTTTCTATCGCGCTAAGGAGCGAGGTATGGTGGAGGTGGCGGGAATTGAACCCGCGTCCGAAGACCGTCAGCGCAACGGATCTACGTGTGTAGCCGATCGTTTAGGTTTCGCTGCCGCCCACGCCCATCGGCAGGCTTAGAACGGCCGCTAGCCCAGTATTGTCTCGTCCTCGGCCGCTGAGCACCAGCCTTGGACCAGCCCGCTGCATCGCGCCCCTTCCACCCCCGCGGGCCTCAGGCGGAGGGACGTCGCGGTCAGTTAAGCCGCGAGTGCCAGTTCTTGGTTGGCAGTTGCTAGTTTCCCGGAGGTTTTACGAGACCCCGAGAGCTCGACACGCACCGCCGGCCTCTGAATCCCCGTCGAAGCCTGTCACCCCCCTTTGATCTTCAACGAGTCCGTTTCCATTATATGGGATGAACCTCGTTCCGGCAACTAGCGCTATGGGCAGCGGTCTCTCACTGTGCTATTCTGACTCATTGCATGCCGACCGTCCCCCACGATATCGCGACCGGCTTCTTCCTCCTCCCCTTGGCTGTACTGGCCGCGCTGACCATCCTGCTGATCAGACGGTCACGCCAGCTCTGGTGGGTCGTCGGGGTCATGGTCGGCTGGGCGGCCCTCACCGCTGCCCTGGCCGCTTCGGGAACCCTGGCCGACTTCGGGACCGGGCATCCACGCATTCCGATCCTAGTGGTGACCCAACTGGTGTTCGTCATCTGGCTGGCCTGGTTCTCCCGGTGGAGCGGAGACCTGGCGCAGATTCCGCAACTGTATTTGGTCGGCCTGCAATGCTTTCGGATTCCGGTCGAAGTGCTGATGGCGGAACTGGCGGCGCGGAACCTGTTCGCGGTCGAGATGACGTTTCACGGGAGGAATTTCGACATTTTGACGGGAGTCACGGCCGTCGTCTTGGCGATCTGGCTCCGCCGCGACGGTGAAGAATCACTCCGGCACGTCCTTATCGGCTGGAATCTGATCGGCCTGTCCTTCGTGACCGCCGTCCTGGCCCATGGAGTCCTGTCGATCCCCTATCCGTTCCAGCTCTTGCAGCTATCGGTTCCCACCTTCGTGATCGCGTCTTTCCCGGTGGTCTGGCTTCCGACGGTGCTGGTTCCGATCGCCTACTTCCTGCACTTCGTGTCGCTGCGACGGTGCCTCGCGGAACGGCCCAGCGCCTCCGAGGGGCTCTCGACCTAGCGGGGCGCGCCCGCCCGGCCATTCCGACGTCACGGTCACAATGTATTGCAGGGCTTCCGCGTCCAGTAGGTGAGGATGTTCTTGCTGTTGAACGTGAGGACATAATCGATGCACGAGGCGCCGCCCCTCATATCGCCCCGCCTGCCCGGAAACGAGCTGACCTCATACCGATAGGTCCAGACCTGGGTCTGGTCCGGGAGCATTTTGGTTTGTTGCGGTTCTCCCAACCGTTCTTTGACCTCTTCTTGGGTTGCATGGCCGTTGGCCCGCCCCAGATACTCCCACTGCGACGGCAGACAACCGGCCAGCACGAGCGCGACGATCCCCAGCCCAGAGCCCAACCATTTGTCGGTGTTCATCGCTACACCTCCGTCGTTCCTCTCTTACACACCCTCACTCCCTCTCCCGTTACTCTCCACGCCTCGCCCCTTTCATCGCCCGTTCCACCTCACGGCCTGCTTCCCGTTCCTTGATCGCCTCACGACGATCATGCTGCTTCTTGCCTTTCGCCAAAGCCAGTTCGACCTTGGCCTGGCCACGGGGGCTAAAGTAAATGCGCAGCGGCACGAGCGTGAGGCCCTTCTGTTGTGTCTGGCCCAGCAGGCGGCTGATCTCCTTCCGGTGCAGCAACAGCTTGCGTGGCCGGAGGGGATCGTGGTTCATGATGTTCCCGTGGCTGTAGGGGCTGATGTGGCAATGGTGCAGGATGACCTCGCCATGCTGGTCCACGCTGGCATAGCTCTCCTTCAGGTTGACCAGGCCGGCGCGCAAGGATTTGACCTCCGTGCCTTTCAGCATGATCCCGGCCTCCATCTTCTCTTCGATGTGATAGTCGTGGAAGGCCTTCCGGTTCGAGGCCACCACCTTTTCGCCGCTGTCTTTCTCTTTTCCCATCGCCTATCACTATAGCATGGAGCCATTGGGTGCCTCGAGAAAAGGCCTCAACACCCTACAATCGCAGGTGGCCGTCAGAACCAGGTGGATTCGAACGGGTGTCATGGAAGCGCTCTGGCGCATCGCGTACTGTTACGGTATCATGGTGCCCGGCCCGGCTTTATCGGCAATGACCCGCCAGCGTGAACGGAGCAGGATCTTGGACTATACGATCCAAATCCGGCTGCACGAAGACGTCCTTGAGATTGAGATCTCGGGGAGGGGCGGCGCGCACAATGCCGACGAGATCGCCCAGGACGTCTTCAAAGCCGTTCGGGCTGCCCCGGCGGTCAAAGTGCTCATCGACGTCCGCCAATTCCAAGGCCGGATGAGCATGGCGGACACGTTCTTCCACGTGCGGCGGTACCCTCGCGACCTGCCCAAAGTGACCACGGCCGTCGTCGATACCAAGGTCAACAAGCTCTTCTATTCGTTCTTCGAAACGACGGCGAGAAACGTCGGTTTCTCGATTCGCTACTTCAACGACCCGCCCGATGCGCTGGCCTGGCTGCAATCCGAGCGACCGACGTAACACTCCGGCCCGTCCTGCACGGCGGCACAGGTCTTCTTGACACGGCTTTTATAAGAGTGGATAGTTAAGCGGTCTGCTACAGCTTACAGGGGGACTTCTTATGAACCCGTCCACTCCCTCGATTTTTGACCTGAGCCCATCGGAAAAACTCCAACTCGTGGAAGACCTATGGGATGACCTTGCCGCAACTCCCCAAGCGGTCCCCGTTCATGATTGGCAGAAGGAAGAACTCGCCAGAAGGAAGGCCAACCTCATGAAGAACCCGGCTGCTGGGCTCTCGTGGGATGAAGTCAAACGAAGAGTCCGCAGTCGTCGTGCCCGCTGAACTGATCGTCGCACCGGAGGCGGGACAGGACATTGCCGACGCTTACAGTTGGTATGAGGATCAACGAGGAGGCTTGGGTGAAGAATTCCTGAGTTGCGTCGATGCGTGTATTGAAGCGATCTGCCGTCTACCCGAAATGCATGCCGTCATTCATGAGAACTATAGACGAGGCTTGGTGCGCCGCTTTCCGTACGCGGTCTTCTACGAACGTGGGGCTGGCACGGTAACCGTCTATGGCGTGTTTCATGCCTCCCGCGATCCCAACAAATGGCGTCAACGCCTACCGTAAGACCGGTGAAACAGAAAACGTCCCACATGAGAAAGAATGACGACTTGCGGTCGGAATACAACCTCTCGCGGCTCAAGGGAGGAGTCCGCGGCAAGTACTACCGACGGGCGACGGCCGGGACGAACCTGGTGCTCGTTGACCCAGAGATTGCGAATGTCTTTCAGGACACCGAATCCGTGAATCGAGCCCTGCGGTTGCTGGTGGACGCTGCCAAGATCGCCGCGCCGGGCACCCGCAGCCGGCACCATGTTTCCCGCAAGCAACCCAAACGGCCCGCTCGAAAACGCGCCCGCTCGGCCACGCTGCGTTAGTGAGTTATCACTGACCGAAGGCCATGATGAATAAGCAGTTCTGGCTCAATTTGCAAACAAGCTACGCCCTGAAGATTGCCTTGCGGGAGTCAGGCCGCCGCATCGAGCGGGACGTCTTCCCCCATGCCATCTGAGCCAGGCTTATGATGGATGACCACATGTCCTGACTCTTATCTATATCTATGAAAATTGATTCTTACGAGCTCGCCAATTTGATGGTTGAGATCGCCAATGAACGCTTTGGAACGAAGGCGTTTCCCCGCCGCCAGTTAATGGAAGTGAGGTCGGTCGTCAATAGTAGACGCCATACGTGGCCGCATCATGCGGCCTGTTGCTGCCGATAACACTGTTGTGCAAAAGCTGCCGGTGAGAGATACCCCAGTCTGGCTTGACGCCGCTGGCGGTTATAGAAGATCTCGAT